>JBBQBV010000198.1:0-5763 GCA_038318085.1 Solirubrobacterales bacterium
CCGTCCGCGTCCTGACGCTCGCGGCAGCGGTGGCCCTGCTCGGCTCGATGATCCTCTTCGTCGGCCACTCACTCGGGACAATGACGGCGTCGGCGACCCGGAGCGTGCCGCTCGACTGGCAGGGCCCGCTCGCTCCTATGCCTCCGCCCGGAGGGTCGCGGCCGCGGTTGCGAGGCAGCCGGGCGTGCTCCAGGCTTCGCCCGTCGCGACGGCCCCGCTCGCAGGAGCAGAGCACCGCTCGGCGGGGACGATCCGGTCGGGCGCCGGCGCGATCCTCGCGGTGCCGCCGGGATACCTGACGCACCTGCGTACGTTCCGCTTCCTGCGCGGCGGGCTGAGGCCCGGCGAGATCGTCCTCGACCAGCAGCTGGCGGCGACGCTTCAGGCGCAGCCCGGCGACGCGGTGCTCCTGACGCCACGGCGAGGCTCCCGGCCCCGCCGCTTCCGCGTGAGCGGAATCGCTCTCGTCACCGCGGCCGACGTTCTCTTCCAGCCGCTCGACCCGCTCCTCGGCCCGGCGCCCGCCCGGCCGCCTGCGAACCTCGCGATCCTCCCGCTCGCGACGTTCGCGCACACGCTCGCGCCGGAGCTGCCGCCGGCCGGCGGCAGCTCCGCCGGCGTCCCGGGCGAGCCAACGGGCGTCCAGTGGCAGGTGCAGGCGCAGGTCGACCCGGCCGCGATCGCGGGCAGCCCTGCATCCGCCCTCCGCCGCGCGACACAGATCCGCAACCGCGTCGAGCGCTCGCTCCCGGGCCGCGTGCAGTTCGTGGACAACCTCGCCGACGGCCTCTCGAGCGCCGCCGGAGACGCGCTCTACGCCGAGACGCTGTACGTGATGCTCGCCGTGCCGGGCGCGCTCATCGGCCTCGGGCTCGCCTACCTCGCCGCACTCGGAACCGCCGAGCGCGACCGTCGCGACCTCGCGCTGCTGCGTGCGCGCGGCGCCTCCCGCAGGAGCCTGCTCGTGCTCGCCGCTATCGAGAGCCTGGCGCTCGGCGTGCTGGCGGGCGCGCTCGGAACGGCCGGCGCCTTCCTCGCCCTCCGACTCGCAGCCTCGACGGGCGGCGTCGGCGCGCTCCGCGTCGCCGCCACCTTCGGCCTCTGCGCCGCGCTCGGCGCGGCCGGCGCCGCGGCGGCACGCGTCGGTGCCACGCTCTCGACCCTGCGGACCGCCGTCGGCGAGAGCCGGCGCAGCGTCCGGCGCGAGGGGCGGCCGCTGTGGGAGCGGCTCTACCTCGACCTCGCCGCGCTGGCTGTCTCCGGCCTTGTCTACTGGCTCACCGCCCGCACCGGCTTCTCGGCGGTCGTCAACCCGGACTCGAATCCGACCCTCTCGCTCTCGGTCTACATGTTCCTCGCGCCGGCGCTCCTCTGGATCGGCGCGGCCCTCCTGCTCCTGCGGCTGCGCGGCCGAGCGTTCCGGGCGCTCGCCGGGCGCGGCCGCGCTAGCTCGCCTGTGCGGTTCTTGCTCGCGAGCGCCGGACGGCGAGGGCGCGCGATCAACCGAGGTCTGCTCGTCGTCGGCCTCCTGCTCGCCTTCGGGGTCGAGCTCGGCGTCTTCGCAGCGACTTACGACCAGCAGGTCAGCATCGATGCGCAGTTGACGCTCGGCGCCGACATCGTCGCGAGCGCGCCATCGGGGAGCAGGGCGCAGGCGGGGCTCGGGCAGCGCATCGCCGCCGTTCCGGGCGTGCGCGGAGTGACCGCGCTCGACCACTCCTACGCCTACGTGGGCCCCGACCTGCAGGACACCTTCGGGATCGACCCGGCGACGCTGACGCGCGGGACGACTCTCCGGGATTCGTACTTCGTCGGCGGAGGCGCGGTCGAGACGCTGCGGCGCCTGCGCGCCCAGCCCGACGGCGTCCTCGTCTCGCAGGAGACGATCACCGACTACTCGCTGCGGAGCGGCGACCTGCTGAAGCTGCGCGTGCTCGATCGGCGGACGCACGCGTTCCGCGTCGTCCCCTTCCACGTCGCCGGGATCGTCCAGGAGTTCCCGGCGGCCCCGCGGGACTCGTTCATGGTCGTCAACCTCCGGTACCTGCTCGCGCAGACCCACGACCCGGGCCCGAACGTCGTCTTCGCACGCGCGAGCGGCGATCCGGCGGCAGTCGCACGGCGCGTCGCAGCGGCCGCTCCCGGCGCCCTCGTCCAGGACATCCGGCGCCAGGCGACGCAGACGGCGAGCTCGATCACGACCGTGGAGCTGCGCGGGATCGCGCGGATCGAGGAGGCTTTCGCGGTCGCTCTAGCGGCGGCGGCGATGATCCTCTTCGTAAGCGTGGGACTCGCCGAGCGCCGCCAGGAGCTCGCGACGATGGCGGCGCTCGGCGCCTCCCTCCGGCAGACCGCCGCCTTCCTCTGGAGCGAGGCGGCACTCGTCCTCGCCGCGGCGCTCGCACTGGCGGCCCTCCTCGGCTGGCTGCTTGCCGAGATGCTGGTCGCGATGCTGCGCCATGTCTTCGATCCGCCGCCCGATCACCTCGCCGGCCCGTGGAGCTTCCTTGCTGCACTCGCCGGCGCCGCCGTCCTCGGCGCCCTCCTCGCGGCCGTGCTCGCGCAGCGCGGGATCCGCCGGCTGCCGCTCGGCGCGACGCTGCGGGAGGAGTGAGCCGCAGAGCGAGGACCGCCCTCGCCGCCGGGTGCGGTGCGCTGCTCCTGCTCGGCGGCTGCGTCGCCGCGGCGTGGCCACGATCGTCGAGCGTCGTCCACGCTCCGGGACGCCCGGCGGGCGGCGGGATCTGGGCCGCGGTCTTCCTCGGCTGCTCAGCCGCCGCGTTCCTCCTCTACCTCGTCGCGCTAGCGGCGCTCGGACGCACACCACGGGTGGGCTTGGCGCCGGTCGCGACGCTCGCTCTCGCGATCCAGCTCGTCCCGCTCGCCGCACCCCTGATCGGCTCCGCCGACGCCTGGAGTTACTGGGACTACGGGCGGATCGCCACTGTCCACGACGCCGATCCCTACGTCGCGCCGCCGTCGCGGTTCCGCCGGGACGCGGCCTTCGCCTACGTTGGCTGGCGCGACAGCACGTCTGTCTACGGTCCCGCCTTCACCCTCGCGTCCGAGCCGGTGGCACTCGCCGCCGGCGCATCGCCGTCGGCCGCGGCCTGGATCTACAAATCGGTCGCGGCGCTCGCGATGCTCGGTATCACGGCGCTCGCTGGCTCGCTCGTCACGCGGCCGGCCCGCGCGGTCGCCCTCCTCGGCTGGAACCCGCTGCTCGCTCTCGGCGCCGCCGGCGGCGGCCACAACGACGCTCTGGCCGTCGCAGCCGTCCTGGCGGCGTTGGCGCTCGCCTTGCGGCGACCGGCGGGCGCGGGGGCGGCCTGGGCGCTCGCGGGTGGCGTCAAGTGGCTGCCGCTCGCGTTCGTCCCCCTCGACGGCCTGGGTGGGCGGCCCCGCCGCTACTGGCTGGGCTTGGCGCTAGCAGGCGCTCTTCTGGCGGCTGCGGCGACTGCCACCTTCGGCACCTCATGGGCGAGAGTCTTCGGACCGCTTGCAAGCCACGCCCACACGGGCACGAAGGACGCACTCCCGCGGCGCCTAGAATCCCTTACGGGGCTGCCGCACGGCGCGGTCTTCGCCACCGCTCTGGGGCTCTTCGCGCTGGGGTATGCGTTGCTCGCCCGCCGGCGGCTGCGCGGGCAGCCGGCACTGGGCCGCGCCGCGCTCCTCATGTTCGCGACGACGCCGTGGCTTCTGTCCTGGTACGCGGTCTGGGCGCTCGCGCTCGCGGCGGCCGAGGAGGATCTACCGGCCGAGCTGGGTGCGCTCGCGCTCTGCGCCTACCTTCTACCCCAACACATCCTCTAGCGCAAGATCCCCGTGTGCCCGAGTGAGAAGCGGCCGGGTTGCGGCCAGACGCAGAGCCCGTGCGGCCCCGGCCCGACCGGGATCCGCGCCAATAGCCGGCCGTTCCGGGTCGAGATCGCGTAGACGGCACTGTCGTAGCGCCCGGTGAGCCAGAGCACCTTCCCGTCCGCGGAGACACCGCCCATGTCCGGGCTGCCACCGCCGGGGATACGCCACTTCGCAATCGCACGGCGGGTCCGGAAGCTGATCACGGAGATCGAGCCCTCGCCGCGGTTCGACGCGTAGAGGAGCGTCCCGTCGCGGCTCGGGTAGAGCCCGTGGACGCCGAGGCCAGTCGGCAGGAACCCGGTCACGCGGAAGGTCGGCCCGTCCACCACCCAGAGGCCGTTGGCGTGCTGGTCGGCGACGTAGAAGAGCCTCCCGTCGGGCGCGACCTTGACGTCCTGCGGCATCCCCCGAGCGCCGTCCGGAAGCCGGAGCGTGCGGAGCAGCCGCTTCCGCCGCATGTCCACCTCGAGCAACTGCCCCGAGAACTCGCAGCTCACAATCGCATAGGAGCCGTCGCCGGAGAAGTCCATGTGGTCGACCCCGCTGCAGGGGACGTGCAGGGAGTGCTGGAGGCGGAAGGTGTGCGGGTCGCGGAAGTCGAGCCGGGCCAGCGCCTCGGCGACGACGATCGCCGAGCGGCCGTCAACCGTGAAGTAGAGGTTGTACGGGTCGCGGACGCGGATCGGCCGGCCAGGCCGAGCGGTGGCAGGGTCGATCGGCGTCAGGCTGTTGCCGGTGTCGTTCAGGACGTAGAGCGTCCGCAGATCCCAGGCAGGCGTGACGTGCTGGGGCAGCGACCCGGTCGGGAAGCGGGCGACGACCCGGTAGCTCCGCGGGTCGATCACGGCGACCTCGTTGCCGAGGCTCTCCGGCACGTAGACGCGCGGCGGGTCCTGCCGCACTCTCGGGTCGAGCATGTTTGCGCCGTCAGCGGCGTAGACGCTTCGGATCGCGGCTGGCCGGCGTTCGGTCCGCGGCACGGGCCGCGCGAGCTCGAGGAGCGAGTCGACGGTGCCGGCAGTGCCGCGGCCGCCCGCCACGAGGATCCGATGGCCGAGGGCGGCGGCGGTTGCGTCGGAGAGCGCGGACGGGAGGCGGGCCGCGGGCCGCACCGTCCCCGCGTGCGGGTCGACTGCGACCACCGCCCGCGTCGGCGTCCCCGGCACCGCACCGCGCCCGCCGATCACGTACGCGACACCGCGCAGCGTCGCGGCCGCGGCGTGCGTTGTCGGCGTGGGCAGCGTCGCGAGCCGCACGACACGGCCGGATCGGGGCTGGTATTCGAGGACGGCGCTGCTCGCGGAGCCGTCGGGCAGCGATCCGCCTGCGACGACCACGCCGCCGGGGACGGCCGCCACGGCGGCGTAGCGGAGCGGCCAGGGCAGCCGCGCGACCACGCGCGCGGGCTCGCCGGGACGCCAGGCGACGATCGTGTCGAGCCAGCGCGCGCCCGTGTATCCGCCGACGACGTAGGCGGTTCCGCCGACGGCGGCCGCTGCCTGGTCGGAGCTCGGCGCCGGCAGACGGCCGACGCGGACGACACGCCCCGCGGCGTCGATCCGGAGAATCGCGTCGAGCTGCTCGGTGCCGTCGCCCCCGCCGAAGAGGTAGGCGGCCTGTCCCAGCCGGACCGCGGCCGCGTCGTGAAGCGCGACGGGAAGGCTCCCGAGCGGGCGGTCGCGCGTCGGCCCCGCCAGCAGGACGCCGGCCGACGACGTGTCGGCGGCGGTCAGTCCGCCGAGGAGGAGCAACCGGTCCCCGAGCGCGGCGCCTGCCGCGTCCTGGAGCGGCGCCGCGAGCCGCCCCGTCCGGCGCGCGACGAGCAGCACGGCCGGCCGGACGGAAGTCGCTAGCTTCGCCGCGGCCCACGCCCGCGCCGCCGCCGGATGCCCGCGAACG
>JBBQBV010000199.1:0-5714 GCA_038318085.1 Solirubrobacterales bacterium
CCCCGCGGTCACCCCCGTCGTCGCGTAGTCGGCGACCATCCGCTCCCAGGGCTCGAGCGGCTTGAGCTCCGGCGCCTCGGGCAGCTCGAGCGGCAGCGCGAGCTGCGCCCCCTCGCTCGTGCGCGTCGCCGGCGACGCCACCCCGAGGCGCCACAGGGCCGTCCGCCGCGTCTGCTCGGTCCGGGCTCCGATCAGCGAGTCGCACGCGCCGCTCCACGCGAGCACGGACAGCGACGGCCGCCCGGCGCCCGCCCGGGAGGCCAGCTCTCCGAGCGAGGAGAACGGGCCCGCCGCCTCGCGCGCGGCGACGACGGCGGCGACCTCCTCCGCCCGCGCGCCGTTGAGGTAGCCCAGGCCGACCCGGATGCGGTCCGGCGCCTCGACGCGGCAGAGCACCTGCGAGTGGTTGACGTCGGGGGCCAGCACCTCGATGCCCGTCCGCTGCGCCTCGTGGATCAGGGTGTCGGAGGGATAGAAGCCCATCGGCTGCTCGTTGAGCAGCGCGCACGTGAACTCCGGCTTGTAGTGCACGCGCAGCCAGGTCGACTGGTAGGCGAGCAGCCCGAACGCGGCCCCGTGCGCCTTGGGAAAGCCGAAGCCCGAGAAGCCCGCGACCATCGTGAAGATCCGCTCCGCGGTCTCCCGGTCTGCCCCGTGCGTGCGCGCCGCGCCCTCGACGAAGCGCGCGTGGTAGGCCTCGATCGCCGCCGCGGAGCGCTTGCGGCTCATCGCCCGCCGCAGGCCCTCCGCCTCCCCCGGAGAGAAGCCGGCGAAGGCCATCGCGACCTCGAGCACCTGGTCCTGGAAGATGATCGTGCCGAGCGTGTCGCGCAGCACGGGCTCCAGCGACGGGTGGTCGTAGGGCACCTCGAAGTCCGGGTTCTCGCGCAGCTTCTGCTTACGATCGATGTACGGGTTGACCGCGCCGCCGACGATCGGCCCCGGCCGCACGATCGCCACCTGGATCGTGAGGTCGTCCAGCGTCTCGGGCCGCGTGCGCAGCAGGGACTGCATCTGCGCGCGGCTCTCGATCTGAAACACGCCCATCGTGTCCGCCCGCTGGATCGCGTCGTAGGTGGGGCCGTCGTCGAAGGCGATGCGGCTGAGATCGATGCGGGTCCGCCGAGTTGCCCAGACCTCTTCCACGCAGCGCTCGACCGCCGAGAGCATGCCCAGGCCGAGCAGGTCGATCTTCAAAAAGCCCGCGTCCGCGCAGGAGTCCTTTTCCCAGTGGCACATCTGCCGGCCCTTCATCGCGGCCGGCACGAGGGGGACGCAGTCCACCAGCGGGCGCGTGGCGACGATCATCCCGCCGGGGTGCTGGGAGAGATGGCGCGGCAGGCCGTAGGCCTCGGCCGCCAGGCGCGACAGCCAGCCCCAGCGCCCCGGCAGGGCGCCGGAGGTCGCGGGTGCAGGCGGGTGGCCCGCAGGCGGCACCCAGCCCTTGTCGCCATGGCGGTCCCACTCGCCGTGCGCCTGCGCCGCCCGCGCCGTATGGGTCTCCCCCGCCGCCTCGGCCGCGGCGCCCAGCGCGATCTCGATGTCCTCGCCGACGGACTGCGCCCAGGGCTCGGCCACCCGCGCCACCCGCTCGATCTCCCCAGGCGGCAGGCCGAGCGCCTTGCCGATCTCGCGGATCGCCCCGCGCGACTTGAAGCTCGCAAACGCCGCCACGAGCGCCGCATGCTCGTTGCCGTAGCGCTCGTGCACGCGCGGGATCAGCACCGCGCGAATGTCGCGCGGGAAGTCCAGGTCGATGTCCGGCAGCGCGGTGAGCTCCTCGTTGAGAAAGCGCCCGAGGAACAGCTCGTTCTCGATCGGATCGATGTGCGAGAGCCCCGTGAGGTAGCACACGATCGACGACACGGAGGACCCGCGGCCGCGCCCCGGCGGCAGCAGCGCCCGCGCCGTGTCCGTCCCCCGCACCTCGGCGGCGACCTCACGCGCGAGCTCGAGCAGGTCGCGGTGCAGGATGAAAAAGCCCGAAAGGCCGAGCTTGCGGATGACGCGCAGCTCCTCCTGCAGGCGCCCGTGCGCGCCGGTCCGGCAGCGATGCCCGGCCGGATAGCGCTCGTCCATCTTCGCCCAGCACAGCTCGGCCAGCTGGCGGTCAGCGCCGCCGTCCTCCGCGCCGGGGTAGCGGTAGCCGAGATCGCTGCAGAGGTCGAACGTCAGCCGCTCCGCCAGCCGCAGTGTCTCCTTCACCGCGTCGGGATGGTCGGCGAAGCGCGCCGCCATCGCCTTCGGCGAGGCCATGACGTGGGAGTGGTTGCCGCGCCGCAACGGCTCGGAGGCGTCCAGCGTCGCGTGCTCGCGGATGGCGACGAAGGCGTCCTGCAGCCGCGCCCGCGCCCGCGTGTGCGCGTGGACGTTGCCCGTCGCGACCGCCGGCACCCCGAGCCGGCGCGCGAGCGACTCCAGCCCCCGGTTGAGCGCCCGGTCGTGACGCTGGAAGGGCCGCTGCAGCTCGACGCGGAAGTTCTCCGGCCCGAAGGCGCCCAGCAGCCGGCGCATCGTCGGCTCGTCGCGCACGCCCCGGCGCGCGCAGCCGCTCAGGCACACGAGGCCCTCGGCGTGCTCGAGCACCGCCTCCAGCGACACGGACGCGCCGATCACCACCCGCCCGCCCCCGGCCGCGCGCGTGTGGGCGTGCGCGCGCGTGAGCAGGCGGCAGAGATTGCTCCAGCCGCGGTGGTCGGCCACCAGCAGCGTCAGATGCCGCGCCGCACAGGACACGCTGTCGGTCACGTCGACCTCCGCCCCGTGGATCGCCCGCATCCCCAGCCCCTTCGCCGCCTGCGCGTGCTCCATCGAGCCGAAGACGCCGTTGTGGTCGGTCAGCGCGAGCGCGCCGTAGCCGAGCCCGGCGGCGGCTGCGACCAGCTCGTCCGGCAGCGAGGCGCCGTCTAAGAACGAGAAGGCGGAGTGGCAGTGGAGCTCGGCGTACACAGCGAACACATGTTCGCATGGACGGCGGACGTCATCGAACACCCGGGAGAGCCGCTCGCAGCGGCCCTCCCGCGCCCGCGCTGCCGGCTACGGCACCGGGACCGGCGTCGTCGTCGTGTAGGCGTTCTCATCGTTGGCCGGGTCGGCGTTGTCGCCGGGCATCGTGCACACGGCCGGCGGCACCGCGACCTTGCCGCTGCCGTCCAGGCACGCGAACAGCTCCGGGTCACGCGTGTCAGACCAGATCGGGTGAGCGCTGCCCTCGGCGCTCATGCCCGTGTAGTCGCCCCAGAACGTGCCGCCGAACTGCGTGGGCGGCGGCATCGACCCGGTGGTCACGCGCTTGGTCGCGAAGCTGCTCCCGTTGCGCGAGCCCGAGAGACTGAAGTCCGAGAACCCGGTCTTCTCGTCGTTCCCGTAGGCCCGGTCATAAGAGGACACCGCGAACCGGCCCTCCGGATCGAAGGCCGCCCACTGAAACCACTGGTCGGCGGCCTTGTCGTCGGCGCGCGCCGACGGCAGCTTGCGGACGTTGGTGCTCGTGCCCGTGAACGAGGCTCCGGCGTTGTCGGAGCGGCTGACGACGATGTCGTTGTTGCAGGCCCCCTCTGCCTTGACGCCCTCGTAGAGGGCCTGGAACGTGTCCGGGTTGAACCCCTTCGGCACGCAGCCGTTGGCCTCGTTGGAGTGGCGGTTGAGGTAGGAGCCGAAGGAGACCAGCACGCGCTTGGGATGCACCGGGTCGACGGCGCCCACCGGGTAGTTGGCCGCCCGGAAGTACGAGTTGGCCGTCGGCCCCTTCTCCGGGACGCAGGCGCGTCCCTCGTCCTTGCCCTGCTGGTAGGTCGCGCAGTCCGGCAGGTCGTAGTAGTCCGCCACCTTCACCGGCGCCGAGAACGTCCGGCCGCCGTCGGTGGACCGCGCCAGCAGGACCTGGTCGCGGTTGTCCTTCCCGGCGGGCGCCGGGGCGAGGTTGTCCCCCCCGCCGTCAGCGTCTGCGGCCGGCTTGACGTCGGTGACGTTGAAGTTGGCCCACGTGACGTAGAGCGCGCCGTCGGCGCCGGTGAACGGCTGCGAGAACTGGTTGACGTTGCAGCGGCCCCGCGGCGTCGGGACCCCGAACTGCAGCGGGCACAGGTCGCTGTCGCGGCTGACGAGCACGGGGGCGCTGAAGTGCTCGCCGTAGTCCGCGGAGTAGGACTCATAGATGTAGGAGGTGCCGTCCGCCGCGAACAGCGTGTAGGTCACGTAGATGCGGTCCTGGAAGGGGCTGCCCTCATGGTTGTCGATCGTCATGAGCTGCTTGTCGAGCAGCGTCGTGCCCTCGCCGGCGGTGTCCTTGAACTCCGCGACCGGCCGGGCCGGAAAGTTCCACGACGCGCCGCCCGTGCCGGTCGAGCGCAAGACGTAGAGCCCGCTGGACTGGTCGGGGTTGGCAGACACCGGCTGGCCCCGGTTGAACGTCTGGCAGGACAGGTAGGCGTTGCCCTTGGTGTCCCAGGCGACCGACGTGTCGCCGCTGGCCTGCCAGTACTGGCGCAGGAACCCGAATGCGTCGCCGCGGGTGTAGCTGATCGGCGGCGTGGAGTCGGCCCACGTTCGCCCGTTCGTGGTCGAGTACGACGTGTAGCAGCCGCCGTCTCCGCGGCGGTAGTCGTTCGACGAACCCACCAGATGCCCGGGGGCCTTGGGATCCTGGGCGATGGACGTCTCGTTCTGCGCTTGGGCGCGCCCGGCGAGGTCCGGGTCGGTCAGGTTCAGGCAGTTCTGGTTGACCCGGACGTTCGAGCCTCGGTCGACCGGGCAGCCGGTCTGATTGGTCGGGGTCTGGGACAGCGCCTGCTGCTGTGGGGCCAGCGCCGCAGGGGCGTTGGCGTCTTCGAGCGCCTGCGCAGCGGCTCCGGAGACCAGCGCCTGCTGTCTGGGCGTCAAGTGGCCCTTCGCGTCCGCTTGGGCCGTCGCGTGGCCCGAGCCTCCCGCGAACGCCACCGCCGCCAAGACCGCACCCAGCAGGGTCACCAGAGTCATTACGTACAGGCGCACCACAATCTCCTCCTTTGAGCCCCCAGTCGGGGGCCGACGGTAGCTGCCCGTCCGCCCGAACGCAAGACCAGTCTCAGCCTGGATCCACCGATGATCGGTGGTGTCATGGCGCTGCAGGCCGAGTCAGGCGTCGTCGGCCGGGCATCGGCAGGGTTGGGCCCTTCGGGTGCCCGGCCGGCGGCGCCTGGCGACCGCATGCGGCGTCGTGACGCCGGCGGGATCGGTGGTTGCTCCTATGTCAAGACGAATGGTCCCGACGTCGTTGTGCAGGCGATCATGTGGCTGGCCTTCGCGACGACGGGCGGGCGTTCCCCGATCGCCGTGGATGCCGCGGGCGGTGGCGATGATGACGGCTGCAGGAGCCGGAAGACGCGGCGAGCGAGGTAGCGCTTGAGACAGCGGATCGCTTCGCGGCGGGTCTTGCCTTCGGCCTGCTTGCGGGCGAGGTAGGCGGCGGTCTCGGGGTCCAGGCGGGCCTTGGAGATCGCGAGGCGATGCAGCGCGCAGTTGAGCTGGCGGTTGCCGCCCCGGTCGAGGCGATGGCGATCGGTTCGTCCCGACGATGCCGGGATCGGCGCCGCGGCGGCGGCGCGCGCGAGCTTGGCGTCGCTTGCGAAGCGGGCGATGCCCGCGATCTCACCGATCAACTTCGCCGCGGTCAGCGTCCCGCAGCCACGCTCGGCGATCAGGCCGGGGGCGAGCGCGGCGACCAGCGGCGCCAA
>JBBQBV010000200.1:0-5683 GCA_038318085.1 Solirubrobacterales bacterium
GCTGAGCTCTCGGCGCTCTCCACCCTCGACGGGAGGCTCTCCGTCCGCGAGGCGCCCGACGCCGGAGCCGGCGATACGCCGGTGTGGGTCTTCGCCGGCCCTCGTGCGCTGGAGGCTCCACGCGCGTCGCGAGCGGTCGACGCCGCCGCCCGGTCGCTCGCCGGCGCGCCGCGCCACTTCGCCGACGTCGGAGGCCACGACACGCGCCTCCTGGCGCTACCGGTGCGCTCAAGAGGGCGCCGAGTCGGAACGGTTGTCGCCGGAGTCTCGCTGGCGCCCTACCGCTCCACAGCATGGACCGCTCTGGTGGCCTCCCTGGCCCTGGCCGGTGTCGTGCTGGTGGCGGTCGCCGTAGCCGGATGGTGGCTGATCGCGGGTGCGCTGCGGCCAGTTGGGAAGATGACCGAGGCGGCCGCCGAATGGAGTGAGCGCAACATCGATCGCCGCTTCGCCCTCGGCCCGCCGCACGACGAGCTTACGGCGCTCGCGGCAACCCTCGACGGCCTCTTGGACCGCCTCGCCGCAAGTCTGCGCCGCGAGCAGCGGTTCTCCGGAGAGCTTTCACACGAGCTGCGCACGCCGTTGACGAAAATCTCAGCGGAGGCGCAGCTCGCGCTGCGAGACGAGCGGAATCCGAGCGAGTACCGTCAGGCGCTCGAGGCGATCCTGGGCTCCTCTGACCAGATGCGCCGGACCCTCGACGCCCTGCTGGCCACAGCGCGGTTGGAAGCCAGTCCCCTTCGCGGCACGTGCGACGCCGCTCAGGTCGCCCGTGCGATTGCCACGGCATGCCAGCCGCAGGATCGAGCCGTCGTGGATGTCAGCGCGCCCGCCCGTCCAATCCGGGTCGGCGTGGACGGCGAGTTCGTCGAGCGCATCTTGCACCCGGTCGTCGAAAACGCCTGCCGCTACGGACGCGGCCATGTCCGCATCAGCGTGGCAGGGGACGCCACTGGGGTGATCTACCGCGTCCAGGACGATGGGGCCGGGGTATCCAATGACGACCGCGAGCTGATCTTCGAGCCCGGGCGCCGCGGTCGCGCTGGCATGCAGGCCAGTCCAGATACGCCCGGTGCAGGGCTCGGCCTCCCCCTCGCTCGCCGCCTCGCCAGAGCCGCCGGAGGAGAGATCGAAGCGGCCCCCTCCAACGATGGCGGGTGCTTTGAGATCCAGCTTCCGGCCGGCTAACTCCATCCGCCTACCGCACTCGGTTGGCGACCGCGTGGGGTGGGGCGAGGTCCACGCCGTCGGGGACGTTGAGGTAGCCGGGCCCACGGCCCGCCCGGCCGAGGTGGCCGTACTGCCAGACGATGCGGTGGCGGCGGGGGTCGACCACGATCACCCGGTGGTTGAAGTCGTCGTTGACCAGGACGTCGCCGTTTGGCAGCGGAAGCGCGAGCGAGGGATGGTCGAGCGCCTGCTTGCCCGTCGGGTGAAAGCGCCACGTGACGCGTCCGCGGCGGTCGAAGATCTCGACTGCCCCCGGGTGGCTGTAGTCGACGCTGAGAAAGCGGTTCGTCGAGATCTGGTTTGTGTCTGACGGGTAGGTGAAGCCGGGCGGATGGATCGCGCCGGTGAGCTTGCCGCGGCGATCGAGGAAGTCCACCCAGTTGCCGGTGATCTCGGTGACGACGAGACCGCCGTCGGTGGTGGGGAACGCGCCGTTGGGGCTTCCGAAGCTTCTCGGCGGCGCATGGGTGCAGGCTCCGACGGCGCCCAGCTGGCGCAGCGGGCGGTGACTGGGCGGTCGGAGGGTGAGCAGGCGACAGTTCTTGATGTCGGCGCTGATGATCAGGCCTCGGCGTAGCGGGATCGCGTCGTCCGGGTTGTAGAGGCGATTGGGGCCGGATCCCGGGATGCCAGGCGCGCCGTAGCGATAGACGATTCGGTGGCTACGCACGTCGATGACGCTGATTGCGAAGTCATCTTCCTGGGTGGCGACGATCCGTCGGCGATCCGTCGTGAAGAAGGCATCGTCGGGGACGCGGAAGGTCTCGCCGCGCCTGAGATCGCCCCGCCGGGGAAACTGCCAGCGGACACGTCCTTGCGGGTCGATCTCCACCAGGCGGTCGTTGGCCCGGTCGGCTATGAGCAGGTTGCCCGGCAGGACGCCGGGATCGGAGCCCGGGGCGAGATCTCCCGCCCGACCGTGGCTCACGGCGGGACGCCCCGCCGTCTCAGCTCGGAGGAGCGTGACAGTCGCCTGCGGCCCTCTTCCTCCGCGTCCGCCGGCCAGCACGGCGTGGTCCGCGAAGCTCGCGGCGGCGGGGTCCGAGAGCCCGTTGGGAAGGCGCCCGGCCCGGGAGATGCGACCGCTCACGGTATCGATGGCGACGATGTCGCGACCCGGCGCAGCGGTCTCCGAGCCACGCCCACCGACGACGTAGGCATAGCCGGCGAGCCTGACAGCTGCCGCGTGGGTCACCGGTGCCGGCAGCGTCGACAGTCGGGTCAGGCGACCTCGGGTGGGATCGAAGCGGTAGACGGCGCGGCTGGCGCCGCGAGGGGTCGAGCCTCCCGCAATGATCAAGCGCCCCGCGACCGCCGTCACGGCGGCGTAGCGCAGGCCAAGCGGGAGGCGAGCCACTTGTCGCGGGCGCTGGCCGGGCCGCCACGCCAGCACGGAGTCAAGCGGCCGCGTTTCCGTGAATCCGCCGACCATGTAGGCCGTGTCCCCGATCGTTGCGGCACCGAGGTCGGATCGGGGCTCCGGGAGCCGACCCGCCCGCCGCGAGGCTCCGGTCCGGGGATCGACCCTGACGATGGCATCCGAAGAGGCCGACTGACCGCCTCCGAACAGGTACACCGAGCCGCCAAGCCTGACGGCGGCGGCGTCATGCACCGCCGCGGGCAGACCGCCGAGTCGCACCTCCCTTCCTCCCGCGACGACGCTGACGTCACGTCGCGAGGCCGATGCGCCGTTCAGCCCTCCCAGCAGCAGGACGCGCTCACCGTCAAGCGCCACCGCGGACGCAGCCTCGACTCCGGTATGCAGCCTTCCGCCCGGCCCTGCGATGAGTCGCGGAGGAGCCGGCGGTGGGCCCGGAGGCGAGGAGGCAACCCCAGGGCGCCCGCCGTGCTTGGCTCCGCCATTGATGATCACGCCGGCAGCCGCGATCACTGCGACAACCACACCGGCGAACAGCAACCTTCGCCGGCCTCGTCGTCGAGCTCCGGTGCGCGAGCGTGTCCGACGTGGTTTCGACCTCACCGTCGAAGCGCCCGCCGGTGGAGATGAGCTTGCCACGACGGGTTGGTGGCGGAGGGGCCCATCGGCGAAGCCATGGCCCGAGGACGCACCGTCAGCCCAGGATGTTGACGGCCCGGGAGACCACCAGTCCGATGGTGACCAGCGCGATCAGCGACTGGACCGACATGAGCACCTTTGCCGTCGCCGTCAGTGGCATCGTGTCGGTGGGGCTGAACGCCGTGGCGTTGGTCAGGGACGTGTAGAGATAGTCGATGAAGCCCGGCTTCCACCCGGGCGCCAGCTCGGGCTCGGACATCTGTGGAAACAAGAAGTCTGGACGCCCCTGCAGCGTGTGATGGCAGCGGATGCTCGAGCCGCCGCGGTCGAGCTCCCAGTACCAGATCGCAAAGATCAGCACGTTGGTCACCCACAGCACGATCCCGGCAAGGATCAATGGATGCCCTCCGGCCTTGCCGCCCTTGAGCAGGAAATGCGTCAACAGGATCAGCGACACGAGCGTGGTCGCACTCACCAGCGCCAGCAGGCCCACGACGAGCGCGCGCCGGGTCGGTGACTGGTCGCGGTGGCGCGTCGGCGTGCTGAGCGCCAGTCCCGCCAACAGCACTCCCTCCACGCAGGGAACCAGCCACTGCGGCCCGATCACGACCTTGTTAGGCAGCGTCAGGTACAAGACCAACGCCCCGGCCGCAGCAATCTGCGCCGGCCAGAAGGGCTCCTCCGCACGGACGTGCTCCTCCAAGCGCGCCACCGCATGCTCGGCGCGCACCACCGCGTTCTCGGCACCGTGCACCATGCGCCCCTCCAGCGAGCGCACCCGGCGCCAGTACCCGCGGCGGTTTCGCATCACGCCAAGCGCTGGCTAGACGCGATCGTCGCCGCCACGCCGATCCCGGGAATCGCTCATGGGGCGTCCACCGCGCCACCAATATGCACAGAAGACCAGATAGAGGACACCGAGGATGGCCAGCGCAATGATCTGGAACGCACTCATAGGAGTAACCCTCGGTTGAGCATGGCCGCGGCGCTAAGCCGGACCTAAGCGAGGGATTGGATTTCGAGGTGACCGCCCAATTGGTCCCGCGCGAACGGAAGGCAGCCCGCCTCAGCGTCGGTGGATGACCTCGCAGCCTCTGATGGAGGCGCCACGCGGCGCGTAGACGACGTCGTGCCCCGAGCCGCAGTCGATGCGGTCGGTCGGCGAGGAGGCGTGGATGATGTCGTCTCCGGGGCCGCCGCGGAGGATGTTGGCCACTCCCTTGGCAAACAGGCGGTCGTCTCCGCGTCCGCCCTCGAGGCGGTCGTGACCGGCGCGTCCGCGGAGGCGGTCGTCGCCCGACCCACCCACGAGGGTGACCGGGTTGTCGCTGTGGCTGGTCAAGAGGTCGTTGCCCGCGCCGCCGTCCAGCACGTCGTGGACCGTGTCCCCGTAGTTGGTGAACAGCGCGTCGTCGCCGCTTCCGCCGTACAGTGCCCCCTGGCTGGCGGCGGGCGCCGCCGTCGCCAGCAGGATGGCGGCCGTCATGAGCACGTGTCTGAAATCGAGGTTCGGCATCTGTCGAAACGGGTGGGGGTGCCTCCCCGACTCGGGAGGCACCCCCCAGCTTGTTGGTGGCTGTCAGGAGGTGACCGTTGGCCCTCCTGTGGTCGGCGTCGCAGCCGGCGAGACGGTACCCGTGACCGGGTCGCCGTTGGCGCCCCAGTTAGGTCCCCCGTCGATGTGGACACGCAGCTTCTTCGTGCCTGGCCGTTGCCCTGCCCGCATCGTGTATCACATGTGATACCTTCCGGGTGTGACCGATGTGACCATCCGTGAGTTGCGCAACCACGGCGGCGCTGTCGTCGACCGCGCGGCTCGTGGCGAGCAGATCACGATCACGCGGGCTGGAACGCCTGTGGCAGAGCTGCACCCGGCGTCGCCCCCCGCGCTGCCCGCGGACACCCTGCTTGCCCGGTGGCGTCGCCTCCCCGCAGTCGACCCAGCCGCGCTGCGGGCGGACATGGATGAGGCTCTGGACGCTGGCCTGTGAGTGGCGAGCGTCGTGAGCGAGGCGTCCTCGACACCTCGCTGGTGATCCTGTTGTCGCGCATCGACGAAGCCGCCGCACTTCCCGTCGAGCCACTGATTACGACGGTGACGCTCGCCGAACTGTCCGTCGGCCCGCTCGTGGCGCGGGACGAGCAGGAGCGTGCCGCGCGTCAAGCCCATCTACAGCAAGCGGAGACCGACTTCACCCCGCTGCCGTTCGACGCCCCCGCAGCCCGGGCCTTCGGGCGCGTCGCCGCATCGCTGCGACAAGCTGGTCGTAAGCCGACCGCGCGGGCCTACGACGCGATGATCGCCGCGACCGCGCTTGCCAACGGCCTGCCGCTCTACACGGCCAATCCGGCCGACTTCCACCGCATCGACGACCTCGAGGTCATCGCGGTCGAGGAGCCGTCGACCAGCTGACGCCACCGTGAGCCAGAGTTACG
>JBBQBV010000201.1:0-5678 GCA_038318085.1 Solirubrobacterales bacterium
GGCCGAAGCCCCAGGCATTGCAGGCGACCGGAATGTCGGTCAGCGAGCGCAGCTCGACCACGCCTCCGTTGTCGGAGAACGCGTTCTGTCGCGGCGCCGGCACCTGCGCGGTCTGGCCGGCGGCCAGCAGGCTGCCGATCGGGAAGACGATGCTGAAGACGAACTGTCCCGCGCGACCGTGGTTTCTCAGCTTGAGCGCGTGGTCGCCGAGGTCGACGGCCGAGCGGCCCGTGTTGGTGAGGCTCACCGACTCCGGGCGGGTCGGGTGCACGCTGATGCGGACGGTGCCCGCCAGCGGGTCTGCGCACGCGGCCATGCACGG
Organism: Solirubrobacterales bacterium; assembly: GCA_038318085.1. Taxonomy (GTDB): domain Bacteria; phylum Actinomycetota; class Thermoleophilia; order Solirubrobacterales; family Solirubrobacteraceae; genus DATLGB01. Next base: position 323 of record JBBQBV010000201.1, read on the forward strand.
ATACTGAAAGGCGGCGCGCAGGTCGCGCTGGGGGTCGAACAGGTAGGCGCCGTCGCCCGAGTGGCGCGGGGCGCCCGTGGCGTTCTCGAACACGGAGTCCGCCTGGCACCAGTGAAACGCGCGCGCCGAGTCGCTCCCGCAGCCGGCGTAGACCCGCACGCTGCCGTGCGCCGGGACGACGGCCGAGGCGGGGAAGGGAAAGCCCGGGACCTTCACGCCCCCGGCGGAGGAGTAGCGCAGGAACGAGTCGCGCAGGAACCATCCGGCGAGGCTGAGCGGCCGGTCGCCGCCGTTGCGGACGTCGACCCACTCACCGTTGAGGTTGCTGCCGTCCGAGCCGTCGGCGTCCCAGTTGACCGCGACGGAGAGGGGGAGGTCCTGGTCGGGCCCGGCACCGCAGAACGCGGGGTCGAACAGGTTGCGCCGTGCGGCGATCGCCTTCGCGGCAAGCCACGCGTACTCGCGGTTGTGCGCGTACTCGTCGCCGTTGTCGAGCCACAGCGCCTGGCCCGCGGCGATCTCCAGGCGCGCGAGATCCTTCCATCGCCCGCCCGAGCGCACCCACACCGAGCGGCGCAGGCGGTGGCCGCTCATTGAACCCCGGTGCTGGGCGGCGAGCCGGATCTTGAAGTGGGAGGCCCGGATGTAGCGCTCGATCAGTGCCGTCGCCTCGAGGCCGTGGCAGTCGCCGCGGCGCCGGTCGGGATACTTGCTGTAGCGCTGAAGCTCCATGGCGTTGATCCCGATGAAGCGGATCGGCTTGGTGCCGGCGCCCGGGATCCGCGCGTTGATCGTGTCCCCGTCGGCGATGAACGTCGCCCTGGCGTTCCACCACGTGCATATGGGCGAGGCGAACTTGTCCGGTATGCACCTGGCCCGGTAGGCGGCCCGCGCGGGCGCGGCGGCGGGCAGCAGCGCGGCCGCGGTGGCCAGGCAGATGAAGAGCAGCCGGGGGCGCATCACGATCATCAAACACGCGCGCGGGCGCAAAGGCGCGCCGGCGCGCCCGGCGGGGCTCGAGATCTGCGACCGGCACGGTAGCCCGGCCCCAGGCCGGGGTAGACCCGGTCCATGGAGATCGAGCACTTCGAGCAGTGGATCGGGCAGGACGTCCTCGACGTCGACGGCGAGAAGGTCGGAAAGCTGGAGGAGATCTACTTCCGCGGGCCCGATGCCGTCTTCGCCGAGGTCAAGCCGGGGCTGGTCGCGCGCAAGCGCGTCATGGTGCCGCTCGGCGGCGCCGCTGTGTCGCGCGACTTCGTCCGTCTCGACGTGCGCCAGGACGCGCTGCTGCAGGAGAACAAGGGCGGGGCGGGGCTCGACCTGACCGATCTCGCCGCGCTGGGCGAGCACTACGGCGGGGCCTACGCGTTCGACAGCGGCGAGATCGAGTCGGCGAGCGCCCGCGCGCAGCGGCTCGCCGCCGCCGAGGAGGCCGCCCGCCGCGCCGCCGAGCTGGAGGCCCAGGCGGGTGAGCGCGAGCAGGCATCCCAGGACGCCGCCGCGCGCGCCGTGGAGGCCGACCGCGCGTCCGCGGAGGCCGCCGAGGCCCACCGGGCCGCCGCCGCCGAGGCCGACGCAGCCCGCGGGCCCGAGGTCCCCTGATCAGCCCTCGCCATCCTCGGCCCGGAAGCCGGTCGCCAGCCGGCTGAGCTCGTGCGAGGCGATGACGCGGTCGATCAGGCCGTACTCGCACGCCTGGTCGGCCGTGAAGTAGCGGTCGCGGTCCATGTCGTCGTGAACCCGCTCGACGGTCTGCCCGCTGTGCTTGGCGTAGATCGCGTCGACGTGCTTGCGCAGCTCCAGGATCTCGCGCGCGTGGATCTCGATGTCGGCCGACTGGCCCTCGAAGCCACCGCTGGGCTGGTGGATGAGGATGCGGCTGTTGGGCAGCGCCATGCGCTTGTCGGCGGCGCCGCCGGTGAGCAGCAGCGACCCCATGCTCATGGCCACGCCGAAGCAGATCGTGGCCACGTCGGGCTTGATGAATTGCATCGTGTCGTAGATCGCGAGGCCGGCATAGACAGAGCCCCCCGGCGAGTTGATGTAGAGCGAGATGTCCTTCTCGGGATCGGTCGACTCGAGGTGGAGCATCTGGGCGACGACGAGGTTGGCGACCTGGTCGTCCACCGGCGTGCCGAGGAAGACGATGCGCTCGTTGAGCAGCCGGGAGAAGATGTCGAACGAGCGCTCGCCGCGGGGGCTCTGCTCGACGACCATCGGGACCAGCGTCATGACGGGGTATCCGTTCGACAACTAGGCGGTTGTCAAAACTACGATAGCAACCAATTGGTTGTCAACATCCAGGAGGCTCAAGTGCCTGTGCAGCGCGAGATCGAGATCGAGGCCTCCCCAGAGGAGATCTGGGAGGCGCTGGCCACCGAGGAGGGCCGCGAGGCCTGGCTCGACGAGCCCGAGCGGGAGGTGCACGTCGAGACCGTGGATGCGCCGCGGCGGATGGTCTGGTGGTGGTGGCGTGACGCCGAGCCGGCGACCCGCGTCGAGATCCTCGTCGTCGCCGCACCGGCCGGGGCCCGGGTGATCGTCACCGAGAGCGTGCCGACGGCGTTCCCGCTCACCGCGCTGGCCGCGCGCTTCGCGCTGATCGCGGTTTGAGCGACGAGGTCGGAGCCGTCTTCTCGGCGCTCGCGGATCCCACCCGGCGCCGGATGGTCGACGCGCTGCTGCGCGACGGGACCACGAGCGTGCCCGCGCTGACCTCGGCGCTGCCGATCACCCGCCAGGCGGTCGCCAAGCACCTCGCGACGCTCGGCGACGCCGGCCTCGTCGAGCGCGTGCCCGGCGGCGGGCGGGAGGTCCACTACCGCCTGGCCGACGGGGCGCTGGACCCGGCCGCGGCCTGGCTGCACGACGCCGAGGCGGCGTGGGGCGGGAGGCTGGCCCGGCTCAAGGACGCGGTGGAGCGGCGCGCCTGAGCCTGGGCCCGGTCCCACGTCGAGGTTGAGGCCCGCTGCTCATGCGGCGCGGGCGGCCGCGGGTCAGCATGGCGGGGGATGCGCTTTCGATTGGGCGACCAGCGCGGCCAGACCGCCTCGGAGTACCTCGGCATCCTGCTGCTGGTCGGCGCCGTGGTGGCGGCGTTCGCGCAGCTCGACGTCGGGGGCCGGATCGCAGCGGGGATCGACGAGGCTATCTGCGAGATCGTCGGGGTCAGCTGTCCGGCGCCCGCTCGGGCGTCCACCGGGCCTCCCGCCTCTCGGGGCACGGGCTCGTCCGCGCGATCGGCGGGCGCCTCGCGGCGACCCCGTGCGGCGCAGCCGCGGAGCGCCGGTGGACGAGCAGGTACGGCGCCGGGCCGCGCCTCGAGGCCGGTGGCGCGGGCCGCGCGGGCCACGTCGAGGCAGCCCGAGGCACCCCAGATCAAGGCAAGGCACTTCCGCTACCCGTTCCAGAACTTCGACTACGACGGGAAGTCCAGGAAGCGCGACAACCCGGTGACCGTCATCTTCGTCAGCAGGAGGCCCGACATGGTCAAGCGGCTCTACGACCAGTTGGACAAGGTCGGCCTCGACGGCAGCGGGAACACGATGCGTCTGCGCGGGGTCGGTGGCAGCCGCAGGGGCGTGAGCTCCAAGGACCCGTGGACGTCGCACTCCGCGGGCCGCAAGGGCGCCAAGGGCTGCTACGGGCACTGCGGCAAGAACACCGACATCCACGTTCGAACCTACGGCCCCAACGGGCACCAGGGCACGCAGGTCTATCAGGGCAACTACGGCTATGCCCCCTACTACCTGGTGGCCACGACCCACTTCGATCGCGACGAGGACGGACCGAAGCGCGCCTTCGGATGGCAGGACAAGGCGCGCGACATCCTCGTGAAGAAGATGGTCGCCGAAGGTCGCTGGCGCGTCGTGGGCAAGACGAACGTCAAGAACGCCTGCCGCTCGACGACCGGCAACCACAACTGCCAGTCCGACGGCAACGCCACGATCGTCAGCATCGACGGCTGACTGAGGGCTTGGGATGCGCATTCGACTCACAGACCAGCGCGGGCAGACCGCCTCCGAGTATCTCGGCATCCTGCTGCTCGTCGCCGTGCTGGTGGCGGCGCTCGGGCAGCTCGGTCTCGGCGGCAGGATCGGTGGGGCGATCGAGGAGAAGATCTGCGAGATCGCCGGTCTGGGCTGCTCCGGCCCCGCGTCCTCCTCGGCCTCCAGCACGTCCGCAGCCGCTCCGGGTCCCGGTTCGCCCGCGGTCCCGGTCTCCGCGTCGGCCGGCGGCCCGGTCCCGAAACCGCAGCCGGGCCCGGCCCCGCAGGCCCCCGGCTGGAGCTGGCCCCCGTCCGCTGGGTCGCACGCCGACCAGCTGCCCACCGACGGCGAGCGGCCGTACTCCCCGGGCAAGAAGGGCCGCGGCAACCCGGTGCGCGGCAATCGCGGCACCTACGTGGACGAGGACGGCAACGCGTGGGAGTGGGCGCGGCCCGGCACCCAGCACGGCGGCGAGCACTGGGACGTCCAGCATCCCGACGGCTCGCACACCAATGTGGCCCCGGACGGCACCGTGATCGGCGACGACAACTTCCCCAACCGACGGCGCGTGCCCAAGCCGCCCCCGCCGCCCCCGCCGCCCAGCGACGACCCGAACCCGGGCGCTGACACGGCGAAGAGCGTCGCCGAGGGCGCCGGGGCGCTGGCGATCGCCGGCACCATCCTGTGGTGGGCCGGCAAGGCGGCGAGCCCCGCGTGCGGGCCGTTCGTGATCGTGTGCGCCGTCGTGCTGTGATACCGGCTGTGGACGCCGCCGAGGTCATCGCCGTGCTCGAGGCCCCGGCAGAGGACCGCCGGACGCTGATGGACCGCTTGGAGGCCGACGCGCCCGTCGCGGCGTTGGCGGGCGCGCTGGCCGCGGCCGACGAGCGCCTGACGCGCCAGCTGGCGGCCGATCTGCTCGGCCGGCGCGCCGACCCGGCGGCCGGGCCGGCGCTGCTCGTGGCGCTCGCCGATCCCGAGTCGCGCGTGCGAGGCTCCGCCGCCGACGCGCTCGGCAAGGTCCTGCTCAACGCCGGCCCGCACTCGGTGCCGGACGCCGGGCCGGCGCTGCTGCGCGCCTACGACGCCGAGACGGAACGGGGGCCCCGCCACATGCTGGCGGCCGCGCTCGGCGCGGCGCAGCACCGCGAGGCGATCCCGCTGCTGCGCCGGGCGGCGCAGTCACCGGACGCAGGCCTGGCGCGCACCGCGCGTTGGGCGCTCGAGCTGCTCGAGCGCCGCGACTGAGGCTGGGCCCGTCCCAGGCGGAGGTTGAGGCTGGCTGCTCATGCGCGGCGGGCGCGGGCGGCGCAGGATCCGGAGCATGCGCATCCGACCGAGTGACGAGCGTGGGCAGACCGCCT
>JBBQBV010000202.1:0-5577 GCA_038318085.1 Solirubrobacterales bacterium
GCCGGTGGCTCCCGAGCTTGCCTGCGCCGCGGCGATCGCGCTGGGCGTGGCGGCGGCGCCGCGGCCCGCGCTTGCCCTGGCCGCCGCCGCGGCGGTCCTGAGCGGGGCGCTGCTGGCTCATACCCGGCTTCAGTCGCTCGATCACAGCGCCCTGCGCGGGTCGCTGGGCGCCACGATGCGGGCGCACGCCACGTTGCTGGAGGCGGCCCGCCCGAGTCGCCTGGGCGGTCAATCCGGCCGGGCCCGCCTCGACGAGGGCCGGGGCCGCGGCGAGCAGGTCCTGCTGCGGGCGGGGCGCCGGACGAAGTGGCCGACTGCCGACGTGGGCGACGTGCTCTCGGTCCGCGGGCGGCTCGAGTCCCTGGGCCCGCACGACGACTACCAGCGGCGCCGCGGAGCCCATGCCGTGCTGGTACTGCACGCCGTTTCGCGCACCGGCGGGCATCGCGGGGGCGTCGTGGGCTCACTCGATCGAGCGCGCTCGCGCGCCGAAGCCGGCGTGGCGTCCGGCCTGGAGCGGCCCGAGGCCGCGCTGGCCCGTGGAATGGTGCTCGGGGAGGACGAGGGCCTCGCGGACCCGGTCCGGGAGGACTTCCGTCGCTCGGGGCTCAGCCACCTGCTCGCGGCGAGCGGCCAGAACGTCATGCTGCTGGGCGCGCTGGCCCTGCCGCTGTTGACGGCGCTGGGGCTGGGCCTGCGCCAGCGGCTGGGCATCGTGCTCGCCCTCGTGGCCGCATACGTGCCGCTGGCCGGAGCCGGCCCCTCGATCCAGCGTGCAGGCGTGATGGGGGCGGCCGGATTGACGGCGGGACTGGCCGGTCGGCCCGCCTCTCGCTGGTACGCACTGCTCCTGGCCGCGCTGGTGACCCTCGCCCTCAACCCGCGCGCGGCCGGCGATCCCGGCTGGCAGCTGTCCTTCGCCGCGGTCATCGCGATCCTGGCCACGAGCGGCCGGCTGCGCGAGGGCTTGACCGCCCGCCGCGTGCCCGGCGGCGTGGCCGACGCGCTGGCGCTCACGCTGGCGGCCACCATCGGCACCGCACCGCTGATCGCCTTTCACTTCGGCCGGCTCTCCCTCGCCTCGCTCCCAGCCAACCTCCTCGCTGCGCCCGCTGTGGCGCCGGTCATGTGGCTTGGGATGATCTCCGCCGCCGTCGGCGAGCTGGCCGCCGGGCTCGCCGCGCCGGTGAACGCGCTCAATGCCTACCCACTCGCGTTCGTCGAGTGGCTGGCGCACGCCGCGGCGCGCGCACCGGGGGCGAGCGTCGACCTGCACCTCGGCTCCCCGCTGGCCGTCGCCGCCGCCTATGGCGCCATCGGCGCCCCGTTCGCGGCGCGGCGCCGGCGCCGGCGTCTCGGGCTCGCGGCTGCGGGCGCCGGTGCCGGCCTGGTCGCCGTCCTGGTCGGGGGTGGCGCGGCCGCCTCCCGAGCTCCGCCTCCGGGGCAGCTGGTCATGTCGTTCCTCGACGTCGGCCAAGGTGACGCGACGCTGCTCCAGCATGGGGGCGCGACGGTGCTGGTGGATGCCGGGCCGCCGGACGGCCCGATCCTGGCAAGGCTCCAGCGTGCGGGCGTCGGCCGTCTCGACGTGCTCGTCGTCACGCATGCGCAGGCCGATCACGAGGGCGGCGCGGCGGCGGTCATGGCCCGGTATCCCGTCGGCCTCCTGGTCGACGGGGGTGCCGGGGCGGCCACGGCCGAGCACCGGCGGCTCGTCGCCGTCGCGAGGCAGCGGGGCGTCCGCGCGGTTGCGCCCGACGCGGGTCAGCGCATCCGCGCCGGCCCCCTCGAGCTCGACGTCCTGTGGCCCCACGCCGAGCCCGCCGCGCTGCACGCTGCCCAGGACCCCAACCAGCGGGCCATCGTCGCCCGCGTGCGCGACGGGCCCTTCACGGCCCTGCTCCCCGCCGACGCGGAAAGCGATGTCACGTCGCCTTTGGACCTTTCCCCCGTTACTGCGCTCAAGGTGGCCCACCACGGGAGCGCGGATCCCGGCCTGTCCGAGGAGCTGACGCGTCTGCGCCCCAGCGTCGCCGTGATCGAGGTGGGCCGCCGCAACTCCTACGGGCATCCCACCCCACAGGCATTGGCGGCTCTACGGGCGGTGCCGCGGCTGTACCGCACCGACCGCGACGGCACCGTGCGCGTGACGGTCGAGGGCTCGCGCCTGCACGTCACGAGCGACCACTAGAGTCGGGCGCCGAGCATGGCCGCCTTCAAGCCCGCATACCTGATTCATGGGGATGACCATGGCCGCATCGCCGAGCGCCGCGCACGGCTGCGCGGGCTGGCCGAGGCCGAGAGCGGTGCCGCGGGGATCGAGGTGCTCGAGGGAGATGTCAGCACGCCGGCTGCCGCCGCGGAGGCGTTGTGCGCCATGACGCTGACCGCCGGCCGGCGCTTCGTCATTGCCGACGGCGTCGAGCGCTGGCGCGATGGCGACCTCGATCCGCTGGTCGAGGCGCTGCGCCCGCCGCCGCCCGACACCACCGTGGCGTTCTTCGCGCGCGAGGAGGGGCGTACGCGGGCGCCCGAGCGGCTCCATCAGGCGGTCAAGGCCGCCGGCGGCGAGGTGAGCGCCGAGCGGACGGTCAAGCCTTGGGAGCTGTCGAAGTGGACGGCGCAGCGTGCACGCGAGCTCGGACTGACGCTCGAAGCCGGCGCCGCGAGCGCCCTGGTGGCGGCCGTCGGGGAGCGTCAGCAGCGCCTGCTGCGCGAGCTCGAGAAGCTCGCGCTGCAGCGCGGCGCGGACGCGAGCCTCAGCGCCGAGGCGGTGGACGAGCTGGTCGCCCACTCGGTGCAGCGGCGGGCCTGGACGCTGGCCGACGCCCTCGTGGCCCGCGACGGGCCGGCGGCGCTGCGCACTTACGCGGCCCTGACCGCGCAGGGCGAGCGTCTGGAGAGCCTGCTGTTTCAGATGACCCGTCGGGTGCGCCAGGCCCTGGACGTCGTCGCCCGCCTCGACGCCGGCGAGCCGGCGGCCCAGGTCAAGCGGGGGCTGCGGATGCCGCCCAAGGCGGCCGAGGCATTCATCGCGGACGCTTCCCGCAGTGACCGCGACGTGCTGCGCCGCGCGCTCGAGCAGCTCGCCGATCTCGAGCTCGACGCCCGCGGCGGTCGGGCCCTGCCGCGCGAAACGGCGGCCGTGCGGACGATCCTGCGCCTCGCGGCCTGAGTGGTCCCTCGCGGTCAGGGGTCGAGCTCGTGGGCCGAAGGCGGTTCCTTGGCCGCCGGCTCGCGCTCCGCCGCCGTAGACCCCAGCGAGTGCGCCGGCGTGGCTTCGACGACGATGCGCCCGAGGCTGGCGCCGACGCGATCGTAATAGCGCAGGACGTAGGTGCGATAGAAGATCGCGGCGGTGTCCTTGACCACGAGGAGGGCGTCGGTGAGCCCGATGCGCGGGAAGGGTCGCTCCTGGGTGACCACGACCGGGACCTCGACGATCCGGAAGCCGAGTCGGTGGGCGTTGACCAGCGCTTCGAGGTCGTGGGCGAAACGCTTGACCAGCAGGCGCGGGACGATCTGCTCGAGCACCGCGCGGCGGTAGAGCTTGAGCCCGGTCTGAGTGTCGCGGACCGGGAGGCGAAAGAGTGCCCGCACGAGCACGTAGTAGCCCATCGAAAGCAGCCGACGGCGTGGCGGATAGGCGATCTGCGAGTCCGGGTGAAGCTTTGAGCCGATCACGATGTCGGCGCCGTCCTCGACGAGAGCGCGGTGGAGGATCGCGAGCTGGCGCGGATGCACGTCGAGGTCGGCGTCCATGAACATCACGAGGTCGCCGTGCGCCAGCTGGGCGCCGCGCACCAGCGCCCACCCCTTTCCGGCGTTGCGCTCCATGTGCACTAAGCGCACGTGGTCGAGCTCGGTGGCGGCCTCCTGTGCGCGCGCGAGGGTGTCGTCGCCCGAGCCGTCGTCGACGAGCACGATCTCGTAGGGCGAGCCGAAGGCCGCCATCGCCGCGTCGGTCTCGCGCAGGGTCCGGGCGATCCGCTCGGACTCGTCGAAGGCCGGAATCACCACCGAGATGCGCTGGTCGCCCGCGGACACGCCGGGAAGGCTATTGGCGTGCCCGCGGACGACTGCGCAGGGGTGGTCCCTAACGACTAGGACCAGCGACTACGCATCCCACGCCTGCACGCCAACCTGGCCCACGATGAGCCCGTCGCGCAGCGACAGCGCGGCCGCGCACAGGACGTTGGTCCCGTCGGGGTACCGGCACGCCTCCAGGAACGAGGCGCGGTCGCCGTCGGCCACCGCGTGCTCGACGCGGTGGGTCATGTCGCGCGCGCACACGTCCTCGACGAACGCGCGGATCTCGTCCTTGCCGGACAGCACGCGCGGGCTCCCCGGCGTGTCGTCGCGGTCGGCGAGCCGCACCTCGGCGTCGTCGGCGTACAGCGCGAGCATCCCGGCCGCGTCGCGCTCCTCGACCGCCCGTCGCAGAGCCTCGAGGTCGATGGTGGTCTGGGTCGTCATGGTGGTTCCTCCTTTGGTGGTGTTGGACATCGTTGCCTCCCTTGGTTGGTGGTAGGTGTCGCGGCCAGCCTGCCGGGGTGGGGTCAAGGCACCGTCAAAGCGACCGTCAAACGCACCAGAGGGCGCGTCATGCCTGCAAACGCGCAGTACGCTGGGTGAATGCTCCACGTGCGCCTGCTGGGGCCGATGGAGGTCGAACGGGACGAGGAAACGGTTCCGCCGCCGACGAGTCGGCGGGCGTGGGCGTTGCTGGCGTGGCTCGCGCTGCACCCCGGCGAGCACGCCCGCGGCCACGTGGCGGCGCAGTTCTGGCCCGACGTGCTGGACTCGAGTGCGCGAGCGAGCCTGCGCAGCGCGGTGTGGGCGCTGCGGCGCGCGCTTGGCACGGACGGGAAGATCGTCGTGGCCGGACGGGAGCGCCTCGGCCTCGACGCCGGCGCCGGCCTGTGGGTGGACGTGCAGGCCTTCGACGATCACGTTGCCGCTGGCAGGCCCGCGGAGGCCGCCGGGTTGATTCGCGGCGACCTCCTGGTCGGGTTCGACGACGAGTGGGCGCTGCAGGCCCGCGACGAGTTTCGCGATCGGCTGTCCGGCGTGCTCGAGGGCCTGGCCGGTGAGGCCGAGGCGCAGGGCGACGCCGACGCCGCGGTAGCGTGGGCGCGCCGGCGCACCGCGCTCGATCCGCTCGACGAGGCCGCGCACCGCGAACTCATGGCGCGGCTGGCCGCCGGAGGCGACCGCGCAGGCGCACTCGTCGTCCACGCCCGGTTGCGCGAGCGGCGCGGGCGCGAGCTCGGGGTCGCGCCCGCGCCGGCCACGCGCGATCTCGCCGACCGGCTGCGCCATGCGGAGCCCCCGCGCGACGACGCCGACACCGAGCTCGCTCCGGCCGGGCCGCGCGCCCTGCCGCTGATCGGGCGCGAGGGCGAGCTCGACGATCTGCTCGAGCGCTGGGCCGCTGCGCGCGAGGGTGCCGGCGCGGTCGTGACGCTCACCGGCGAGCCGGGGATCGGCAAGACGCGGTTGGCCACCGAGCTGCTGGCGCGCGCCCACGCGGACGGCGCACGCGTCGCATCGTGCGCCGCGCTCGACCTCGGCGGC
>JBBQBV010000203.1:0-5535 GCA_038318085.1 Solirubrobacterales bacterium
ACGTCCTGCTCGACGAAGTGCTGCAGGAAGCGCTGGTGCAGGTGGTCCATGATCGGCGAGGCGAGCGGCAGCAGGTCGCTCGCGATGCCCTCCATCTCCTCCGCCATCTCGAGGCCGGGGACGCCGTCGCGGATCAGCGGCTCGTGGACGTAGAGGTGAAAGAGCCGGACCTCGGCGTCGGCGATCTGCGCGATCGACTGGCCGTAGACGCGCACGAGCTGCAGGAAGGCGACGAGCGGGAAGCCCGCGGCGAGCACGGCCGCGACGTGGCGCAGCAGCTGCAGGTCGTCTTCGGAGATCGACTCGAGCTCGCCGGACGAGGTCCCGATCGCCCCCCAGATGCGCTCGATCAGCGAGGGCTCGAGGCCGGTCTCCAGCGCCGCCTCCTCGAGCGTGTAGGCCCCTTCGGCGGCCGGGAACATGTCCTCCATGTAGCCGAAGGCGAGGCGGCCGCTCTTGGAGGCCTCGCGGACCGCCTTCAACGTGTACCCGCGCGAGCGCAGGCGGGCGACGATGCGGGCGTGGGCGACGGCGGCCGGCGTCCAGGTCCCCTTGCGCAGCGGCACGATCCCCTCGCGCACCCAGCGGCGGAGCGTGTCCGGCCGGACATCGATCCGGCGGGCGACGTCGGCGAGGGTCGTGGCGGCCATCCGGGCCTCACGATAAAGGCGGCGGAGCCGCTTCCACGGCCCCGCCGCCGGCGGGCAATGAGGCCCGCTGCCTCGGTCGGCGGCGTTCGTCGTGGTGGCGACGCCTTGCGCGAATCTGTGACCCGCACTTCCCGACCTTCTGGTCCACCTAGGTCTACTCCTCGACCGCCCTTGTGTCAATCAGAACGAGGGTTCGCCTGCCCGCTCACGGGGACTAGTTGCTCTCGGCGCGGGGCGCCGGCTCCGGGCGGGTGGAAATGACGCCGTGACACCGGATAGCGGTAGATCTCTGATCCTGGGCGATCACGGCTATTTCCCCATCAGTCGACCAGATGCGGATACTCGGCCTCGACGAGCTCGCGATAGCGGGCGAAGACCGGCTTGGTGATGGGCAGGATCGCGAGGGCCGCCTTGACGTCGCCGCCCGTCTTGATGCGCCGCCGCGCGATGGCCATCGCCACGTTCTCGGAGCCCTGGAAGTACCTGTTCGCGGTCTCGGAGGTCATGGTCATGCGGACCCGCGGCTCCCAGTCCACGTCGTCGGTCCACTTCCACAGCAGGTTGCCCTCCTCATCTGCCCGCGTCGCGCGGATGTTGACCACGAGATCGAGGTCGTCGAACTCGAAGCGCTGCGGTGTGTCGGCCTCCTTGAGCTTCGGGCCCATCTCCGGATCCTCGGACATGATGGAGAAGGTCTTCTCCATCACCTCCTTGAACTCGTCCGGCGACTGGAAGGCGTTGGCCATCAGGCGGCGCCCGTCCCGGGTTTGGGCTTGGGCGCGGCGCGGCGCGTCGGCGCGCGCCGCGTCGTCGAGGCGGGCTTGGGGGCGGCAGCAGGCTTGGCAGTCGCAGGCTTGGGGGCGGCAGCAGATTTGGCGGCAGCCGGCTTGCGTGCGGCAGCAGGCTTCGCGCCCGCCGGCTTACGTGCGGCAGCAGGCTTGCGGGGGGCAGCGGGCTTCGCAGCAGCAGGCTGGCGGGCCGCAGCAGGCTTGGCCGCACCAGGCTTGCGGGCGGCAGCGGGCTTGGACCTGCGGGCAGCGGTCGTGGCGGTCGCGCGCACGCTCCCGGCGGGGGTGGCGGTGCTCGCCGGCGGCGGCGCCTCGCCGCGGACCCGGGCGGTCACGCTGCTCTCGAGGTCGGCGACGCGCTTGCCGAGGCCCTCGACCTGCTCGCGCAGGTGCTCGAGCGTCTCGACGACGCGCTTCTCGTCGATGGTCTCGCGCAGGCGCGTGAGCGCGGTGCCGAAGTCGTCGAAGACCTCCTGCACGCGCTTCTGCGCACCGGAGGCGCCACCGGCGGCACCCTGGAAGGTACGCTCGACCGCGTCGCGAAGCGCGTCGGCGGGCGTCCCCGCAGGCGCCTTCTTATTGCCCTTCTTCTTGGCCATGGCGCGCGAGACTACCGGAGCCCCAGTCCACCTGCGCCCCCACGCCGAGGTGGCAGAACGGGTGCTGCTGCCGGGAGACCCGGGCCGGGCGCTGCGCCTGGCGCAGGATCTGCTCGCCGCGCCGGCGCCGATGCTCAACCACAACCGCGGGCTCTGGGGATACACAGGAATCGCCGCCGACGGGGAGGCGCTCACGATCCAGAGCTCGGGCATGGGCGGGCCGAGCGCGGCGATCGTGGTGGAGGAGCTGATCATGCTCGGCGCGCGCCGGATCGTGCGCGTGGGCACCTGCGGCGCCCTCGACGCGGGCCTCGCGCTGGCGACCCTGCTTGTCGCCGCGCCGGTCATCGCGCGCGACGGGGTGAGCCGTGCGCTCGGCGCCGGCGACCGACTGACGCCCGACCCGGCCTTGGCGGCGCGGCTCAGCGCGCACGCCGGGGCAACCGGCCCGGTGCTGTGCGGCGACCTCTTCTACGGTGCGGAGGCGGCCGACGCTTCCACACACGCGCTCGCGCGCGACATGGAATCCGCCGCCGTGCTCGCCGTCGCGGCGGCCCGCGGCTCGGCCGCCGCCTGCGTGCTGGCGGTGGTCGCCGATGCGTCGGGCGCGCGACTGGACGTCGACGCGGTCCACGCCGCCGAGCTCGAGCTCGGGCGCGTCGGGGCGGCGGCGCTCGGCGTGTGAGCCGTTCCACACCCCTTGCACGGCCGGGTCCGTGGAACGTGCTGGTCGACAGTCAGCCGGAACGTTCCACGGCGCTGCGGGCCGGCCCTGGTCGCCGGCTAGGACTTCTTGGCCGAGGGCTTGCCGGGCGCAGTCTTGCGCGCCCGCGCCGGCTTGGCGGCGGCGAGCTTCTCGACGGCCGCGGTCAGCTCGGCGAGCCGCGCCTCGACGTCCGAGCCAGCGCCGGCGGAATGGTTGGTCGCCTCGAGCCGGCGATCGAGCCGGTCCAGGCCGTCCTCGATGCCCTCGAGGCGCTGGGCGACGGAACGCAGGCGTCGGGTCAGCCGCTCGATGTCGGCGGCGGACGGGATGTTCAGCGCGCCCATCGCGGCCTCCTGGGTCTGCACCACCCGCTCGCGCGCGTCGAAGGCGCGCGTCAGAGCGTTGGAGACGAGCGGGTTGTCGAGCAGATCCTGGGCGAGCTTGCCCAGCGCCTCCTCGCCCTGCTTGGTGAGCCGCTCGCGCAGGCCCTGCGTGTCCTCGGTCATACGCCGAGACGCTAGCGGTGGTGATGACGAGACCCAAAACATAACCGTCGACTCGAGGGTTAGACCTCGCAAGATCAGTTTCACCGTCCCCAGTTTCCGGCCCGCTGAGCAAGGAAACCGGCGGTTCCGCCGGGCTCGAAGGGTAATCTCCCGACCGCAACTCAGCGTTAACGCTTCTGGATTGCAAAGTCCACCGGGCTCAAGTAGCTTGCCGTCCGAGTTCCGGAGCCAAACCGGCGTCTAGCCCATGGGTGCTCGGGACCCAGTGGGAGGGGAGTAGTTCAGGGGATGAATCGCAAGTCGATAACAGTTGCGGCCGCTTCGGCCATTTTTTTGGCCGGCTTCGGCATCACGGTGCTGCCCGCGTCTGCGACGCCGCGCACGTTCGTGATCACCCTTGTCGGGGGCGCGCACCTGACGATCACGATCGACGTGCCACCCGGCACCCCGGTCGATCAGCTGCAGATCCCCAACCTCTCGACGCCCGTCCTGGGCATCCAGGAGGTCACGCCGGAGGCCGCGCCGACGGCCACCGCCACGCCCGGCGCGGCCGGCACGCCCGACGCGACCACGACCCCGGGCGCCACTCCGCAGTCCGGCGACGCGCCGCAGGGCACCAAGACCGCTTCCGGTAAGCAGCAGGCCGCCCAGAGGACCGCCCGCCGTCGGCGCACCCCGGCCGGCGGGAGCATCGAGAATGACCTGGGTCAGATTCTCAAGGGCAAGGGCAAGGCGCTCGCCAAGCCCAACGCGGGCCCCGGCCGCAACGCCGACGGGACGCCGACCGCCCAGAACCCGGCCTTCTCCCTCGCGGCTCCCGGTGCCGCGCCGATCGGCGTGCCGAACTTCTTCATCGACAAGTTCCGCATCCCGCCGTTCTTGCTGCCGATCTACCAGGCCGCCGGCGTGCAGTACGGCGTGCGCTGGGAGGTGCTGGCCGCCATCAACGAGATCGAGACGGACTACGGCCGCAACCTCAACGTCTCCACCGCGGGCGCCGTCGGCTGGATGCAGTTCCTGCCGAGCACGTTCAAGACGTGGGGCGTCGACGCCAACAAGGACGGCGTCAAGGATCCGTACAACCCGGTCGACTCGATCTTCTCGGCCGCGCGCTACCTGCGTGCCGCGGGCGCCGACACCGACCTGCGCAAGGCGATCTTCGCCTACAACCACGCCGACTGGTACGTCGACTCCGTGATGCTCCGCGCGCGGGTGCTGGGGGGCCTGCCGTCGAACTTCGTCGGATCGCTCACGGGCCTGACCCAGGGCCATTTCCCGATCGCCGCGCGCTCCACCTACGCCGACGATCTCACCGAGGCCGAGGTCGCCGCGCGCAAGCGCACCAAGACCGGCAACGCCGCCTGGATGGTCCAGTCCCAGCAGAACCGGCGCGCGATCCACATCTACTCCAAGCGCAGCGCACCGGTGATCGCCGTCGGCGACGGCCGGATCTCCAACCTCGGGACCAGCGCCCGCCTCGGCAGGTTCGTCCAGCTCCAGGACGCGTACGGCAACACCTACACGTACGGCCACCTCGGATCGATCGCCAAGCTCTACCCGGCGGCCAAGCCGTCGAGCGAGTCCAGGGCGCAGATCACCAAGGAGCTCCAGCTCCCCAAGGCCGACGCCGCTCCGTCCGCGCCGGCCTCCGCCGGCAGCACGACGGCCACCAAGGCCCCCGCGCCCGTGACAGAGGCGTTGAAGGCCCCGGTCTCAAAGACCGTGACCGGGTTGGTCTCAAAGACCGCGACCAAGCCGGCGGCCAAGACCGGGGGCACGCCCAAGGAGCGGCTGTTCGCCAACCCCTTCCGTCCGCGTGCCACCAAGGCGGGCGGCGCTCAGCAGGTGCTGGCGGGCAAGGCGCCGCGCGGGTCCTTCGAGGTCTTCCGCGCCTCGGTCTCGCGCGTCTTCGGCGTCCACACCAAGTCCAAGGACGTCACGCTCAAGCCGCTGCAGGTCGGCTCCAAGGTGATCGCGGGGACGATCCTCGGCCGCCTCGATAAGAGCCGCACGGCCGGCGTCGCGCCGTATCTGCAGTTCGAGATCCGTCCCGCCGGTCGCGGCGCCCCGCGCATCGACCCGAAGCCGATCCTCGACGGCTGGAAGCTGCTTGAGTCCACCGCGATCTACCGCGCCGCCGGCCGCAACCCCTTCTCGTCGGACAACACGGCGCCGACCATCGGCCAGATCCTGCTGATGGACAAGGAATCGCTGCAGCGCCTGGTGCTCGCCGACCCGCGGGTCGAGATCTACGGCTGCGGCCGGCGTGACATCGCCCTCGGCCAG
>JBBQBV010000204.1:0-5498 GCA_038318085.1 Solirubrobacterales bacterium
GTCGCGGCGGTTGCCTTCCCCGCCGCGAGCGCGCTGCACGGCAGCGGCCTCGGCCGACGCTGGGTCGAGGCCGACTTCCGCATCAGCTTCGCGAAGAACCGCACGCACGAGGAGCACGGCTATGCGCTGTGCGTGCACAACCTCATGGGCGCGCTGCCGCTGCGCGACAAGCACTACCACTATCGCGGTCGCTTGAAGTCGTGGGACGTGTGCGTCGACCTGCTGCGCCAGACGCCGCCGCACTTCGCCCTCGTCGACGCGGTCACCAGCAACCACGGCAGCTGGTCATCGCGCGCCCCGGAGCCGCTGGCGACCGGGACGATCATCGCCTCGTCCGACGCCGTGCTCGCCGACTGGGCCGGGGCGGTGAAGATGGGCCTCGATCCGCACGTGTCGGCGATCAACGACCACGCGCTGGAGGAGGTCGGTCTGCCGGCGGCCTACGACATCGTCGGCGACATGAGCCCGTACGAGGGCTGGCGCAACGTGCCGCCGGCGCTGCTCACGCAGATGCGCCGCGTCAACGAGGCGGTCGGGGCCGGGCGCGCGCTGGCCGCCCTGACCACGCGCGTGGACCACGACCAGTTCCCGTTCAAGGACGCGGCGATCGAGCGCGTCAACCGCGCGCTGGCGCCGCTGCTGAGCCGCGCCGGCACGACCGCGGTGACCGACGCCGCCGCGATCTGGACGCACGCCTGGCTGGCGTCGGCCCTCGAGGCGGTGGGCGCCTGGCGCGTGCTGTTCGCCAAGGAGCAGCTGCGCTGGCGCGATGTCACGCTCGACCTCGACCTCGAGGATCTCGCGCTGGCGGACTACGAGGCGGTCGACGCCTACGTGGCGCCACTGGAGCAGCTCATCCTCGCCACCCCCTCAGACCACAGCGGGCTGCGTTGGCGCTCCCTCGACGGGTCGGTGCTCTTTGAGTTCTCGCGGGTCGTGCCGATCGCGTTCGAGCAGTTCGTGGCCCGGGTCGACATCAGCCGCGCGATCTCCTACATGCAGGACTACATCGGCGGCCGTCGCGTCGCCGCCGGCCACGACGAGCAGGGGCGCGTCACCCACCAGGCGGAGCGCAACGTCTACCTGCCGCAGCCCAACTACCTCGTCCTGTACGGCGGCACCGTGATCGACGTGACGAAGGTCGAGCACATCCGCTACGCGGACGATCAACACAGGATCGTGTGGCGCACGCTGAAAAGCGCCAACGGCTCGGCGCAGTACGACGACGGCAGCGTCCGCTTCACCGACGTCGGCGGCAGCTACACGGAGATCACGGTCGTCGGGCGCCAGCGCTTCACGCTGCCGCTGTTCTGGCAGGCGGTCGACCTCGACCAGATCCCCGCGCTGAAGGACGTCCTCGTCGGGGACGCCTACTTCACCTTCTTCGACGGCACGATGTCGAACTTCGAGCGGGCCTACGATGGCCGCGAGTACCGCATCGGCCGTCCGTGGGACGCGGCCGAGGGCGAGCTCGACGCCCGCGGCCTGCCGCGGATCTCCACGCTCGACGTCGGCGCGATGGTCGCCCGGGCGGCCCAGGCCGCGCGCCGGCTGCAGGCGTCCGTGGCGTCGGGCCCGGTGTCCCCCGGGGGGGCCGGCGGCACGCTCGACGAGGACGGCTTCCGGCGCTTCGACGGACCGCCGCCGGGTGGCGCGCGGGGTCCCGGCCTGATCGGGCAGTTCCTCGCCGAGCTCAACGCGGCCGTGTCGCGTGACCTCGGCCTCGCCGCCGACGAGGACTGACCCCGCCGGCATGAAGGCGATTGTCACAGGCGCCAACGGACTCGTCGGCGCGAACCTCGTACGCGAGCTCCTCGCCGGCGGCCACCAGGTCCGCGGCATGGTGCGCGCGACCAGCGACCTGCGCGGCCTCGCGGGCCAGCCGGTCGAGCTCGTCGAGGGCGACGTGCTCGATCCGCGCTCGCTCGAGCGGGCGGCGGCGGGCTGCGACGTCCTGTTTCATTGCGCCGCGATCTTCGCCTACTGGGGGCACGCGGATGCCGAGATCGAGCGGATCAGCGTCGATGGGGCGCGCAACGCCGTCGCCGCCGCGCACGCGGCGGGGGTCGGCCGCGTCGTGCTGACCTCGTCCTCGGTCGTGTGCGGATCGAGCCCGCGGCCCGTCGAGCGCGACGAGCGTCACGAGCTCTCAGACGCCGACCCGCCCCGCTATTACATCGCCAAGGCCAGGCAGGAGGCACAGGCGCGGGCGCTCGCGCAGCGCCTCGGGGTCGACCTCCTGGCCGTCTGCCCGACGATGACGGTCGGCCCCCACGACCACCACCTCGTGCCCAGCACCCAGGTCATCCTGCGCTACCTCGAAGACCCGTTCAGGATCACCTTCCCGGGCGGTTGCAACATCGTCTCCGTGCAGGACGTCGCGCGCGGGCACATCCTCGCCGCCGAGCACGGCGAGCCCGGCGCGCGCTACCTGCTCGGAGCCCAGAACCTGGAATGGTCGCGGCTGCACCGCACCGTCGCCGAGCTGTGCGGCGTCCCGGGCCCGGCCCTGCTGGCGACCCACACGGCCGCCTACCTCGCCGCGAGCGCGCTGGAGGCGGGCGCGTGGCTGACCGGAAAGGCGCCGTCGACGACGCGCGCGGAGACTAAGACCCTCGGGCGCTACTACTGGTACAGCCACGCCAGGGCCGGCGCGCTCGGCTACGCGCCGCGACCCGCGCGCCAGGCGCTCGCCGAGGCGATCGGATGGCTGCTGGCCAGCGAGCACGTCACGCCCGCGCTCCGCGCCCGCCTGAGGCCGGGGCGCGAGGTGCTCATCCCGCCGGCGGGCTGACGAGATAGCCGTGGTGAAAGCCCAGGCGCGGGTCGGCGAGCGGCGAGAGCGAGGGCACGTAGTCCTGCAGCGGCGGCATCTCGACGCGCAGCCGCAGCGTGTTGGCGGGGTAGTCGTAGACGGTGATGTGGTTCAGGCCGCGGTTGGCGGTGAACAGCAGCGACTGGTCGTCGGAGAGCTGGGTCGCGTAGACCGAGTCCAGCAGCGTGAAGCGGCTCACCCGCATCGCCGCGAAGAAGTGGCGGTTGCTCGTGAACAGCGACCCGCGCGTGAACGCGTCGTAGACCTGGGTCCCGATCTGGCGCGACGCGCGCAGCCGGGCGACGAAGTCCGGCCGCTCGTCGATCATCCGCGCGTCGATGAGGTGCTCGAGATCGATGAAGACGATGCTCTGGCTCGCGCCGTTGCAGAAGATGACCTCCCGGTCGGAGATCGTCACGTCGGAGTTGATGTGGGCGGGCGTCTCGCGGCTGCTGGTCCAGTGGCGCTGCACCTGGCCGGAGGCGGCGTCGATCTCGAACAGGTACTCCTTGAAGAACGCCAGCGCCCACTCGTGGTAGTCGGTGCCGTTCTGCGGCAGCACGCGGAAGGAGACCGGGTAGAAGCGGTCGAGCGTCGGGTGCGTGACGAGGTGCCAGCAGGTCGTCGGCAGCTCGATCCGCCGCACCTCGCTGGTCTCGAGGTCAAAGACGCCGACCTCCTTCGCCTCCCCGTTCGTGGGGTGATCCATCGAGCCGTAGCAGATGTAGCGCCCCGACCGGGTGCGCTTCATGCCGTGAGGGAGCTTCACCTGGTGCGGGCAGAGGCGCTCCCCGCGGTCGAGCCGGTCGAGCTCGAAGCGGTAGAAGTAGTCGCCGATGCAGATGATGAACTCGCGGTCCTCGAGCCAGATGATGTGTGTGCTGCCGCGCAGCGTCGTGTCGTTGGGCTCGTAGCGCAGGGTCGAGATCCGGCCGATCTCCTCCAGCGTGTGGGCGTCGTAGAAGACGAGGTGCTGGCCCGCGTTGCCGAGAAAGCCCACCCTGCCGTCGGGGCTGACGCTCGTGGCGTGCCCCGCCGAGGCGCCGTTGAAGTACTGCACCTTGTGGGCGTAGCTGCCGTCCGCGGGGTCATAGCGGAACTGACAGACCCCCGCCATGCCCTCGAATCCGTCGACGCCGTTGCCGTCGAGCGCGACGTAGAAGCGATAGGGCGCAGCGTCCACGGCCAGAACATACCGCCGGTTTGACCCGGCGCGGGCAGCCGGTAGGATCGTCCCAAGCGCGGGCAAACCAGCGAGGAGGCGTGCTTGACCAGCATTTCCACCGACGTCAAGTTCGTCAACCCGGTCGAGACCGATGTCAAGTTCCTCGACACCGTGGACGTGCGCGTCGATCCCCTCAGCGGCTCGTACACGATCCACACGAGCATCGACAAGGTGCCGAAGCTCACGCTCGGCGTCGATCCCGTCCACGTCGCGCTCGACTCGCTGCCGAAGATCACCTTCGGCTACGACCCGATCGAGGTGCGGCTCACCGCGCTGCCGTCGATCCGGGGCCACCTGCCCGCGGACTTCTCGGTCGGCTTCTCGGTCCTCGGCATGGAGCTGATGTGCGTCCGGCTCTGCGGCGAGGCCCAGGTGATCACCGAGCCCTACCGCGCGAACCCCTGCGAGCACTGCGGCGCAGGGGCGCGCAGCGCGCTGCCCGTCCCGCGCACGACCGACGCGCTCACCGTGGCGCCCGCGTGACGACCAAGGCGCCCGGCGGCGGGGTGCTGCGCCTGCGCGGCCGTCCGCAGAGCCTGACCGCGCTCCTGCCCGCTCCGGCGGCGGACGAGCGCGTCGCGACCGTCCGCGTTGAGCTCCCGGGCTCCGACGGGCCGGTCGAGCTGCGCGGCCGCGTGTCCCGCCCCGACGCCGGGCTCTCGCAGCTGCGCGTCAAGCTGCCGCCGGCGACGCCGCCGGGGACCTACGACTGCGATCTGCGGGTGGGCGCCCATGAGCAGCCGGTGGTCATCGAGGTCGAGGCCTACCCCCGCACGCGCCTGCTCTGTAACGTCGGGCACTTCGGCGGGCCGCCGCAATCACGCCATACGGCCACGACGACCGCCGTCAACCTCGGCAACGTCGGCGTCGACGTGCCCGACTCCGTCAGCGTGCGCCTGACCGACGACAACGTGCTCGACGCGGTGCTCACCGCCGTCTCGTCGGAGTCCGACAGCGAGCGGCGCCTGCGCGCGTTCGCCGACGGCCTGGCGGGCGCCGACGGCGGCACGATCGTGCTCAGCGTCGACGCCGGCGCCGGGACGCTCGAGCCGGGAACGACGCGCGAGCTGTCCGCGTCCTTTGCGATGCCGGCGGGGCTGAGTGCCGGCCGCACGTACGTGGGCCAATGGCACGTCGGGGAGACCCGCTACTCGATCCGCCTGAGCCCGACGCTCGAGCCGGCGGCCAAGCAGGTCCGACAGAGGAAGGCCGGTTGACGACCACCAGCCAATCGCGTCCGGGCCAGTCGGTCGTGGACGCCCTTGATGAGCTCGCCGGGATCTACGGCCGGCTGTACGACGAGATGGTGGGTGCGGCGGAGCGGTGGTTCGGCGCGCTGGAGCCGCTCGGGCGCCGGCTCACGACGGCGCTGCCGGCGGCCAAGCCGTGCTGCCCGGAGATCCCGCCCCCGTGCTGGATGCCGCGAGAGCTCGGGACGGTCTGCAGTCAGGTCTGCCC
>JBBQBV010000205.1:0-5444 GCA_038318085.1 Solirubrobacterales bacterium
CCTGGGCGGGCGCGGCCGACCGGGCCGCCGCGAGGCGGCGCTCGGCGGCGTCGCGCTCCGGGCGGCCAGCCTCCCACGCCGCCAGCGCCGTGACCGCGCGGGCGTGCTCGGCCTGCAGGGCGGCGAGCGCCCGCGCCGCGACGAGCGCCGCCGCGGCCGCCTCGCGCCGCTCCGTCGCCATCGCACAGCCGCCGTCGGCGGTCGTGGCGGACGCCTCGGCCACCACGAGCTGCTCCTCGAGCCAGCCCGCCACCTGCTCCGGCGCCGCCTCCCAGCCCTCGGGCGCGGTGGCGTCCGCGGCCTCCTCGCTGCGGGCCACCGCGTCGCGCACCTGGCCCATGGCGGATTCCAGCGCGCGCCCGGCGTCGTCCTTTCTGTCCTTCAGCCAGCGCTCCAAGGAGGCGAAGCGCCCGACGTCGAACAGCTCGCGCAGCAGCTTCTCGCGCTCGTCGCTGCGCGCCTGCAGGAACCGGGCGAACCCGCCCTGCGGCAGCAGCACGACCTGGCAGAACTGCTCCTTGGTCATGCCGAGCAGGTCGCCGAGCTCCTGGCGCGCGTCGTCGTGGCGGGTGGCGAGCACCTGCTCCGAGCCGTCCTCGCCCACGGCGACGACTCGGACGCGGTGCGCCTCGGTCGTCGTCCCCTCGCCGCGCACCTTCGGGCGCTCCTGCTCCGGCGCGCGCGTGATGCGCAGGCGACGACCGCGCAGGGTCGCCTCCAGCACCACCTCGGTGGGGGCCTCCGGCGCCGCGTGGTCGGAGCGCAGGCGCCCGCCGTCGTGCCGCGCGCCGGGCACCTCTCCGTAGAAGGCGAAGCAGACGGCGTCCAGCAGCGCGGTCTTGCCCGCGCCGGTGCGCCCCTGCAGCAGGAACAGCCCGGCCTCGCCGAGGCGGTCGAAGTCGACGGTCTCGGTGCCGGGGAAGGCCACCCAGGCGGACAGCGACAAGCGGTGCAGGCGCATCAGCCCGACAGCTCCCGGACGCGCCCGGCGGTCAGCGCCTGCTCGAGCAGCGCGCTCTCCGCGTCGTCGGCCTCGGCCCCGCGCACGTCGCGCACGAATCCCATCACCAGCTCGGCGTCATCCAGGCCGCGCAGCCGCTGGGCGTAGGAGCCCGCGGCCGTCGGCGGCGCGCCCTCCGGGTCGAAGCCCAGCACGACGGTGTGCGGGAAGCGCCTGCGCAGCCGGTCCATCGCGTCCTGCGGCCGGACGGCGTCGGTCAGCGTCGCGTGCACCCAGGCCGCCTCGGCCCCAGCGTGGGCCGGGTCGGCGAGCAGCCCCTCGAGCGTCCCGCGCAGCGAGGCGAGCGGCCGCGGCACGGGACATTCGACCAGCTCGACGTCGCCGTCGAGGTCCACGATCGCCACGGACTTGCGCTGGCGTGCCTCGGAGAACGAGAACGCCAGCGGCGAGCCGGCGTAGCGCGCGTTGGCGCCGACGCGCTGCGGGCCGTGCAGGTGCCCGAGGGCGACGCGGTCGACGCCGGAGAAGACCGCCGGCAGCACGGAGCCGGCTCCGCCGACCGCCAGGTCGCGCTCGCTGCCGGAGGGCTGCGCACCGGCGACGAAAGCGTGCGCCATGACGACCGACCGGGTCCCCTTCGGCCGGGACGCGAGGTCCGCGCGCACGCGCGACATCGCCGCCGTCAGCACCGCCGCGTGGCCGCGCTCCGCGCACCCGAGCTCTTCGCGCACGAGGTCCGGCTCCAGGTACGGCAAGGCGTAGACGGCCGTGTCGCCGAACAGCACCGGGACCCCGCAGCGCGCGGCGACCGTGCGGACGTGCACGCCCGCGCGGTCCAGCAGCGCCGCGCCGAAGCCGAGCCGGGGCGCGGAGTCGTGGTTGCCGGAGATGAGGACGACCGGGCAGACCTCGATCAGCCGGGACAGCACCTCATCGGCGAGACGGACGGCGTCGACGGGCGGCAGCGCGCGGTCGTAGACGTCGCCCGCGACCAGCACGACGTCGACCGCCGCCTCGCGCGCGGTCTCGACCAGGTGGTCGGCTGCGGCGGCCTGCGCGGCGAGCAGCGACTCCCCGTGGAAGGAGCGGCCCAGGTGCCAGTCCGCTGTATGGAGGAAGCGCATGTTCCCCCACGGTGTCGCCTCCGCCGGACGGAAGCTGACGCGCGACTAGCCGACTTCGGCGGGCTCGTCCTTGCCCTGCAGGCGCTCGCGGCCCCGCTGGACGGCCCCGATGAACTTCGAGAGGTTGACCTCGAGCGTGTTGAGGATCTCGTCGGCGTAGTCCTCGGCACCGAGGCGGATCTCGCGCTCGCGGGCGCGTGCGTCCTCGATGATGTCGTCCGAGGCGCGCTCGGCCTGCTTGACGACCTCCTCCTGGGAGACGAGCTGGTCCTGCTTCTCGCGCGCCTCCTTGACGATCCGCTCGGCCTCGCGCTTGGCCTCGGCGAGCATCTCCTGGCGCTCCTTGACGATCCAGCGCGCCTGCTTGATCTCCTCGGGAATCGTCGCGCGCATCTGATCGAGGATGTCGTAGACCTCCTCGCGGTCGAGGCGGACCTGGTCTGACCCGGGAAGCATCGTGCGCTTCGCGTTGTGAATCAGGTCGTCGAGCTTGTCGATGAGAACGAGGACGTCCATAGGGTTCCTAGCGCTGTTTCGTCAACGAACGAGGGCTTCCTTCAACGGACCCTCGACATGGGCCGGCACCAGCTCCGACACGTCGGCTCCGAAGACCGCGAGCTCCTTGACGCCGCTGGACGACAGGAAACTGTACTGCGGGCTCGCCATGATGAACATCGACTCGATGTCCGGGGCCTGCAGGCGATTGAGCTGGGTCATCTCCGCCTCGTACTCGAAGTCGGAGATCGCGCGCAGGCCCTTGACGATCGCCACGGCGCCCTGGCGGCGGGCGAACTCGACCACGAGCTCGTCGAACGGTTCAACGCGCACGTTGGCCAGGTGCGTCGTCGCCTCCACGATGAACGCGCAGCGCTGCGCGGCCGCGAACAGCGACTTGCTCTTGCGCACGGAGGAGTCGACCACGGCGACGATCAGCTCGTCGAAGAGCTTGGAGGCGCGCGTGATCACGTCCAGATGCCCGTTGGTGACGGGGTCATAGGTCCCCGGGCAGACGGCGATGCGGTGTTCAGTGGGAAGCATGCAGGCGGATCAGCGTCTTGCCGTAGCGGCGTTCGTCGTCGAGGTGCAGGTCGGGCAGGGACAGCGGGGTGCGGCGATCGCTCTCGGAGATCACGAGGCCGCCGGGCGCGAGCGCGGCGGCCACGGCCTCCGACAGCTCAGGTCCGAGCTGCGGACCGAGCCGGTACGGCGGGTCGAGGAAGATCAGATCGTATTGCCGGCCGTCGCGCCGTGCGGTGCGCAGGAAGGCGCGGGCGTCGCGCCGCACCACCTCGCCGCCCGCGATCCCCTGCAGGTTGGCGGCGAGCACCCGTAGCACGGCCGGGTCGTCGTCGACGAAGGTGACGCTCGCCGCCCCGCGCGAGAGCGCCTCGATTCCCAGGGCACCGGTGCCCGCGAACAGGTCCAGGATGGCCGCGCCCGGCGTGCGCGGGCCGAGGATCGAGAACAGCGCCTCGCGCACCCGGTCCGTGGTCGGGCGCGTGTCGAGGCCATCCGGCGCGTGCAGCCGCCGGCCCCGGTGCGCGCCGGCGATCACCCGCACGGGTCAGCCGGCCCGCTCATGCGGGGATCGGCTCCAGCGCCTCCGCGCCGAAGGCGGCCGCCAGCACCGCCCCGACGAGCACGTGCTCGGGCGCGGCCAGCTGCGGATCGGCCTCGAGCAGCGCGCGCGCGTGGTGGCGCGCGCGATCGAGCAGCGCCTCGTCCTCCGGCAGGCGGGCGAAGCGGAAGGCCCCGAGCCCCGACTGGCGCACGCCGATCAGCTCGCCCTCCCCGCGCAGCGCCAGGTCGATCTCGGCGAGCTTGAACCCGTCGTGGTGCTCGGCGAGCGCCCGCAGGCGCTGGGAGCCCTTGGAGCCGAAGAGCAGGCACAGCGACGCGTGCTCGCCCCGGCCCACGCGGCCGCGCAGCTGGTGCAGCTGGCTGATTCCGAAGCGCTCCGCGTCCTCGACGACCATCACCGTCGCGTTGGGGACGTCGATGCCAACCTCGATGACGGTGGTCGAGACGAGCACGTCGGCGCTGCCGGCCGCGAAGCGCAGCATCGCCTCCTGCTTCTCGCGCGTGGTCATGCGGCCGTGCATCAGGACGAGCTCGCGGCCTGGGAAGACGTCGCGCCGCAGGCGCTCGTACTCCGCGGTGGCCGCGCGCGCCTGAAGCGCCTCGGACTCCTCGATCAGTGGGCACACGACGAACGCCTGGCGGCCGGCCGCGAGCTCCTCTTCGATCCTTGCGTACGCGCGGGCGCGCTCGCCGGCGCTGTTGGCGACGTGGGTGGCGATCGGGCGACGGCCGACCGGCAGCTCACGCAGCGCCGTCGTGTCGAGGTCGCCGTAGCTGGTGAGCGCCTGCGTGCGCGGGATCGGCGTGGCGGTCATGTGCAGCACGTGCGGGGACAGCGTCCCCGGCCCCTTGCGGTCCAGCGCGCGGCGCTGGTTGACGCCGAAGCGGTGCTGCTCGTCGACGACAGCGACGGCGAGGCAGTCGAACTCCACCGGCTCCTCGATCAGGGCGTGGGTGCCGACCAGCAACCGCAGCTCGCCGCTGGCCAGCTTGGCGAGCAGATCGCCGCGGCGCCCGCCGGGCGTGGCGCCCGTCAGCAGCGCGGCGGACACCATCGCGTCGGGCAGCAGGGTCTGCAGCGTGGCAAAATGCTGCTCGGCGAGGGTCTCGGTCGGCGCCATCAGCGCGGCCTGGGCGCCCTGCTCGACGGCGCGCAGCATCGCGTAGAGCGCGACGACCGTCTTGCCCGAGCCGACCTCGCCCATCAGCAGGCGCTGCATCGGCCGGTCCGATGCGAGATCCTCGTCGATCGTGGCCATGGCCCGCGCCTGGTCCTCGGTGGGGACGAACGGCAGGGTGCGATCGAGCCAGCGGCGGGTCAGATCGCCCCGGCAGCCGAGCGGGACGGCCTCGGCGGCCTCGCGCCGCAGGGCGCGGCGGCGCAGGAAGGCGAGCTGGAGCAGCAGGAGCTCGTCGAAGGCGAGCCGCCGGCGGCCCCCCTCGCCGTCGCCGAAGTGGGCGGCGTCCAGGGCGGCGGCGCGGTCGGGCAGGCCCTCGGTCGCGCGCAGGCGGGCGGGGAGCGGCTCGAGGGCGTGCTGCGCGGTCGCGCGGTGGGCGCGGACGAGCTCGAGGATCTGCGTGCTCGAGAGGCCGTCGGTCGCCGGGTAGGTGGCGACGTCAGAGCCGACGGCACCCTGCGTCAGCGCGTGGCTTGAGACCCGGAAGCGGTTGCGGGCCTGGTATTTGCCGTTGAGGATCAGGTGCGTGCCGGGCCGGTAGCGGCCGGTGAGCCAGGGTTGGTTGAAAAACGTCGCCTCCATCACGCCGGACGCGTCGGC
>JBBQBV010000206.1:0-5362 GCA_038318085.1 Solirubrobacterales bacterium
CGTACAGCGGGCACTCGTCGACCAGCGCGACCACCGGGACCGCTCCGACGAGCTCGTCGCCCTCGCGCATGCGCAGCGTCCGGCTGTCGGTGACCTCGCCGATGACGGTCCCGTTCACCTCCCACTTGGCGCACACCGCCCGGACCTCGCCGCCCCGCGCGGGCACCCCTACGCACCCCACGCGCTCCTGGGACCCCGAGATCATGATCTCGAACGGCTCCATGTCGGCCTCGCGCAGCGGGACGCGGGCGACGTCGATGTCGATGCCGACCTCGCCCTTGGAGGCCATCTCGGAGGCCGAGCTCGTCAGGCCGGCCGCGCCGAGGTCCTGCAGCGAGACGAGCAGGCCCCGGTCGAGCAGCTCGAGCGAGGCCTCGAGCAGCTTCTTCTCCGCGAACGGGTCCCCGATCTGGACCGTCGGGCGCTTGGCCGCGTCGGCCTCGCCGAGCTCGGCGCTGGCAAGCACGGACGCGCCGCCGATGCCGTCGCGCCCCGTGCGCGCGCCGAACAGCACGAGCTGGTTGCCGACGCCCGCGGCCGCGCTGCGGATCAGGCGGTCCGTCTCGATCAGGCCGAGGCACATCGCGTTGACGAGGCAGTTCTGCTCGTACGGGCCCTCGAAGTAGATCTCGCCGCCGACGGTGGCGACCCCGATGGAGTTGCCGTAATGGCCGATGCCCGCCACGGCGCGCTCGAGCAGGTAGCGCGTGCGGTCGGAGTCGAGCTCGCCGAAGCGCAGGGAGTCGAGTATCGCGATCGGCCGCGCGCCGACCGCGAAGACGTCGCGCAGGATCCCGCCGACGCCGGTGGCCGCGCCCTGGAAGGGCTCGACGGCGCTGGGGTGGTTGTGCGACTCGACCTTGAACGCGCACGCGAGGCCGCCGCCGAGGTCGACGGCGCCCGCGTTCTCGCCGGGACCCATGACCAGGCGCGGGCCCTCGCTGGGCAGCGACCGCAGCAGGGCTTTGGAGTGCTTGTAGGCACAGTGCTCGGACCACATGAGGCTGAACATCGCCAACTCGACCTGGTTGGGCTCGCGCTCGAGCTTGGCGACGATCAGTTCGTACTCGGCGTTGGTCAAACCGAGGGCGCGCCACGACGCGGTGGCCTGGGCGCTCACGCCGTGGCCGCCTGCGCGTGCGCCGCCGATTCGAACAGCCGCAGCCCGTCCGCGCTGCCGGTCAGGAGGTCGACGGCGTGCTCGGGGTGGGGCATGAGGCCGAGCACGTTGCCCGCCTCGTTGCTGACGCCGGCGATGCCGGCCAGAGAGCCGTTGGGGATCGGATCGCTGACGTAGCGCAGCGCGATCTGCCCGCGCTCCTCCATCACGTCGAGCACCGGCTGCGAGGCGTAGTAGCGCCCGGTGGTGTGCTTGGAGGGGATCGACAGCAGGTCGCCGCCGGCGCACGCGCGCGTCCAGTGGCTGAGCGTGTTCTGGACCTCGACGACCGTCTGGCGCATCGCGAAGCGCAGGCTCGAATTGGGCAGCAGCGCGCCCGGCAGCAGGCCGGCTTCGCACAGAACCTGGAAGCCGTTGCAGATGCCGAGCACGGGGCCGCCGCGGTGGGCGAACGTCTCGATCGCGGTCA
Source organism: Solirubrobacterales bacterium (assembly GCA_038318085.1). Lineage (GTDB taxonomy): Bacteria > Actinomycetota > Thermoleophilia > Solirubrobacterales > Solirubrobacteraceae > DATLGB01. The sequence goes on from JBBQBV010000206.1 coordinate 1,590, forward strand.
TCACGGGCGAGAAGCGGGCGATCGCGCCGACGCGCAGGTGGTCGCCGTAGGAGAAGCCGCCCGGGATGACGACCGCGTCGACCCCCTGCAGGTCGCGGTCGCCGTGCCAGAGCGCGACGGCGTCGTCGACGAGCGAGCACGCGGCCCGGGCGTCCGCGTCGTCACAGGACCCGGGAAACGTGACGACACCAAACCTCAAAGGATCTCGTAGTCCTCGATCAGCGGGTTGCTCAGCAGCTGCTCGCACATCTCGGGCAGACGCGCGGGGTCCTCGATATCGAGCTCGACCAGCCGGCCGACGTGGACGCGGGAGACGCCGGTGAAGCCCAGCGCAGGCAGCGCGCGCTCAACGGTCTGGCCCTGCGGGTCCAGGATGCCGGCCTTGGGGCGGATCAGGACGCGGGCGCGCATCAGCCGCCGCCCGTCCTCTCGAGCCACGCGGTGAACGGCTCGCCCGCGAGCTTCTCGTAGGCCTCGACATACAGCTCGCGCGTGCGCGCGACGACCTCGTCCGGGATGGCAGGCGCGGGCGGGGACTTGTCCCAGCCGGTGCCCGACGCCCAGTCGCGCACGTACTGCTTGTCATAGCTGGGCTGCCCGCGCCCGGGCGCGTAGCCCTCGGCGGGCCAGAAGCGCGAGGAGTCCGGCGTGCAGACCTCGTCGGCGAGTACGAGCTCACCGGCCGCGTCGAGGCCGAACTCGAGCTTGGTGTCGGCCAGGATCACGCCGCGCTCGCGGGCGTGGTCGGCGACCCGCTCATAGACGGCGAGCGTGACCTCGCGCAGGCGCTCGGCCAGCGCTCGGTCTCCGAGCAGCGCGACGGTCTGCTCGAAGTCGATCGCCTCGTCGTGGCCGACGTCGGCCTTCGTCGACGGCGTGTACAGGGGCTCGGGGAGCTGCTCGGACTCCTGCAGGCCCTCGGGCAGCTCCAGTCCGGAGACGTGGCCGGTGGCCAGGTAGTCCTTCCAGCCGGAACCGGTGATGTAGCCGCGCACGACGCACTCGACCGGGAGCATCTCGAGCCGGCGCACCCGCACGCCTCGGCCGCGCACGTCGTCCGGCACGCCGTCGGCGTAGGAGACGACGTGGTTGGCGACGATGTCCGCAGTCAGGTCGAACCACGCCGCTGACAGCCCCGTGAGGACCTTGCCCTTGTCCGGTATCGGCGTCGGGTGGACGACGTCGTAGGTCGAGATGCGGTCGGAGGCGACCATCAGCAGGTCGTCGCCGACGTCGTAGAGCTCGCGCACCTTGCCCGACGCGAGATGGGTCAGATCGGCCACGGTGGTCACGCGTTTCACGCTAGCAACGGCGGCGGATGGGGCTGGGACGCGGCTCAGAGCTCGTACGGAAACTGCGTCAACACTTCGCAGCCGTCGGCGGTCACGAGCAGGAGGTCCTCGAGGCGCACGCCGCCGAAGCCCGTGCGGTAGCAGCCGGGCTCGACCGCGACGACGTCGCCTACCACGAGCTCGTCGCCCGCGAGACCCAGGCCGGGCGACTCGTGGATCTCGAACCCGATGCCGTGGCCGAGCCCGTGGAAGAAGCCCTCACGCAGCGGGACGTCGCCGGGGGCGGTGCGCTGGGTCGCCTTCCCGGCGGCCTCGAAGACCGCCGAGGCGGTGTCGTGCAGCGCGCGGCCGTGCGCGCCGGCGCGGACCTGCGCCGTGACGGCGTCCAGCGCCGCCTTCGACAGCGACCAGTACTCCGCGAGCTCGGCGACGGGCGCGACGCCGCCGGCCATGAACGTGCGCGTCATGTCAGCCCAGCAACGCGAGGCGCGGTCCTGCGGCCAGATGTCGATCAGGACGACGTCGCCGGGCGCGATCGGCCCCGACCCGGAGTCGTGGCCGCTGGCGCCCTGGCCGTTGACGGCCACGATCGCATCGTCGGGCAGCACCGTCCGCAGGGCGGCGGCGGCCTCCTGCATCGCCGCGCGCACGGCTTCGGCGGTCAACCCGGGCGCGCACGCGTGGACGAGCTCCGCGCCGACGCCCATGGCGGTGTCGGCAGCGTGCTGGGCGCGCCGGATGCCCGCCAGCTGCAGGGGCGACTTGACCCGGCGGCGGGCCCCGAAGGCCGTGGCGTCCACGGTGACCGCGATCCCACCGGCGCGCAGCACGTCGGCGAGCGCGACGGGAAAGCCCCAGGGCACGCGCGCCGCGTCGACCCCGAGCGCGTCGAGCAGGCGCCGGCAGGCCTCCAGCTGCGCGTCGAGCCGCGGGATCCCCTCGAGGATCAGCTCCTTCATGCCGTAGCTGACCGGGTCCAACAGCTCGATGCCGGGGTCGGAGGCCGCGATCGTCTGGTGGTCGAGCGTGCCGATCAGGGCGATCCGGCGGCCGGCCGTCTCGACGTAGGCGAACGGGTCGCCGATGCCCGCGGGGACCGCGGCGAAGAGGTCGGGTGAGCGCTCCGTGTCGCCGAACATGAGCAGTGCCTCAGTCATCGAGCATCTCCAGTCTGGCCAGCACCTCGGGGACGTGGCGCAGGTAGGCGCCGTAGTCGAAGATCGCGCCGAGGTCCAGGCCCGCGCCGGCCGGATCGGCGGCGAGCAGGTCGCGCAGCGGGGTCTGGGTGTCCCAGGCCTGCTGGGCGAGGCGCTGGACGATCCGGTAGGCGTCATCGCGCTGGCGGCCGGCCGACACCAGCGCGAGCAGGACGCGCTGGGAGAACAGCGCGCCGCAGGTGAGGTCGAGATTGCGGCGCATGCGGTCCTCGTGGACCGTCATCCCGCGGACGACCCGGGTCGCGAGCGACTGCATGTAGTCGAGCAGGATCGTCGCGTCCGGGAGGATCACCCGCTCGGCCCCCGAGTGCGAGATGTCGCGCTCGTGCCACAGCGCGACGTCCTCCACGCCGGCCTGGGCGTACCCGCGCAGGACCCGCGCGAGGCCGGTGATGCGCTCCGCGGTGATCGGGTTGCGCTTGTGCGGCATCGCGCTCGACCCCTTCTGGCCCTCTCGAAACGGCTCCTCGACCTCCCGCACCTCGGTGCGCTGCAGGTGGCGGATCTCGGTCGCAAACCGCTCGAGCCCCGCGCCCGCGAGCGCGATCGCCTGCAGCAGCTCGGCGTGGCGGTCGCGCGGGACGACCTGCGTGGAGACGGGCTCCGCGGCGAGTCCGAGCTGCCCGAGGACGCCCGCCTCGTAGGCCGGCGAATGGGAGGCGTAGGTGCCGACGGCGCCCGAGAGCGCGCCGACGGCGGCCTGGTCGAAGGCGCGCTCGAGGCGCCGAAGGTTGCGCCGGGCCTCGAACGCGAAGCCGGCCAGCTTGAGGCCGAAGGACGTCGGCTCGGCGTGCACGCCGTGGGTGCGCCCGACGCAGACCACGCCGGCGAGCTCCCGCGCGCGCTCAGCGAGCGCGGCGGCGTACTCGCTGGCGCCCGCGAGGATCGGCTCGCCGGCGCGCCGCAGCTGCAGGGCGAGCGCCGTGTCGAGCACGTCGGAGGACGTCAGGCCGAAGTGGATCCAGCGGCCGGCCTCGCCGGCGGACGCGCTCAGCACGTCGACGAACGCCGCGACGTCGTGGTCGGTGACCGCCTCGCGCTTCTTGACCGCCGCGACGGTGAAGGTCGCCGCGCGGATTGCGGCGAGCTCGTCCGCCGTCGGCTCCTCCAGCGCCTCCGCCGCGGCGACCTCGACGTCGCGCCAGGCGGTCATGCGGGCCTCGTCGGTCCAGACGGCGCCGATCTCGGGGCGCGTGTAGCGGGCGATCACCCGCCCGATGCTACGGGGGCCATCAGCGCGGCGAACACCCGCGAGGAACGGGAC
>JBBQBV010000207.1:0-5300 GCA_038318085.1 Solirubrobacterales bacterium
CGCGAGGTCGACGGCAAGACGCACGAGCCGGTGGAGCGCATGACGATCGACGTGCCCGAGGACTACGTCGGCGTCGTCACCCAGCTGCTCGCGCTGCGCAAGGGCCGCATGGAGGCGATGGTCAACCACGGCACGGGCTGGGTCCGCATGGACTACCTGGTCCCGGCCCGCGGCCTCGTCGGCTTCCGCACGGAGTTCCTCACCGAGACGCGCGGCACCGGCATCGCCCACCACGTCTTCGAGGGCTACGAGCCCTGGCACGGGGAGCTGCGCACCCGCCCGTCGGGCGCGCTGGTCTCCGACCGCTCCGGCACCGTCTCCTCGTATGCCTGCTTTCAGATGCAGGACCGCGGCACGCTCTTCGTCGAGCCCGGAGACGAGGTCTACGAGGGCATGATCGTCGGCGAGAACGCGCGCTCGGACGACCTCGACGTCAACGCGATCCGCGAGAAGAACCTGACCAACGTGCGCAGCTCGACGTCGGACATCCTGATCCGGCTCGTGCCGGCGCGCAAGGTGTCGCTCGACCAGGCGCTCGAGTTCCTGCGCGAGGACGAGTGCGTCGAGATCACGCCGCACTTCGTGCGCGTGCGCAAGGCCCACCTCAGCCAGAACGACCGCACGAAGGCCACGCGCAGGGCGCGCGCGGCCGCGGCGGGCCCTTAGATCAGGGCTCGTCGGGCAAACCGGAGGGCGATCCGGCTCCATCGTTTCCAGCGTGGGCTGGGTAGGGTTGGGTTCGGTCCGCTGCGAGATACCGGGCGCAGACGCGCTCAACTGGGGTCCTGACCCCCATTGCGCGCGTGCTCGCTCCGCCGGGGCATGTTCGCGCCGGCGAGCGACCCGAGCCCCTCCCCACCCGGCCAAGCTCTATGCGTCCACCGTTCTCGTGTCGACGCGCTTGCCCCTCGCAGATTTGGCCTCTGTTTGATGCCCTATCTGCGACTGCCGCGCGATTCCGTTCCGCGGCGCCCGACCATCCATCACCCCAGCAGCGCGGCGTAGATGCGCACGACGGTGTCCTCGAGCGCGGGGAGCTCCGCCGTGCGTCCCTCGCTGACGTAGCGGATGACGATCTCGTTGGTGGCGCCGACGGCGGCGAGGGCGAGGTCGTCCGCCTCGCCGGACAGGGCGGCGAACGCCTCGTGCACACGCTGCCGGCGGGCGAGCGCGCGCGGGCCGGCCGCGCCGATCTCGATCAGAAACGTGCGCGCGAAGGCCGGCTCGGCGGCGAGGGTCTCGAGGTAGGCGCGGATGCGTGGGCGGATCTCGGCGCCGCGGGCGCGCATGGCGGCCATGAGTACCTCGACCCCGGCGTCGTAGGCGTCGAGAAAGCAGGCCTCCTTGTCGCGGAAGTGCTCGTAGAAGGTCTTGCGCGAGACGCCGGCGGTCTCGATCACGTCGGCGACGGTGGCCGCCCCGTAGCCCTTCGCGGCGACGGCCTCCGCCATCGCGTCGAGCATCCGCACGCGCTGGGAGGCGAGCACCTCCGCACGGGCCAGGCTGTGCGGCCCCCGCGGTAGCCGGTGGGCGTCGGGCATGAGTCAGAAACGCTAGCGTCTGTTACTGCTCATGCCCCTGCGAACTGCAGCCGCCGTGCAGCGCCCGACGCGGGCGCTGCCGGCGGCGGTCCGCCGACCTAAAGCTTGTCCTTGACCTTGTCGGACACGTCGTCGACGGCGTCCTTGGCCTTGCCGGTGCCCCGGTCGACCTTACCCTCGTTCTTGAGATCCTGGTCGTCGGTCAGGTCGCCGGCGGCCTCCTTGATCCGGCCCTTGGCGTCGTCAGCCGTTCCATCACCCATAGTGCATCTCCTGGTCGGAGGTCGTCGTACACCGATGCACTACCCCTGCGAAGCCCGTTCTCATGCCTGAAGCCCCACCACCGCTGCTCGCGCTGCTCGACGTCGGCGCCGCGCTGCTGCGCCGCACGGCGAGCGGCCGGGTGCTGCTGGCCCGCTACGCGAACGTCGTCCGCGCCGACCTGCTGTCCGACCGCGTGCGCGCCGCGGTCCGCCAGGAGCTCGAGGATGCCTACGCCGCGGCCGTCGAGCCGCTGGATCCCAAGGCGGTCCAGAAGGCGGCCAGGCGTCTGGACAAGGTATCCGAGGAGCCGATTGCGGTGACCCCGACCGCGCAGGTCCACGCGGCCGAGCTGGCCGGCGAGCCGGTGGCGGTCAAGGTCGCGCGGCCCGGATTGGCGGCGACGATCCGCGGCGAGCTGTCGCTGCTCGACCTCCTGGCGGGGCCGATCCGCGTCGTGTTCGGCGCCCTCGACATCGCCGGCGTGCTGGGTGAGGTGCGCGAGACCGTCATGGACGAGCTCGACCTCGAGCACGAGGGCGAGACCCAGGCGCAGGTGCGGCGGGCGCTGCGCCGCCTCGACGAGGTGACGGTGCCCGCCGTCCACCTCGACGAATGCTCGGCCGGCCTGCTGGTGACCGAGCGGCTGGAGGGCCCGACCCTGGCCGAGGCGCGGGCCGACGACCCCGCCAGGGTGGCCCGGCTGCTCGTCCGGGCGCACCTCGCGGCGTGGAGCGGTGCGGGCCTCGTGCTCACCGACGCGCGGCCGTCGCACGTGATCCTGCGCTCCGACGGGTCGATCGGGCTGCTGGGCACCGGGCTGGCGCGGCCGGTCGCGCGCGGGCGCGCGGGGATCGCCGTCCGCGCCTTCGCGGGCCTGGCCTCCCAGGATCCGGCGGGCTTCGTGGCAGCGGTGGCCGATCTCGGCGTCTGGCCCGAGGCCGACGCGGCCGCCGCCCACGCGCTGCTGCGCGAGGTTCTCGGCGAGTTCGCCACCGGTCCGGCCCGCTTGGACGGGCCGGCGCTGGCAGAGATGGCCGGCCGCGCGTCCCGGCGCGGCGCCGGCCTGCTGGAGCTGGCCGCGCGCGTGAACCTCGAGCCCGCCGACCTGGCCGCCCTGCGGATGCTCGCGCAGCTCACGACGACGCTCGCGCGCTTGGAGGTCACGGAGGACTGGACGGCGCTCGCCGCGCGGGCGTGCGCCGTCCCCGGCCAGCCTTAGGCTTAGGCCTTGCGCTCGGCCTTGGCGCGGCTCGCGGCCGCTGCGAGGCGCTGGGCCTCGTCGGAGGCGGTGAGCGCGTCGTCGCGCTGTTCGAGGGCCTCCTCCTTCTCGGCGAGCACCGCGCTGCGCTCCTTCTTCTCCTTCTGGGCGTTGAGCGTGTCGACGGTCTGCTTGGCGTTGGCGGCCTCGGCCTTGCGCCTGGCCGCGGCCTTGTCGGCCTTCTGCTCGATGTCCTTGCGCTGCTTGTCGGCCTGCTGCTTGCGCTTCTTCTCCCGCGTGGCGGCCTCGCGGCGGCGCTCCTCGGCCTTGGCCTCGGTCTCGGCGGCGTTCTCCTCGACCTGCGCCTTGCGCTTGCTCGCCTCGCCGCGGAGCTTTGCGGCGCGCTCGCGCTCGTCGGCGGCAGCGCTGCGTCTGCGCGCCTGGGACTTGAGCTCCTGGTCGCCGGTCACCGAGCCGACGGCGGCCCGCGCCTTGGCGTCGGCGCGGTCGACGAGGATCTCGGGAGTGGTCGAGCCGCTCCCCTTGCCACGCCCGATGACGCGGGCGGCTCGGTCCAGCGGCCACTTGACCGTCTTGATGTACGTGTCGGCGGCGGTGCGCGTCAGGTCGCGTAGACCCATGTTCAGGACTCCTCAGGATCGATGTTGGCGGCGTTGGCCTCGGCGCGCGTGGCCTCGCGCTCCAGGCGGCTCGCCTCGCGGGCGGCGGCCAGGCGAGCGGCCTCGGCCCCGTCGTCGGCGCCGGAGGCGATCGCCTCTTCCCGGCGTCGCGTGTCCTCGGCGGCCTGATCGGCGCTGCGCTCGTGCTCGACGGCGGCCTGCTCGGCCTTGTCCTTGTCGCGCTCTGCGGCCTGCTCGCGCGCCTGCGCGGCCAGCTCTGAGTCGAGGTCGCGGCGCTCGGCCTCGGTGCTGGCGCGCTCCTCGGAGACGCGCGCCTGCTCCTCGCGCGTGCGCGCCTCGGCGTCGTCCTTGCGGGCCTGGATCTCGCTCTCGGCCTGCGCCTCCTGGAGTCGCCCCTCGCGGGCCATCGTGTCGTTGCCCGTCAAGCTCCCGGCGGCAGCCTTCGCGCGGCCGGCGAGCTTGCCCATGAGGCCGCCGCTCGTGCGTTCCTGGTCGTCGTCATTGGTCATGCCCCGTCCTTACCCCCGCCGCCGGCCGGGCCTAACCGGAGGGCGTCACAGACGCGGGCGTGCCAGCTTCAGACGATCGGGTGGTTGGACACGATGACGTCGTCGGGGTCGATGGCCCGCTTGACGGCGCGCAGGCGCGCGTACGTCCGGTCCTCCCACAGGCGGGAGGGGTCGCGTCCGGGCACCTCGGCGAAGTTGAGGTACTCGCGCTCGGTCGCCCATGGCGCGAGCCCTTGGCGCAGGGCGGCGAGGTCGGACCGGACCGCCGCCTCGACCTCGTGTGTGGCGGCGATCCCGACGCCGAAGGTGATGTATGGGCCGCCCAGGTGCGCGATGGCCGCACCGCCGTAGATCACCTGGTAGCCGAGGAGGTGGTCGCCGAGGTTGTCGAACAGGGCGTCCACGGCTCGGGCGGCAGCGCGCTGAGCATCTGGTGGTCCCCGGCGCTCGGGACGGGGGTTCGGCGGGTCCATGTGCCGGTGGATCATGTCCTGCGCGGCCGTCGTGGCGGTCGTGTCCATCACGGGCCCGAGGGCGCGCATGGGCGCGAGCAGGGCGTCGGCCTCAGCGGCGTCGCCGAGCACGATCGTCTGCACTCGACCCCGCGCATGTTGTGCGTCTTGACGAGCACGGTGTCCTGCAGGGAGCCGAGGGCGCCGGCGTTGTGACCCGTGCCCTGGCCGGCGACGCGCAGCCCGCGCTCGCGGGCGTAGCCGACGACAGCCACGACGTCCCGGGTGGTCCTGGGGAGGGCGACGGCGGCGGGCCGCTCGTCGACGGCCAGGTTCCAGGCCCGGCGGGCGTCGTCGAAGGCGGCGTCGGTGGGGAATACCAGTTCGGGGTGCCGAAGGTCGTCACGTGACGACCGGCGGCGGGGGCCCCGTTGGTCTCTGCGGGAACGAGCAGGGAGGTCGTGCGGGCAGCTACGGACGCGCCGCCGGCCGGTCATCAGCCTGACGGCCGATCTGTATCCGTCGCTCGGACCATCCCCTCATACGCTTCCCGGACGGTGAAGCTCACCCGTCACAGGCTCGCAAGCCGCGCCTCGCCGCAGGACGTGCTGCGGGCGCTGCGCGGCGACCGGGCGCCGTTTGTGCTCGTCGGCGCGTGGGCCGGCGGCGGGGCGATCGCCGGCGCGGAGCCGCTG
>JBBQBV010000208.1:0-5298 GCA_038318085.1 Solirubrobacterales bacterium
CGCCCAAGAGCATGAGCCCGTTGAGCATGAGGAAGAAGGCCGCTGACTGGGCGGAGGCAAAGACGCCGCGCAGCGTGTGCTCGAGGAGCAGGCCGAGGAGGCCGGCCGGGATCGTGCCGACGACGAGGAGCCAGCCCAGCTGGGCGTCGGTGTCCTCGGCGCCGATCTCGCGCGCGCGCAGCGACCGCGCAAGCCCTTTGACGATCCGGGTCCAGTCGCGCCAGAAGAACCCGAGCAACACGAGCGCCGTGGCGAGGTGGGTGGCAACGAGGAAGGTGATGAAATAGTCATCGTTCTGGTGGATGTCCCAGCCCAGCAGGCGCGGCAGGATGACGCTGTGGCCCAGGCTGGAGACGGGAAAGAGCTCGGAGACGCCCTGCAGGAGGCCGATGAGGATCGCCTGGAGGTAAGAAATGGGGTGCACGGGGTCTATCTCCTTACGGCGTCACCCCGCGACAAGAGGCTCAGCGCGTCATCGGCCTGTTCCCGTCGTGGACGTTCAGGCAGCCGTCGAACTGAAACAGCGGGTTGGGCACTTGCGGCCGGTGCTTCGGACGCCGACCGTAGACGGCCTGGCTGAACTGAACATGACACGGCCGAAGGCGGCGGCCAGTCCTTCTACGATCGCCAGCATGCGGGTGCTCGTCACCGAGGATGAGCCGACCATGGCGCGCCTGGTCAGCCAAGGGCTGACCGAGGACGGCTACGACGTCGAGCTGGTCACTACCGGCGAACGCGCGATCGACGCGGTGCGCGAGCACCTCTACGACCTGGTGCTGCTCGACGTCATGCTCCCCGGGCTCGACGGCTTTGCGACGTGTCGTCGCATGCGCGAGCGCGGGGCCACGATGCCCGTGCTCATGCTGACCGCGCGCGACGGCGTCGACGATCGCGTCCACGGGCTGGACGCCGGCGCCGACGACTATCTGAGCAAGCCGTTCTCGCTCGCCGAGCTGCTGGCCCGGGCCCGCGCCCTGCTGCGCCGGGGGCCGGGCGAGTTCGGATCGCGGGTCGCCCTGGGCGACCTCGTGCTCGAGACACGGTCCCTCGCGCTCTGGCGAGAGGGCGTACGCGTCGACCTGACCCTGCGCGAGTGCGCCGTCATGGAGGTGCTGATGCGCCACAGCGGTCGGATCGTGGCACGCGAGCAGATCCTCGAGAGCGCCTGGCCCGATGGGGTCGACCATCGCTCCAACGTCCTCGAGGTCATCGTCAAGCGCATCCGTGAAAAGATCGACCGTCCGTTCGACGCCGACTCCATTCAGACGATCAGAGGCGTCGGCTACCGCCTGCGGATTCCGTGAGCCGGCTCATGCACGGGCGGCCGATCACGGTCCGCATCACCGCTGGCTTCCTGTGCGCGATGGCCGTGCTCTTCGCCGCGACGGGCGCCTTCGTCTACGGGCGCATGAACTTCGCCCTGAACCGCAGCATCCAAGACGTCCCCCGCGCCGACCGCGCCGAGATCGACGCCCGACGACGCCACCGCGCCGAAGCGCTGCGCGAGCTCCTCGGCCAGCTCACCGTCGCCTTCGCCGGCACGCTGCTGATCTCGGGCGTAGTCGGCTACCGGGTCGCCCGCGCCGCGCTCGATCCCGTCGAACGGCTGCGGCGACGGGCGAGCTCGGACTCCGTCGATCGCTCCTTCCGCCTCCCGGTCCCCGACACCGACGACGAGCTCTCCCGCCTGGCCGAGACCCTGAACGACCTCCTCGCGCGGATTCAGGCGAGCGTGGCGCGCGAGGAGCAGCTCGTCGCCGACGCAAGCCACGAGCTGCGCACGCCGTTGAGCCAGCTCGTGCTGCAGATCGATCTCGCGCTCAGCCGCGAACGCACACCCGACGAGCTGCGCCAAGCGCTGCGCCAGCTCCAGCGCGACGCAAACCGGCTGGTAGGGCTCGCCAACGATCTGCTCCTCACCGCGCGAGCCGACGACGGACGCCTGCCGCTGCGCATCGAGCGCGTCAAGGTCAAGTCGCTGTTCGAAGAGGCCGCGCGCCGCATCGACGAACGAGCCCGCGCCGATCAGCGCAACATCACGATCGAGGTCCCTCGCGACACGTCGCTTCTCGCCGACCGCGACCGGCTCGGCCAGGCCCTCGACAACCTCCTCGAGAACGGCATCGTCCACGGGCACGGGACGGTCACCCTCCGTGCCGCGGAGGCAGCCGACGACGTGGCGATCCACGTCACCGACGAAGGCACGGGCTTTCCCGGCGACTTCGCCGAGCATGCCTTCGACCGGTTCGCTACAGCCGCCACCGGTCGCGCCGGCCCGGGGACCGGGTTAGGGTTGGCCATCGTCGCCGCCATCGCCTCCGCCCACGGGGGCAGCGCGCACGCGGCGAACCGCCCCACCGGCGGCGCCGACATCTCGATCAAGCTGCCAGTCCGCCAGCACAGCGAGCACGTTCAGGAGCTGAGCAGCTCGTCCAGCGCGTCACGCAGGTGGGCGACGGCCAGGTCGACGGGCGGGTCGAGCTCGCGGTCGGCGAGCAGGCCGAAGCAGACGCCGCCGTCGTAGCTGAGCACCCCCACGTTCAGCCCTTGCGAGGCGGGGTTGAGCGGCACGCACGGGTAGGCGTCCAGCAGCCGCGCTCCGTTGAGGTAGAAGGGCTGGTTCGGGCCCGGCACGTTGGAGACCACGAGGTTGAACGCGCGCACGCCGCTCAGCGCTCGCGCCAGCGTGCTCGACACCAGCGGCGGGGCCCACCCGCTCGCCTCGACGGCCAACGCGCCGGCCCGTACGGCGGCCGAGTCCTTGATCTCGGCCATGCTGGCGTTGACGCACCGGATCCGGGCTGCAGGGTCGGCCTGGTCGATCGGCAGGTCGACCAGGACGGGCGAGATGTGGTTGGCGCCCTCCTCTCCCTCCTGGCGCACCGATACGGGCACCAGGGCGACCGGGGAGCGATCGAGGACCACGCCGGCCGCTGTGAGGTAGCGGCGCAGCATCCCGCACACCGCCGCGAGGATCGCGTCGTTGACGGTGCCCCCCGCCGCCTTGCCGGCGGCCTTCAGCGCCGCGAGGTCCGCTCGGTGCATCGCGTAGCGGCGATTGGGCCCGATGGTGTGGTTCAGCGGCGTCATCGGAGCCGCCGGGCGGGTGCGCGCGAGCTCGGTGAGCAGCTCGGTCGCGCGCAGCAGGTCCGTGGCGCTGCGCTGCGGGTCCGGCGACAACGCGCGCTGCGCGCTGTCGCGCAGCAGCTTCTGCGCGCGCACGACGGGTGTGAGGGACAGCCGCGCGAGATGGCGGCGGCGGTCGTAGGGCACCGGGGTCCACGGCTGCTCGGGCGCAGGGATGTCCAGCGGCTCGGGAGAGGGGTCCAGCAGGACGGTGGCGATGCCCACGGCTGCGACCCCGTCGACGAGCGCATGGTGCATCTTTGCCAGCAGCGCGACCCGGGCGTCCGGCAGGCCTTCGACGACCGTGAGCTCCCACAGCGGGCGCGAGCGGTCCAGGCGGCGCGACATCTCCTGGCCGACGAAGTTGGCCAGCCGGTCGTCGGGCCCATCGGCCGCGGGCGCGGGCAGGATGGCGCGACGCATGTGCCAGCCGAGGTCGAAGGCGTCGTCGTCGACCCAGACGGGGTTCAAGACGCCGCCGGCGGGCGCCTCCAGTCGGCGCCGGTACTGCGGGATGAGGTGCAGGCGATCCGCCACCCGGCGCAGGATCGCGTCCTGGGCCATCCCCGGCCCACCCTCGAAGACGAGCACGCCACCGACCGCCATGTTGATCGGTCCCTGCTCGGCGGAGAGGGACGAGCGATCGGCGGCGCTGAGCTCGGCAGCCATCGCCTGCCAGCCTATCCGGCGCGCCTCCGCGCCATAACATGAGCTCCGTGACCCCTGTCGAAGCGATCGCCCCGCTTACCGACATCAGTTTCTGGGCGCGCAGCAACGGTCTCGAAATCGTGCTGCTCGCGCTGGGCGCGGTGCTGCTCGTCCGCTTCGTCGCCTGGGTCCGTGGCCGGATGACCGGGCGCATCGATGCCGCCTCCAACGAAGCGGACGCGCTCGTGCGCTCCGAGAAGAGCAAGCATCGCCACGCGCTCGCCCAGGCCGTAACCTGGCTGGTCACGGTACTCATCTGGGTGGTCGCGGCGGTGCTCGTCCTCGAGAACCTCGGCATCTCGTTCACAACGCTGATCGCGCCGCTCACGGTGGTGGGGGTGGCCTTGGGACTCGGTGCGCAGTGGGTGGTGCAGGATCTCTTGGGCGGCATCTTGATCATTGCCGAGCGCCAGTACGGAGTCGGCGACCTGGTCCACATCTCCGCGACCACCGAGACCGACGGCGCGACGGGAACGATCGAAGATGTCACCCTTCGCATCACCCGTATGCGCACCATCGACGGTGAAGCGGTCATCTTTCCCAACAGCCAGGTTGTCCAGGTCACCAATCTCTCCAGCGACTGGGCGCGCGCCGTGGTCGACGTACCCGTGCCGGTCGGAGTGGACGTCACGCGCGCCGACGAATTGCTCCGCCAGATCGGCGAGGCCGCCTTCGAGGACGATGAGCTCAAGCCGCTCCTGCTCGACGCGCCGACCGTGATGGGCGTTCAGAGCCTCGAGGCCGGCCAGTTGAGCATTCGAATGGTGGCTCGGACCCTGCCCGGCAAGCAGTTCGATGTCGCACGCGAAGTGCGCGGCCGGGTGGCCGCGGCCTTCCACGGCGAGGCCGTCACGGCCGCCACCGAGCCGCCGTCCGGCGACGCATGATGCTCGGCCGGCTGCCCGAGACGCTGATGAACGGCAGGGTGCGGACCTCGACCGTGCTGCTGTCCGTGCTCTTCATGTCCGTGTTCGCCCTCTACCTGCTCGTCCGCCCCGTGCCCGTCGCCGGCCCCGGCTCGGTGCGCGGCACCGCCGCCACGTCGCAATCGACCGAGACCTCGACCAACCCGACGACGACCTCCACCACGCCCACCAGAACCTCGACCACCCCAACGACGACCTCCACCACGCCCACCAGAACCTCGACCAACCCGACGACGACCTCCACCACGCCCACCAGAACCTCGACCACCCCGACAACGACCTCCACTACCCCGAAGACGACTCCCACTACCCCCAGTTCCGAGAAACCGAAGCCCACGACGCCGACGTCTCCATCGCCTGGAGGAACGACCACGGAGAGCGCGCCACCGAAATAGTCACGCCCGCTCGTCGCGGAAGCGGAAACTCGACGCCTGAAGACTTTGGGTGGCTATAGGCACCCGAACCCTTCACTGTCCCGAATCCCACGACTGGCTCGCACCCGGATCGTTCCCGGCTCCCCCTCGAGGAGCCGTCCTAT
>JBBQBV010000209.1:0-5230 GCA_038318085.1 Solirubrobacterales bacterium
GGTGGCCGTCTCGCGGCCGAGCCTGGGCGAGCTGATGGCGGTTTTGTCGTTGGGGATCGACCTCGGGCTCGGCCAGCCGATGGAGCACGTGCTGAGGCAGTGGGTGATCGCGCTCGCTCTCGCGGAGCGCGCCGGGCTTGAGCCGTCGGACGCTGAGGTCGTGTCGTTCGTGACGCTGATCGGCTTCGTCGGCTGCCACACCGACTCATACGAGCAGGCGCGCTGGTTCGGCGACGACATCCAGCTGCGTGCCGACATCTACACCACCGACCTCACGCCACGGAAGCAGTCGCCGTTCGTGATGGGGCACGTCGGCTCTGGCCAGCCGCGGCTGAAACGGGCGCGCACCCTAGCCGCCTTCATGCGCTCCGGCCGCAAGGAGATCGACGGCATGCGCGTGACCCACTGCACGGTGGCGGGGGACTTCGCGTTGCGGCTCGGCCTCAGCGACGAGGTGCGCGCGGCGCTCCTCCAGGTCTTTGAGCGATGGGACGGGCACGGCGATCCCGGTGCGGCGGCGGGGACCGAGATCTGCATGCCGGTGCGGATCGTCGCGCTGGCCGATGTCGTCGAGGTCTACCACTCCACGCAGGGCGTGGAGGCGTCCGTGGAGGTCGCGCGGGCGCGGCGCGGCACGCATTTCGCTCCCGATGTCGCTGACCTCTTCTGTGAGCACGCGCGGGATGTGCTGGCCCCGTTGCAGGGAACGCCGAGCTGGGAGAAGATGATCGCCGGCCAGCCGCGGCTGAGCCAGGTGCTCTCCGACCGGGAGGCGAGGGAGGCGCTCGAGGCGATCGCTGACTATGTGGACCTCAAGTCGCCGTACACGCTCGGGCACTCGCGCGGCGTCGCCGAGCTCGCCGCCGAGGCGGGTCGCGGGATGGGCCTACCCGGCGACCAGGTCGATGCGCTGCGCACCGCCAGCCTGCTGCACGACATCGGCCGCCTCGGGGTCTCTAACGCGGTGTGGGACAAGCCGCAGCCGCTGACGCTCGCCGACCGCGAGCGGGTCCGGGTTCGGCCCTACCTCACCGAGCGAATGCTCCAGGCGTCGCCGGCCCTGGCGCCGCTCGCAGGCTTGGCTGCCGCGAGCCAGGAGCGCCTTGACGGCTCCGGCTATCCGCGCGGGCTACGCCGCGACGCGCTTTCCCCCGCCGCCCGGATCCTTGCCGCTGCCGACATCTACCGCGCCTTGCGCGAGCCGCGGCCACACCGCGCCGCGCTTCCTGATACCGCCGCCGCCAACGGGCTACGCGACGAGGTCCGCGCCGGGCGCCTCGACGGCGAGGCGGTCGAGGCCGTCCTGCACGCCGCGGGTCACCGCTCCGCCCGGCGTCCCGAGCAGCTTGAGGGGCTCACCGCTCGTGAGGTCGAGGTCCTGCGCCTCGTCGCGCGAGGCCTCCAGACCAAGCAGATCGCGGCCGAGCTGCACATCACACCCAAGACGGTCGGCCACCACATCCAGCACATCTACACCAAGATCGGCGCGAGCAACCGGGTCGGCGCCAGCATCTACGCCACCGAGCACGGCCTCCTCTGAGGGGGGGCGCGAAAGATAGGGAGTTCTCCCGATTTCGCCGTTCTGCAGCGGATTTAGCGTGCGGGGTGCAGGGCAGTCAACACGACCCGGGAGGAAGTCACATGAACTTGTACGCGATTCTGCGACGCAACGGCTGGCGGTCCGGACAGGAGCTCGAGGACGCGGCGGCGCGGTCCACGCGCGTCGGGAATGAGGAGATGCCCGACGAGGTGCGCTGGATCCGCAGCTACGTGCTCGAGGAGGGTGCCGGCGGCGTCGGCACGGTCTGCATCTACGAGGCGTCGAGCCCCGAGGCGATTCGCGAGCACGCCCGCTTGGCGGATCTGCCGGTGGACGAGATCACCCCGATCGCGGACACCGTCGTCGTCCGGCCCGACCCGGCGCGGGCCTCTGCCTGAGGCGACACCGGGAAGTCTCAGCAGCTCGTCCCTGTTTCAGCAAGGAAAGGACTCTCAATGTTTCGGTGGGGGAGCAAGTCGGCGACGGTGCTCGCCGCGGCCGGTGCGCTCGTCGCGAGCGCGCCGGCGCAGGCACACGGCCGCGACGGGTCGGTCGTGCGCGAGTGGACCGACCTCGCATTCGCGTCGGTCCGGGGAAACAACCTCTCCGACGCAGGCGCCGCGCGGCTGTACGCGATGGTCGACGCGGCGATGTACGACGCGGTCAACGCGACCGGCAGGGGGCCGGAGCGGGAGTCCGCGATCGTCCAGGCGCCGAAACGGGCGGGCGGCGACCCGAGCGCGGCCGCCGCAGGGGCGGCGCACGACGTGCTGGCGGCGCTGTTTCCGGCGCAGATCGGCACCTACGACGGGCAGCTCGCGAGCGACCTCGCCGCCGTGCCTTCGCGCTGGCAGGCAGAGCGCGGCCGCAACTACGGCGCCCGCGTGGCGTCGCAGGTGCTCTCGGCGCGCGCCAACGACGGGTCGTCGCCTGACGATAAACAGCTCGGCGACCCGGCGATCGGCAAGTTCCAGGACCCGTGGTCGGGCGTCCAGTTTCGCAACCTGGCGCCGTTCGTGATCGCAAACCCGAGCGTCTACGTGGGCCCCGGCCCGCCGCCGCTCGACAGCCCAGCGTACGCGGCGGCGTTCAAGGTCGTCAAGGAACTCGGCAGCGACACGCCTGCCGACCCCGAGAAGCGCGCGACCTACGACTACTGGGCGCTTGGCGGCAAGACCAACCAGCCTCCGGGCGCGTGGCTGCAGGTGGCCGAGGAGGTCTCAGCGAGACGGCACCTTCGGCTCGCGGAAACGGCGCGGCTGTTCGCCCTCGAGAGCATGGCGATGGCCGACACGGTGGCCCCGACGTACATGACGAAGTTCGTCTACCACTCGTGGCGGCCCAAGCGGGCTATCCGTGAGGCGGCAGCCGACGCCAACCCGCAGACTGACCCGGACCCCGGCTGGAACCCGCGCGCCGGCACCGCCGGCGGCACACCGGAGAATTGGTCGGGGCACAGCTCGTTCAGCTCGGCGGCCGCTACGGTGCTAGCCGGGTTCTTCTGCGACGACCACGTACCGTTCACGCTGACGACCGACCCGACCAACGGCATCCTTACCGGGACGCGCAGCTACGACAGCTTCTCGTCCGCCGCCGCGCAGGCTGGGCTGTCCCGGATCCTCGGCGGCCTGCACTTCCCCTTCTCCAACGAAC
This sequence comes from Solirubrobacterales bacterium, assembly GCA_038318085.1. GTDB lineage: Bacteria > Actinomycetota > Thermoleophilia > Solirubrobacterales > Solirubrobacteraceae > DATLGB01. The sequence continues at coordinate 3,194 of JBBQBV010000209.1, forward strand.
AGGGAGCCGACGCAGGCCGAGCGGTCGGCGACGAGGTCCTGCGTAGGGCGCTCCTGCGCGAGCACGGCCCCGCGCACGACAGGTCATGCCCGCGCTGAAGGACTCCATGACGCTCGCGCTCGCGGCCGCCCGGGCCGCGAGCGCGGCGCCGGCGGCGGCGGGCGAACATCATCGCGGTCGACCAGATGCTGCCCGCGGTAGTCGGTGAGGCGCCGTCGATCGGGATCGTCAATGAGACCACGAAGGCGTCATCTTCCAGAACTGGGGTGAAGGCCTTCCACACGAGTGGGACGCTCGTGCCTGCGCAGTCTCGCGCTCGCTTCTGCTCTTGTGCACGAGCAGAAGTGAGACGAGCGCCCCGGATCGACGACTGGTTTCGGCGCAAAGCAGTCGTCGTGGTGGAGCCGGCCAGCCGCTAGCGAGAGCCCAGCCGCGCTCCAAGCGGGCGTGATCAGCGACTCTTACGCTGCGGAAGACATCCAAGGCACCGGCGGACAGGCGCGGGCTCCCGCTATCGGCTACAGGATCGGGCGCAAGCCGACCGGCGGCTCGGGGCGAGCTGCCACCGCGCGACGCAAGTCGCCGCTGTCAGCGCTTGGGCGGTTTGTCAGGGGAATCGCCGCTGAGACCGCGGGTTTCGCCCACCATAGGACTAGGCTTGATCGGCGGCGGGCGCGGCGGGGTTGGCTTGTCGGCCATGCTCACATTCTACGACTGGTCGACCAGAACTACTTCCCAAGCGACCACTTCGGCAACGAGGAGGAGCGCCACGACACGGAATGCCATCGTCAGCGATCGCAGCTGCGTGCGGTTCAGTGACGCGCTGCGTCCCATGTGCAAGGCCAGATCGCGATGGATGAACGGCAGCGTCAATGGCTCGCCTTCTGTGGGCTCCAAGTACGTCGCGATGAACTGCTCCGGCGACAACACGAACTCCCAGTCGCGCCGCGGCCACAGAATGGCGAGGACGCCAGCGCCGAGCGCGACAAAGCATCCAATCGCGACCCAAGCCACCGTGTGGACGTGGTGGTGGAGAGCCTGACCGCCGAAGAACGAGGTTGTGATCGCCGCGGCGGCAATCAAGGTTCCCGCGCGCGATCGTAACTCGACGACGGCTCGCTCCTGCTCTCAAGCGCGCGCTTGGCCTCCTCATACGCCAAGCTATACCCGTCGGAGTCTGGTTCCTGGGATGGCACCTTCTCAGCATGCAGCGCGGGGCGGACGTGAGCGTCCACCAGCATCCACATCGCGTGAGGCGGGCGTCTCGGCGGGCCTCCGGCACATGCCCGCTCAGGAACGAAAGGAGCTGTCTCGGCGGACTCTCAGCTCGCGATCGCTCACCTCTGGGAGTAGAAGCCTGGCGCGGTCGCCGCGATCAGCGGTTCGCCCGCCGCGCGGCTCGCACCCGCGCCAGCACGTAGACCACGGCGGAGAGCGCGAACAGCCCTGCACTGATGAGCAGCCAACGCCCGAGGTAGACGTTGGTCTGCAGACTGGTGTCGGCCTTATAGACGCTGCTGCTTAGCCCCAGGATCAAGGGGAAGTACACGAGGAAGAGGATCGCCGAGAAGACGGTGGGGACCCGCAGGTAGTTGACCCCGCGCGGTCCCGCTGACACGACCTCCTCCGCTCCCGACGTCGACCGCGAGACGAGGCGATCGAGCAGGCTGTAGGCGGGGAAGAGGACGAGGTCGTGCAGGATGATCGCGCCGCCGAACCACAGCACCAGGCTCCGGGCGGGACCGGAGTCGGCGAAGTGGACCAGGCTGGCGCCGGCGAGGGCCAAGCCCGCCAACACCGCCAGCAGGTGCAGGGGGCCCTGCCCGTAGATGCGTCGCAGTGAGCTCATCTCACGCCGAGAACGTCATCCGGGCCACCCACTTGGTGTTGTGCACCCCGGGCAGCGCGGGCACGATGATGCGCGCCGGGAAGCCGTGGTCCATCGACAGGTCGGCCCCGTTGACCTTCAAGGCCAGCAGGGAGCGTGAGTCATGGATCTGGTCGTGGCTCAGCCACGCCTGCCGGAACGTCCCGCCC
>JBBQBV010000210.1:0-5213 GCA_038318085.1 Solirubrobacterales bacterium
GCCGTGGCCCGGGAGAACTGCTCCGACGAAGCCTCCACGTCGAGGATGCACACGTCATAGGGGCCGTCACCAGCGGCGTGGAGGACGTTACTGACCGTAACGTGCATGGAGCTCAGTCACCCGGCTCCCGCCTGCTGCGGATTCGCCATCACCAGCAGGGTCACGCCATCGCTCGCCTGCACGGCGTGCGCCTCGCAGACCTCTGCGAGGGACTTGTTGAGCCCCACCCCTCCCGGCAGGAGCAGGTCGCGGGACAGCGTGGGCAGCGAGTTGAAGCGCTCCGGCGCGATGCCGAGGGTCAGCCCGAGGTTGGGGTTGGAGTCGGCGTCGATGGCCAGCACCCGCCGTCCCGAGCGGGCGAGCAGTCGCGCCAGCGTGCCGGAGATCGACGTCTTCCCGACGCCACCCTTCCCCGCCGTCGCGATTTTCATCGCGTGGCGCCCGCCGGCTGCGACATGCGCGCGAGCGTCGTGTTGACGAGCTTCATGCGACGAATCTACACCGTGCGGCCGGCCTGCTCAGTGCTTGCGCGGGCGGCGGGTCACGCGCAACCGCCTGTGCTTGGGCCGGGACCGGTTGCCGGCCGCATCGGTCGCGGTCGCGGTGAGCCGGTAGCGGCCGGGGCGCAGCCTGCGTCGCCGCGACAGGCGCCCTTGGAAGCGCACGCTGTTGGAGCCGGCCCGCGCGCCCTTGATCGTCACGCGCGGCGACGCGGTGACAAACCGCGTGCATCGCCGCCTGCGACGCAACCGCCGGGAGGGACGGCGGCAGTGGCGCCCGACGCGGCGGCCCGCACGCTGCGCCGCGAAGGCCAGCTTGACCGTCGCCGGCTCGGACAGCGAGAAGCGGATCCGCGTTCCCACCCGCGCGGCGCGCGCGAGGCGCGGCAGCCGCGACCCGGCCCTGAAGCGCGCTGGGGACACGCGCAGCCCGCTGATGACCGGCCGCGTCGTGTCCCGACCCGGACCCGGACCTGCAGTTGGACCCGGGCCCGGGCCCGGACCCGGAGTCGGCCGCGGCGGACGCACCCGCGGCGGCGAATACAGCTCACTTGAAGCGCCGGCCTGTCGCAGGTCACCGCCGATCAGCACCTTGCCGCAGTTGTCCCCGCACCCCGTGCCCGACGACAGCGCCACGGCGAACGGCGCGTCGCGATAGCGCGTCATGAGGCCCGCCGAGGTGAACTTCGCGGTGCCGACCGGCAGGGTCGGGTCGTAGACCTCGCCGGAGTTCAGCACGCTGTCGGCTGCGTCGCCCCCGACGAGCAGCACCCTGCCGCTCGCAAGCAGCGCCGCGGCGTAGTCGTGCCGCGGGGCGGTGCGCATGATGCCGGTCACCGACCAGGTGTCGGTCGCGGGATCGTAGACGTCGGCGGTGCTCGTCGAGAAGAAGGGTGCGCCGCACGCGGTGCAGCCCCCGGCCGCCAGCACGCGCCCGTCGGGCAGCGAGACCGCGCTGATGTGGCTGCGACGCTCTCCGAGCTCACCGGTCGTCAGGGTCCAGGTGCCGCTGGCAGGGTCGTAGAGCTCGGCCGAGGTCAGGCCCCCTTGGTTGAGGATGTCCTCACCGCCCGCGATCAGGACCTTGCCGCAGGAGCTCGGCGGGGAAGCCGCGGCGCAGGGCGCGCCCCCCAGCAGGGCGGCGCCGTGATCGTCGCGCGCGACGTTCAGCGGGCCGGTCGTGGGACTCCACGTCTCGCTCGTCGGGTCGTAGAGCTCGGACGTGGCGTGGCTGGTCAGGCCGTCGCGACCGCCGGCGACGAGCACGGTGCCGTCGGGCAGCAGGGTCGCGCTGTGCCCTGTCCGCGGCACGCTCATCGGCTGCTTCGTCGCCTTCCAGGTGCCGCTCGCGGGGTCATAGAGCTCCGCGCTCGCCGTCTGTTGGAAGTCGAAGTTGTCGGTGTTGCACTCGATCGATCCTCCCGCCGCGAGGACCTTGCCGTTGGGCAGCAGGGTCATCGTCGGCGAGCAGCGGGCCGTCTGCAGGGACCCCGTGGCGGTCCAGCCGCCGCTGGCCGGGTCATACAGCTCGGCGCTCGTCATCGGGCCGCTGCCGTCCGACCCGCCGGCGACCAGGACCTTGCCGTTGCCCAGGAGCACCGCGCCGGCGCGGCTGCGTTCGTGTCCGAGCGCGCCGGTGGGGGCGAAGGAGCCCTCGCCGTAGGCAAAGCTCGCGGCCGGATTGGGCGGTGAGCTCCGGCCGCCGGCCTCGACGACCACCGGGACGGCCTCCACCGCGTGCGCCGGGGCGACCGCCGTGATCTGGGCATCCGAGTCGACCGTGAAGCTCTCCGCCGGGACGCCGCCGAAGGTCACCGCGCTCGCGCCCGACAGCCCGCTGCCGGCGATCACCACGGCCGCGCCTCCCTCGGTCGAGCCGCTGCGCGGGGCGAGGCCCGTCACGAGCGGCGCCTGAGGGTCGCCCGCGGCGATCTTGGCGACGAACTGGGAGACGACCTGTGAGCTTCCCCGACCAAGGTCGGTGCTCTGGAAGGCATTGACGGTCGGGAAGTCGGTCGAGAAGGTGCTTCCCCCCACATAGGCGCTTCCGGACGGGTCGACCGCGAGGTCGCTGGCTTCCTCGCCGCCTCCGCCGCCGAGGGAGGTCGAGAACGACAGGCCGCTGCCGTCGGGCTTGACCCGCGCCACCCAGGCATCGCCGTAGTTGAAGTCGGTCTCACGGCCGATCGGAGGCGTGACCGCCCCTCGCGGGGCCACGGGGCTCACGCTGGGAAAGTCGGTTGACGCCGTGTAACCGGCCACGTACACGCCGCCGGCCGAGTCCAGGCCGACGCCGCGGGCAACATCGTCCCCGGAGCCGCCCAGGTAGCTCGAGTAGATCAGCGACGCCGCGCCCGACGCGCCCGGATCGAGCTTGGCGACGTAGGCGTCCGCGCAGGGGAGTGGGCCAAAGAAGGGGTCCGTGCAAGTGCCCCCGCCGCGCGCGCTCTGGAAGGCGTTCTTGATCGGGAAATCATCGGCGCGCGTGGTCCCGATGACGTACGCATGACCGGTCGAGTCGACGGCCATCGCCGTGCGGTTGAGCCCGAACCCCGGGGGAAAGCCGGTCTCCGGCCCGGAGCCGCCGAGGTAGGTCGAGTAGGCGAGCGCCGAGCCCTGGGGATCGAGCTTGCTGACGTAGGCGTCGGGGGCGCCCGCGGGCGTGTCCTGGTACCCGTTCCTGGTCGGGAAGTCGGCTGATTTCGTCAGCCCCGTGACGTACGCGTTGTCGGAGGAGTCCAGCGCGATGCTCCCTCCGTTGTCATAGTCCGAGCCGCCGAGGTAGGTGGCGTAGACCAGCGAGCTGTCACCCGAGGCCGCCGGGTCGAACTTGGCGACGAACACGTCCCGCGGGCCGGCCAGGGTGGGCTGAAAGGGGCCGGCAGGGGCGGGGGAGCGCACCGGGAGCGTGTCGGCGGTCGTGTCGCCGGTGAGGTAGGCCTTGCCCGCGCTGTCGAGGGCGATCCCGCTTGGGTAGGCTTTGGTGGGCAGGCGGGTGGAGTAGTCGAGCCCGGTGGCCGTGGGATTGAGGACGCTGAGGAAGCCATCGGTCACGAAGTTCATGCCGCGCTTGTGGTTGAAGGCGTTCGGCGTGGTGGGGAAGTTCGCCGACGTCGTGGTGCCCGTCACGAAGGCGCGGCCGGCCGCGTCGACTGCGATGTCGTACGGGAGTTCCGCACCACTGCCTCTGGTGCCGCTGCCGCCGAGGTAGGTCGAGTAGACCAGCGACGAACCGTCCGGGCTCAGCTTCGTCACGGTGAGGTCGGTGTCGAACTCGTCTCCGGTGATCGCCGGCTTGATCACGCCGGCCGTCGTTGGGAAGTCCATCGCCCCGGTGTATCCGGCGACGTAGGCGCTGCCGGCCGCGTCGGCCGCGATCGCGAAGCCCAGGCTGCTCTTGTCGCTGCCGCCGAGGTAGGTCGAGTACCGCAGCTCGGGATCGATCACGAGCGGACGGGAGTGGTCATAGGCGCCGAGCTTGAAGGCCACCCGGTCGGTGCCCTCCAGCACGTAGCGGCTCGGCACGGCCCGCCGGCCGCCCGGGACTGGCTGGTAGGCGACGGGCCTGCGCTGGAGCAGCGTCCCCGCCGCCGTGTGCAGCAGCAGATCTCCGGAGCGATCGAGCGACAACCGGCGCGCGCCGCGCATGCGCAGCGCGATCCGGCCGGGATCCCGGCCCGGGGCGAGCTCGAAGTCGTACTCGAGGCCGCCCCGCCCGCCATGGAAGACCATGTCGATCCCCGGGTAGGCCGCTCGATACCGGACCTGCCCAAAACCGGGCACGGCGGTCTGCCACTTGTGCGGGTCGCTGCCCTTGAGGTAGTTGCTCACCCCGGCGAGGCGCCCGTCGCCCTCGATCGCCGGTCGCGGATTGGCGCCGATCAGGCCCATCCGGACGACCGTCGCGGCGCCCGCCTTGGAGGTCCGCTGAGGCTTGGTCAGCGACAGCACCGCCTCACGCCGCGTCAGGAAGAGGCTGTAGCCCGCGCCCCGTGAGAGGAACTTGACCGGGGCGGCGGTCTGGCCCCGGTTGGCCTCGAACCGCATCGGGAGCTTGCCGTAGGCGCGCTCGACCGCCGTCCTGGGCGCCGGGAGGCGCGCGGCCTGCGGCTCCGCGCCGGCGCCGCCGAGCCAGGATGCGACGCCCCAGACGAGCGCCGCGCAGGCGATGGTGGCGAGGGTGACGGCGGCCAGGCGCTGCCGAGAGCCGGGCGGTCGGACGGGGGCGCTGTGGCGGAGGCGTCGCAGACCTATGACCGAAACGGGGTGATCAGAGAGCATCCGTGGCCTTTCAGCATGGCTGCGAGATCCATGCACCGCAGGTCCGAGCGCGCAGCCTCCCGCGACCCAGGCCGCACGCTACGGCGTTCTGGGAGCAAAAGCATCTCCCGGGTGGCCACAGTTTGCGCTGCGGAGCAGCTGCATCTACCCCTCGATCTCCTCGATCTCCTCGGTCGCAGGCAGCCGCTGCCGGCGCTGCCAGACCTCCTGCGCGAGCTCGCGGCGCCCCGACAAGCCGAGCTTGGAGAAGATGTGCGAGAGATGCGCCTTCACGGTCCCGGGGGAGACCAGCAGGCGCCCGGCGATCTGGCGGTTGGTGAGGTTCTCGGCCACGAGCGTGGCCACCTGCTGTTCGGTCTCGGTCAGGCTCGGCCAGCCGCTCGCGGGCCGGCCTCGCCGGCGCCGTCCCTTGGTGGCGTGGATCAGAGCTTC
>JBBQBV010000211.1:0-5163 GCA_038318085.1 Solirubrobacterales bacterium
TCACGCGACCAGCGCCGAGCGCTACGCGATCTCCCGCCCAGCTCCCCTACCAGTGCGCGCCGCCAGACGCACCAGGCCGGTGAGGGTCTCGGCCCTGGAGGCCAGGATGCAGGTCTTGCCGCGGGCGTGCCAGGCGACGAGGTTGACGTCGCCGTGGCGGTCGAGGGCGAGGCGCAGGCCGCCGGCCCGCACCCGCCGGACGCCGGGGAGCTCGAGCAGGTCGCCGTCGAGGATCGTGTAGTGGACGCCCACGGTCGCGCGGCGGTAGATCACCGTGACGGCGCGGCGACCGTCCACCTCGTCGGTGCGCGCGCCGACCGCACGATAGCCCGCGAGGTAGGCCCGGCCGTGTGGAGCGGGACGCGTCGGGGCGTGCAGGCCCGCCGCGGCGACCTGCGCGACGCTCGGGCCGCCGACGCCCAGCACGAAGACCAGCGCCACGATCGCCGCACCCGCGACCAGCGCAGCGACGAAGCGCGCGCGAGGCGGCCGCGCCGGGCGGTCGCCGAGGCGCTCGCGCAGCCGCGACGGCGCCTCGACGCTGCGCGCGCAGCGCGCGATCGCGGCGCCGATCTCCTCGGCGTCCTTCACAGCGTCGCCTCCCTCTCGGTCGTCAGCAGCTCGGCGACGCGCCGCCGGGCGCGGTGCAGGCGCGTGGTGAGCGTCGCCTCCTTGACGCTCAAGGCGGCCGCGGCCTCCCCGTAGCTGAGGCCGGCGACGTCGACGGCAACGACGGCGTCCCGCGCGTCGGCGGGCAGCTCGGAGATCGCGGCGAACAACTCGACCACCTCGAAGGCGGACTCGGGGCGGCGGGGATCGAAGTCCGGGCCCGCGGCGTCGGTGGCCACGTCGAGCGGCACCTCGGACGGACGCCGCCCGGCGCGACGCCCGCGGCTGGAGTGCTGGTTGGTCAGCGCGCGCAAGAGGTACCCGAGATCGTCGTCGTGGCGTAGGAAGCGCGGCCGTGCGAGCACGCGCGCGTAGGTGTCCTGCACGAGGTCCTCCGCGTCGTGCGGGTTCCCCGTCAGCGCCCACGCGGCCCGGAACAGACGGTCGATGTGGTCCCCGAGCCGGTCCGGGTCCAGCCGGCGAGTCGGACCCTGCTCGGTCACCCCGCCGATCGTACCCGCGACGGTCACTTGACGGTGAGTGTTCCCTCCATGCCGCCCTGGCGGTGACCGTCGACCGGGCAGTAGAACTTGTAGGTGCCCGGCTTGAGATCGGCGGTCACGGTCGAGGTGGATCCGGGCTGGACGACCTGCCCGTCCTTGTCGACGCCGTTGCCCTCGACGGCGATGGCGTGTGACTCCTTGTCCGAGCTCGGGTTGTCCATCGTCAGGGTCACCGAGCCGGCCTTGGCGGTGAGCTTGGCCTCAGAGAAGGCGTACTTTCCCGGCCCCGGCTCCTTCGCGGTCAGCTTGACCTGCTCGCCGCCGCCGCCGGAGGCCGGCGCCGGCGTGACCGTGGACTCCTTCGACGACTTGCCGCTCGAGCCGCAGGCGGCGAGGGCGCCGCTCGCGCACAGCAGCGCGAGGGCAGAGATGAGGCGCGGAGTGACGGTCATACCCGTAAGACGCCTTCCAGGCGCAATCCTTCCCAGCCGATCTCAGCACTCGCGCCGCGAGCATCAAGGCGCCAGCAAGAAGTCGAACGCCTGCCCCACCTCCGGACGCGCGCCGACGATGCCGATGCGCGCGTCGAACGCGGCCCAGCGCTCGAGCACCGTCCGGTCCAGGCGCAGCCCGAAGAGCGGTGTGACGGCGTCCAGCTGCGCGCGCACCAGCCCGGTGTCCGCCGTCTGCGCGGCGTCGGCGATCACCCGCACCGCCGCGGCCGGGTCGCGGCGCACCGAGCGCACCCCGTCGCCGATCGCCGCGAGCGCGCGGCGAAGCGTCTCCGGCTCGCGTCCGAGGGTCGCGCGCGAGGTGACGAGGACGACCTCCGGGTAGGGCGGCGCGCCGTAGCGGTCGACGCGGAACTCGCGCAGGTCCAGCCCGCGCCGCCGCAGCGCCACGCCCTCGGCGTTCCAGAACACCGGTGCCGCGGCGACCCGGCCCGACAGGATGCGCGTGACGGCGCTGAAGCCGATCGTCACCTCGCGGACCTTGGCGGCGTCGCCGCCGTCGTGCTCGACGATCGCCTTGACGAAGGCCGGGTCCGACGGAAGGCCGGAGACGCCGACGGTGCGACCCTCCAGGTCCCGCGGGCGCCGCACGGGCGGCCGCGCCGCCAGCGCCGCGAGCGGGCGCTGCACGAGCGCCGCGACCGCCACGAGGTCCGCGCCGCGCGCGCGGGCGATCGCGAGGTCGTGGATGTCGAGCACACCGAGCTGGGCTCGCCCCGAGCCGACGAGCTTGAGCGCGTCGGGCCCCGACCCGGGCTGGCGGATCTCGAGCCGCACGCCGCGCGCGCGGTCGCGCCCGTCGTGCACCGCGGCGTACAGCGGCGCGTGCACGGCGTTCGGCGTGAAGTCCAGCGCCAGCGTCACCTTCCGCGGCGCCGCCGGCGACGACCCGCAGCCGGCGAACGCCAGCGCGAGTACCAGCAGGCCGATCCGGAGGTGCCCCATGCGCCTGCGTAGGCTACGAGCGCATGCTCGCCGAGGAGGTCCGCCGGCATTGCGCGTCGGTTGCCGGCAGTGCGCGCCACGTCACGATCCACGCGGACGCGATGGCCTACACATCCGGCGTCGCCGGCCTGGACCCGGACCTGCACCGGCTCGACGCCCCGCTCGAAGAGGTCGCCCTCTATGTCCTCGAGCTCGACGCGATCAACTTCGGCTCGGGCTGGTTCGACGAGCTCGCCATCGACACGAACGCGCTGACGCGCCGCCTCACCGCGCACGGCCCGTGGCCGGCCGCCGAGCTGCGGGGGCTGACCCCCGCCGCGGTCGGCGACGCGCTCGGGCTCGACCCGGCCCACACGCTGACCGGGCTCTACGCCGAGGCGCTGCACCAGCTCGGCGCCTGGCTCGGCCGCCGCCCCATCGCGGACGGCTTCGGCCCCTCCGCGCAGGCGTTCGCCGCCGAGCTCGTCGCCGGCCTGCCCTTCTTCGACGACCCCGGCTTTTTCAAGCGCGCGCAGATCACCGCCAACGACCTCGTCCTGGCCGGCGTCGCGAACTTCTCAGACGTCGACCGCCTCACCGCCTTCGCGGACAACCTGCTCCCCCACGTCCTGCGCGTCGACGGCGTGCTCGAGTACGCACCCAAGCTCGCCGCGGCCGTCGACGCCGGCACGCCGCTGGAGCCCGGGAGCCAGGAGGAGACCGAGCTCCGCGCGTGCGCGGTGCACGCCTGCGAGCTGCTCGCGGCGCGGGCCGGCGTCGCACCGCGCACGCTCGACAACTGGCTCTGGAACCGCGGGCTGACGCTGCCCGGACGGCCCCATCGGGCGCTCACCGTGGCGTACTGACCCCGCACGCCGCCACGGCCTACCGTGGCCGGGGTGCTGCTCGCCGGCCTCATCGCGATCATCGCCGCCGCCGCGGCGCCGGCGGCGCCCGCAAGCGCCGGCCACCTTCCCCGGCCGCGCCACGTGGTGGTGGTGGTGCTCGAGAACCACGCGGCCGGCGACGTGCTCGGCAGCCCCGACGCGCCCTGGATCTCCAAGCTTGCGCGCGAGGGGGCGAGCTTCACCCGCTCGTCGGCGATCGCCCACCCGAGCGAGCCGAACTACCTCGCGCTGTTCTCCGGCTCGACCCAGGGCGTCTCAGACGACGCGTGCCCGAACACGTTTGCCGCGGAGAACCTCGGCCACCAGCTGCTGCGCGCGGGACGCACGTTCGCCGGCTACTCCGAGGGGCTTCCGCGCACCGGCTCGCAGGTCTGTGAGAGCGGGCGCTACGCGCGCAAGCACGCGCCCTGGGTGAACTTCTCAAACCTTGCGGCGCGCACCGGCAAGTCGTTCACCGCCTTTCCGCGCGACTTGAACCGCCTGCCGACCGTCGCGTTCGTGATCCCCGACCTCTGCCACGACATGCACGACTGCTCCGTCGCCACCGGGGACCGCTGGCTGCGCGCCCGGCTCGGCCGCTTCCGGCGCTGGGCGCCGCGTCACAAGAGCCTGCTGCTGCTGACCTTCGACGAGGACGACGGCAGCAACGCCAACCGCATCGCGACGATCGTCGCCGGCGCCGGGGTGCGGCGGGGGCCCGTCGACCGGCCGATCGACCACTACGGCGTGCTGCGCACGCTCGAGGACTTCTACGGCCTCGGCCACGCCGGACGGGCGGCCGCGGCGGCGCCCATCACGGGCATCTGGCGTTAGTGGAGAGCCGCGCGAGCGCCGCGTCGATCACGGCTTCGCGCTTGCAGAAGGCGAAGCGCACGAGCGACCGAGTGGCGGGGCGCCCGGGGTCGGCCGTGAAGGCGGAGAGCGGGATCGCGGCGACGCCGGCCTCGTGGGGCAGGCGCAGGCAAAGCGCCCGCGCGTCTGGCTCGCCCAGCGGCGCGGCGTCGGCGTTGAGGAAGTAGGTCCCGGCGCTGTCCAGGACGGCGTAGCCCAGGTTGCTCAGGCCGGCGGCGAGCCGGTCGCGCTTGGCGCGCAGCGCGGCGGCGAGGTCCTGCGCGCCGAGCGCGACCCCGACCGCCGCGGCGTGCTGGAAGGGCGTCCCGCCGGCAAAGGTCAAGAACTGCTTGACGCCGCGCACGCGCGCGATCAGCTCGGGCGGGCCGCTCGCCCAGCCGACCTTCCACCCGGTCAGGGAGTGCGTCTTTCCCAGCGAGGAGACGGTCACCGTGCGCGCGAACATCCCCGGCAGCGTGGCGATCGGGATGTGCCGGCCCGCGTAGACGAGATGCTCGTAGACCTCGTCGGTGATCACGATCAGGTCGTGGCGGCGGCAGGCGTCGGCGAGCGTCTCGAGCTCGTCGCAGTCCAGCACCCGGCCGGTCGGGTTGTGCGGCGAGTTGAGCACCAGCACGCGCGTGCGCTCGGTGACCGCCGCCTCCACCGCGGCCGGCTCGACACGCCAGCTCGGCGGGTCGAGCGCGACCGGCTGCACCGCACCGCCCGCGCGCGCGACGATCGGCGCGTAGGAGTCATAGGAGGGGTCGAGCACGAGCACCTCGTCGCCCGCGCCGACGAAGGCGAGCAGCGCGGCCGCGATCGCCTCCGTCGCCCCGAAGGTGACCTGGACGCCGGCCTCGGGGTCGACCGTCA
>JBBQBV010000212.1:0-5110 GCA_038318085.1 Solirubrobacterales bacterium
CCTGAGGCGGCCGACGCCGGCCGTGCGGCGGCAGCGCCGGTCAGCAGCGCCGCGAGCAGGGCGACCAGCGCGGCGACGGCCCTCCCTCGCCGGACTCCGCCGCGCGACACGTCACCAGTCTCCGCAATCCAGCCCATCAGCGCACACCTCTCCGGTCGCCGATCCCCTGCCGGGATCGTGGCGTCGAGAGGTCTCTACTCCAGATCCGTCGGCGAGTCAATATATGCGTGAGGCATTTACCTGCGCGGAAACGCGGTCGATGTCGGCTGCTGCCTTCTGTCACCCGGCTTTCACGCGGACCGGCTTGGCCTTGTCGCTGCGCAGGCGCCGGTTGCCGGCGAAGCGTCCCGTCATCTTGATCGTGACCGGGCGGTGGCGGCCGAGGCGCCTGGCTACCGCGAAGCGCAACCGGATCTTGACGGTGCACGAGTGGCTGATCGTCTTGCGCCGTGTCGAGATCGTCCTGTGGCCGCGCTTGGACTGGATCGAGACCTTGCCACCGGCTCTGCACGCCCTGCGCTTGGTGGCCTTCGACGTGCCCCTGGGCAGCACGAGGCGCCCCCTGGCCGTGTAGCGGTAGGGCAGCGACCGGTCGCGCCTGGGCTTGACGTGCACGACGAGGCGCACCCTGAGGCGCTTGGCCGGCGTGGGCGTCGGCGTGGGCGTCGGCGTCGGCGTCGGGGTCGCGGTCGGCGTCGGCGTCGGCGTCGGCGTGACCGCAGGCACGAGGCTGACGCGCGCGGTCCAGAGATCGGCCGGCCCCCCGTTGCGGGTGTCGCCCCACCCGGCGACCGCACCCGAGTCGCGCGAGGCGAGGCCGATGACGGTGTCGTAGTCCCGGGACTGGAAGCCGTTGGGCGGTGACCCCGCGGGCCTGACCGCGAACAGCTTCGTGCCGTCGAAGCTCGCGCTCGACACCCGGGCGTTGGGACCGAAGGTGAGGCCGTCATCGGTCGAGTTCGCGTACAGGACGTCGTAGAGCAGCGCCTTGGAGGGATCAGCCACCGCGTGGCTGGTGGGATCGAAGCGGTCGTCGTAGAACGCGGCGTCGATGCGGCCGTCGGGCGCCACGCTGAGCCGCGGGTCACGGTGCTCGTTGCCGCTGGCACACGCGTCGTCGTTGAGGGCCTTGGGCGCACTCCACGTCTGTCCGCGATCGGTCGAGCGATAGACGACGGCCTGCAGGCTGGCGGTGCATCCCGGCGCCGGCGGGTTCGGGACCGTCGCGACGGCCACGAGCAGCGTTCCGCTCGGAGTCACGACGATCGACGGCTCCTCGGCGACGGCCGTGTCCACGGTCGCGTTTGCCGGCCCCCCGGGGAAGAACGTCGTGCCCACCGTGAACGGATCCGCGTCAAAGCTCACCCCGCCATTGCTGGAGCGAAGAACCTGGACCGGGCAGTCCGTCCCGCCCGGCGGCGGGGTGCCACCGCCGATCCCGACGCAGTTGGTGCCACCCGAGCCGAAGGCGCTCCCGGTCTTGAAGATGTCGTAGACCGTCCCGTCAGGGGCCACGGTCAGATCCGGAATGGTCTGGCCCTGGTCGGGAACACCGCGGGTGGCCGGTGGCGACCACGTCACCCCGTCGTCGGAGTAGGTCAGGTTCACGACCAGGTCGCTGGCCGGGAACTCGTGCCACGTCACGTAGATGCGACCGAGGTGCGGGCTGGTTGGGGTCGTGTCGACCGCGACGTCGGCTTGCACGGAGAATCCCGATGTCGTGCTGGGGGGAATGGTCAGCGGCGCGCCAAAGGTCCGACCGCCGTCCGTCGACTTCCAGATGATGACCGTCTGCGGCCCGCCGCCCAGATTCGGGCGATCCTGCGCCACGACGTACACGTTGCCCGACGCATCGAAGGCGACGCCCGGCGACCAGCAGGTGCCCGACGTCCTGTCGGCCGGCGCGCCGGCCGGCAGTGGCGGGTCCGGGAACGCCGCGCCGGTGCTCCCGGTGGCGGGGACCCAGGTCGCGCCGCCGTCCATCGAGACATGGATCCGACAGAAATAATCGGGCTCGTCGGTGCGCGATGCCATCACCATGTTCGCGCTGTTGGCGGGATTGACCGCGATCACGGGCGACCTGAAGTCCTGACTCGGCAGGGACGGATCGCGTGTGCTGACCTGAACGTTGGGTTGCCCCGGGGCGACCGCGACCGACGCGCCCGCCGCCGGCACGCCCGCGGCAGCCATCGCCACGCAGGCCGCCGTCGCCACGCCCGCGCGCCGCCTGATCATGGTTGAAGTCCGGTTCATCGCCTCGCGCCCCCGTCTGCATACGTGCATCGTTGAAGTGTCCTCGACAGCGTCGGTTGGGGGTGGGGAGCGCAGGACGTCACGCGATCCCGGGATCGCGTGACCCTAGATCCATCCGAGGATGCCGTCCAATACAAACCAGCACGAGGCTTCATACTCCTGGAGATATGGACGTCGAGTTCCGTCACCTGCGAGCGTTCCTCGCCGTCGCCGAGGAGCTGCATTTCGGGCGCGCCGCCCAGCGTCTTCACATCGCCCAGCCTCCGCTCAGTCAGCAGATCCGCAGGCTCGAGGGCGAGCTCGGCGTGGAGCTCTTTGACCGCAGCAGTCGTCCGATCCGGCTGACCAGCGCGGGTTCCGCCTTCCTGGAGGAGGCCCAGCTCGCCGTCCGCCACGTCGAGCGCGCGGTGCAGAGCGGCCGCCGGGCCGCCGGCGGGATCGGGCACCTGGCCGTCGGGGCGACGTTCTGGGCGCTGAGCGCCATCGTTCCCTCGGTTCTGCGCGCCTTCCACGTCCGCGTTCCTCAGGTGACCCTCGAGCTGACCACCTCCGCGCCGACGGACCTCGTCGATGCGCTCAAGAACGAGCGCCTCGACGTCAGCTTCGTGGCCTTCGCCGAGTGGTCCGGCGGGGGACGCACCCTCCATGCCGAGCCGCTGCTGCAGGAGGCCATGATGGCGATCGTCTCTGACGACAGCCCACTCGCCCGGCTTGAAGAGATCGGGCTCGACGAGCTGGCCGATGAGCCGTTCGTGACGTTCTCGCACGCGATCGTTCCGGGGTTGGTGGATCAGCAGATGGCGGCGTTTCATGCTCGCGGCCTGGCTCCCGCCGAGGTGCACCACGCGTCTGACCCCTGGGCCCTGCTCGGACTGATCGCCGCCGGGGTGGGCGTCGGCCTGCACATGGCCTCCTTCAGCAGAGTCCGGCATCCGGGCGTGGCCTTCGTCCCGCTCAAGGGCGACGCGCCGACCGCAACGCTGCTGCTGCTTCGGCGGCGCGAGGCCGATCGGCCCCTCGTGCACACGTTCGCCGACATCGCCCTCGAGGTGGCGCGTTCGGTCGACGCGTCGGCGGTGGCCGGTGGATAGCTCAGGTTGAGGCCGCCTCGCCGCGGCAACCGCGGCCTGCGGAGCGGGGCTCTGGGCGATGCCCTCGGCCGCCTGCACGCAGTTGCGGCCGTCGTGCTTGGCCTGGTAGAGCGCGCGGTCGGCGCTGCGCAGCAGCGTCTCGAAGTCGCCCCCGTGGTCGGGGAACGTCGCGACGCCCATGCTCGCCGTGATCGGCCGGTTGATGCCGGTGACGACGAGCTGGGCAAAGGCCCGGCGCATCTTCTCGGCGACCGTCGTAGCGCCCGTGAGGCCGGTGTTGGGCAGCAGCGCGACGAATTCCTCGCCCCCCATGCGCGCCGCGAAGTCGCTGACCCGCAGCGACTCGGTGATCAGGCGGGACGCGATGGCGAGGACCTCGTCGCCGCGGTCGTGGCCGTAGCTGTCGTTGACATCCTTGAAGTGGTCGAGGTCGAGCAGCACGATCGACATCGAGGCGCAGCTGCGGCCGGCCTGCGCGACCATCCGCTTGAAGGTGTCGTCGAGCGCGCGCCGGTTGGGCAGGCCCGTCAGCGAGTCCGTCTGGGCGCGCCGCTCGGCGATGGCCAGGTTGCGCAGGTTGGCCATGACCGGGGCGGTGTAGGACACGGTCTCGCCGATCAGGCGCTCGTCCTCCTCGCGCAGGGCGACCTCGTGGCCGATCAGCAGGGCGCCGATCATCTCGCCGCCCACGAGGATCGGCTCACATGTCGTGAGTCCCGGCTGGCCGCCGCAGATCTCGCAGCTGAGCAGCGGCCGCTCGTCACCCGCCGTGGAGTGGGTCTGGCCGAGCCTGAGCGCGAGGCAGTTGCGCGGCGCCGCGTGTGCGAGCGCCTCGCGCATCGGCGAGTCGTCGGGCACGGGGGTCACCGCCTCGAGGCGGTTCGCGCTGTTGTTGCGGTTGAGGACGGTCACCGAGCTGCCGGGCACCTCGGCCTCGATGCGCCGCTTGACCAGGTCCTGTGCCTCCTGCTGGCTGTCGGCGACCTGCATGATCTGGGAGAATCGGCGGCGGCCCTCGACGTAGCCGCGCTCCCGGTTCTCGACCTCGTGCTCGTCGGCGAGCCGCGCTGCGATGCGCCGGCGCTCCCGGCGGTCGTGCGAGATCACCATCAGCAGCCCGGCAAGGCCCAGCAGCAGCGCGAGGGCGGCGACCACCGCCGTGCTGGTCGCCGAGGCGCTGGTCAGATCGGCCCGGCGGCGCGCCTCGATCCTCGCCACGTACGTCAAGTTGAGCTCCCGGAAGCGATCCATCAGCTGCTTGCGCTCCTGCAAGGAGGCGGCGGAGATCTGCAGGCGTCCCGACCGGCGGACCCGGGCGATCACCTGCTCCGCATCGCGTTGCCACAACGACGCGACGGTGATCTGATCTCGCAGCGCCGCACGTGCCGACCGCACCGCCCGGACGTCCCGGCTCGCGAGGCTGAAGGCCAGCCGAAGATCCTCCGTCCCGGTCCGGTAGGGGTCCAGGAACGGCTCTCGCGCGGTGAGGATGAAGCCCCGCAGGCCGGTCTCCCGGTCGAGCTGGGCGATCAGCAGCCGCTGCCCCCGTACGACACGCGCGGCGTCGCGGTCCACCGTGCGCTTGACGAACGAGAGTGTGATCAGCAGGGCGACCACGAGCACGACGACCGCCAGCATCACGCCGATCAGGGGCTTGAGCGACGATCCCCGTTCGGGATACCCGGCCATAATGACGGCATCGGCTAAAGGCCGGGCCGGCTGTAGCCCGACCGGCGCTGCGTCATCGGCCTCAGGTCGACGAGGTC
>JBBQBV010000213.1:0-5004 GCA_038318085.1 Solirubrobacterales bacterium
TGAAGGAGATGCCGGGCATCGAGTCGGAATCCAGTGCGAGCACGCGGCGCCCGCGACGCGCCAGCACGCGGGCCAGGGTGCCCGACAGCAGCGACTTCCCCGCTCCCCCCTTTCCGACGACCGCGAGCAGCATCGCGCACAAGCTACCTGCGCCGGCTGCCCCGGCCAAAGCCCAACCTGCGATTGCACCCGGAGGTGGAGAGCCCGACTCCACCCGCGCGCCGATGACGGCGGTCCGGCGCGGGCGTACATTGGCGGCATGCGACGGCTGCGACGATGGCTGACCGAGTCCGCCTTCGAGGCGGGCGAGAAGGCGCCGCCCGAGGCCGGCTGGCTGCGCCTGATGGGGCTGGTCACGCTGATCGGCTTCGTGGTCTCGGCCTTCGCAAGCGAGCCGGGGGCGTCGCTTCAGGGGCGCGGGCTGCCGATCTTCGCCGGCACCGTCGTCTTCGTGGTGGCGGCGCTGCGCAGCGTGCCGATGCGGCGCGTCGAGACCCAGCAGCGGCTGGGCTGGCTGACCCTGCTCGCCGCCGTCTCCGTCGCGCTGATCGCGCTGCAGCCGGCGGGCATCTGGTTCGTCGCGCCCTACATCGTCGCGGCGATCGGCGCCATGCGCCTGCCTGCGCGCACCGCGACCGTGCTCTTCCTCGCCGACCTGGTCGCCACCGTCGTGGTCGCGACCCTGGCCGGCAACCCGGGCGGGGCGGTGTCGATCGCCACCGGCGTCGTCGCCTTCTTCTTGTTCATGCGCCTGATGCGGCGCCAACGCGAGGCGCACGACGCGACCAAGGAGCTCCTCGCGCAGCTCGAGGCCACGCGGGCCGCCGAGGCCGAGGCCGCGGCCCTCGCCGAGCGCGGGCGCCTGGCACGGGAGATGCACGACGTGCTCGCCCACTCGCTGTCCGCACTCGCATTGCAGCTGGAGAGCACGCGCATGCTCGCGGCCGACCGCGGGTCCGATCCCGAGGTGACCCGCGCCGTGGAGCGCGCGCACGGGCTCGCGGCGTCCGGCCTCGACGAGGCGCGCCGCGTCATCGGGGCGCTGCGCGGCGACGAGCTGCCGGGGCCCGGACGGCTCCCGTCGCTGCTGTCTGCCTTTGAGTCCGAGAGCGGACTGGCCTGCTCGCTGGCGGTGCAGGGCGAGCCGCGCGAGCTCGGATCCGAGGCGCGGCTGGCCGTCTACCGCACGGCGCAGGAGGCGCTGACCAACGTGCGACGGCACGCCGCCGCCGAGCGGGTGGAGGTGGCGCTCGCCTACGAGGACTCGAGCACGCGCCTGGTGGTCGCCGACCACGGGCAGGCGGCGGCTGCGATCAACGGCCACGGCGGCTACGGCCTCACGGGCATGCGCGAGCGCGCGGAGCTGCTCGGCGGCCGCCTGGCCGCGGCGCCGACCGAGGACGGCTTCTGCGTCGAGCTGTGGCTGCCGGCGTGATCCGCGTCCTGCTCGCCGACGACCAGCGCCTCGTGCGCGAGAGCCTCGCGACGCTCGTGTCGCTGCTCGGCGACGTGGAGCTCGTAGGCACCGCGGCGGACGGGGACGAGGCGGTCGCGCTGGCGGCGCGGCACGCGCCCGACGTCGTGTTAATGGACCTGCGCATGCCGCGCTGTGACGGCATCGAGGCGACGCGGCGCCTGTCCGTCTCACATCCGCAGGTCAAGGTGATCGCCCTGACCACCTTCGCCGACGACGAGTCGGTTCTGGGCGCGCTGCGCGCCGGCGCGCGCGGCTATTTGACCAAGGACGCCGGGGCCGAGGACATCAAGGCAGCGATCCTGGCCGTGCACCGCGGCGAGGCGACGCTCGACCCGGCCGTGCAGCGCCACGTCGTCGCCGCCCTCAGCGACGCGGGCGCCACGGAGCCCGCGCGGCCCGAGCTCCCGGACGAGCTCACCCCGCGCGAGGCCGAGGTCCTCACCCTGATCGCCGAGGGCCTGAGCAACGCCGAGATCGCAGCGCGGCTCGTGGTCAGCCCCGCCACGGTCAAGAGCCACATCAACCACCTGTTCTCCAAGGCGGGGGTGCGCGACCGCGCCCAGGCGGTCAGCTACGCCTACCGCCACGGCCTGGCGTGACCGGACCGCTCACTCGGCCCGCACGCGCACCAGCAGATACGTCAGCCAGAGTCCGAGCGCGATCAGGGGCAGGCCCATGGCGGTCCGCGCCACCCCCAGCGCGAGGACGGCACTGGCCAGGTAGAGCGGCAGCTGAACGGCGATGCGCGCCAGGAACAGGCCCGCCCACAGCCACGACGCGCGCGTGTACGCGCGCCGGCGCAGCGGGTCGCGCGCGGCCGCGGCGTCCCCCTCGAGGCGGCCGACGACCAGCCCGACCAGCGGGCGGCGGATCGCGATCGAGACGAGGAAGGCCGCCGCGTAGGCGACGTTGACCAGCAGGCCCGGCAGAAAGAAGTTCTCCGCCTTGCCGCTGCGCGCGGCGACGAACGCCGCGAAGCCGACGCCCACCAGGCCGGAGACGGCCTGGGCGGGCGACTCGCGCTGCACGAGCCGCACCGCGGCGAGCACGATCGCGAGGGCGACCGCGACGGCCGCCGCGGTGTTCGTGTCCGACCCCGAGAGGGTGTAGGCGAGCACGAACGCCGCGGCCGGCAGCGAGGCCTCGACGAGCCCGCGGGGGCCGCCGATGGCCTCGGCGATGCTCGGGAGCTCGGTGCCGCGCGGGTCGCTCATCCGTCGAGCGTAGAATCCGTGCCGTCGGCCTCTCCGTCCCCCATCGCGCTGCGAGCCACCGCCGCCGCCGTATCGCGATCGGGGTCGTCGGCACGTCCGTGGCCACCGGCGCCCTGGTCTGGGTGCTCTACGACCGCCGCGGCGAGTTCGCGCAGGCGCTGCAGTCGGCGCCGGTCGGCATCCTCGTGCTCGCCGCGGTGTTGCAGCTCGTGGCCCTGCTCACGCGCACCGAGGCGTGGCACATCTGCGTCGAGGCGGCCGGCGCCACCTGCGGGCGGCGGCAGCTCTACCACGCCGCGGCGCTCGGGAGCCTCGCCTCACAGCTGAACTCGCAGCTCGGGACGGCGGCGCGGATCGCGATCCTGCGCCGCTCGGCGGGCAGCGACGCCCCGCGCATCGGAGCGCTGATCGCCGCCGAGGTCCCGATCATGTCCGTCGAGGGCTTTCTCGCGGCGATCACCTCCTTCACGCTGGTCGGCCCGCTGCACCTCCCGGCGTGGGTGCCCTTCGCAATCCTCGCGGTCGCCCTGGCGATCGTGGTCGGCCTCGCGCGCCTGGCCCACCGGCGGCCGACCGGCTTCGCCTCCGGCCTGGCCGTGCTCAAGAGCATGCACGGCGCGAACAAGGTCATCGGCCTGATCCTGATCGCCACCTTCGCGCAGATCGCGCGCAACTGGCTGATGCTGCACGCGCTCGGCGTCGACGCCTCGCTGCTGGACGCCGTCGCGATCCTGATCCTCCAGGTCTCGCTGAGCCAGCTGCCGATCGGGCCGAGCCTCGGCGCCGCGGCGGTCGTGCTGATTCTCGGCTCCAACGGGCTCGCGCTCACCGCGGCCGCCGGCGTGCTGCTGACCGCCACGGCGACGGCCGGCGGCCTCGCCTACCTCGCCTGGGGCACGCTGGACCGCATCGTGCGGCGGCCGGCGGCGGTGGGGTAGCGGCGCTCGGGGGCCGGGCGTGGTGATGCTACCTTCGCGTACATGAACACCGTCGGCGTCGCCGAGCTGCGCCAGAACCTCAGCCGCTACCTGGAACGTGTCCAGCGCGGCGAGCGCCTCTTGGTCACCGACCGCAACCGGCCGGTCGCCGAGCTCGGCCCCCCGCCGGCCACCGGAGGCGCGCTGGACCGGCTGATCGCCGAGGGACGCGTGGCGCGCCCGCTGCGGCGCGGACTTCCGGCGCCGCTGGAGCTCACGGGCGATGCCTCCGCGCTCAGCCGGGCGCTCGAAGAGGTTCGCGGCGAGCACTGAGGTGCCGCTGTTCTACGCCGACGCGTCGGCGCTGGTCAAGCTGGTCCGCGACGAGCCGGAGAGCCCCGCGCTGAGAGCATTTCTCCAGGACTCCGACCTCGTTGCCTGCGAGCTGGTCCTGACCGAGGTCCCGCGCGCGGTCAGACGACCGCGGCGCGAGACCCGTCGCTGCCGCGCGACGTGCTCCTCGCCCGAGCCGGGGAGCTCGTCGACGCGCTCGCGCTGCTCCCGCTCGACCACGCACTCCTGGCCGCCGCCGGCGCCCTCGCCGAGCCGGCGCTGCGCACGCTCGACGCCATCCACGCCGCCGCCGCCGTCTCGCTCACCCCCATCGACGCGTTTGTCAGCTACGACGAGCGCCAGAGCGCCGCGGGGCGCCTCGCCGGACTGCGCACGATCGCACCCGGCGCCCACTGAGCTCGCGTGACGTGCTGGACCGCATCCGGCTCAAGGATGATGGGTCACAGCCACACGCCTCGCTTCGATGGAGAGAGTGCGCTCATGCGATGGTGCGTGCTGGTCGTGGGGATGCTGATGCTGACCGCGCCCGCGCGCAGCGCCGCGTACTACCTGGAGCCGTCGTTCGTCGACGCGGCCCACGGGGCCGTGGTCCACAGCGGGCACGTTCTCGTGACCGCCGACCGGGGTGCCACGTGGCGAAGCGTCCCGGGCATCCGGCGCGCGATCGTCAACGCGACCGGGCCCTGGTTCGGCCTCAGCGGTGCGGTCGTGCGGCGTGGAAGCCCCGCGTCGACACCGTGGACCGAGGTCGCTCGATTCCGAGGGCGCCTACTCGCCTTCGCGGCCCGCAGCACCGGGGCGTGGGCCCTCACTCGCCCGTGCCATCGGTGCCGGCTGCGGCTGTGGCACTCCTTCGACGCCAGCCGAACCTGGTACTTCACGCGCCTGCGCGACTCCAGCCGGGAGCCCTCTTCGGGGGGACGGACGCTGTCGGCGACCATGTCTGGGAGGCGCGCTTCAGCTTCCGCGCCGGTCTGTACACCAGCTCGGACGGCGGCCGCCGCTGGCGTCGATCAACGCCCGGGCGCCGGGCCCCGTAGCG
>JBBQBV010000214.1:0-4687 GCA_038318085.1 Solirubrobacterales bacterium
GGCAGCAGCGGCAGGATCGCCTCGACCTGGCTGAGCGCCGTGTCGATGTAGGCCGACGCGGCGGCGAAGGCCTCCGTGACGATCCCCTGGATGTCGACGGGCAGCTCCGGGATCGTCGCGGCCAGCGCCTGTGCGTCCTGCGGGGCGCCCTCGGTGATCGAGGTGATCGCCGTGGCGAGCCCGGGACGGGCCGCCTCGGGCACCTGGGCCATCAGCCCGCCCAGCATCGCGACCGCCTGCCCCCGGCCGGCCATGCTCGGGACGAGCGCCTGCGCGATCGGCTTCGCGACGGCGGGGCTGGCTGCCGGGAGGGTGGCGGCGTAGGCCGCGAGGTTTGCGTCGTAGGCCAGGGCGGCGGCTTTGGCGGCGCGGGCGGCGCGGACGGTCGCCCCCTGGACCACCAGTCTCTTGGAGAGCCGGCTGGCGGACGCGGCCTGGTGGCGCGAGGCCTTCAGGGCGCGCAGTGCCGCGGCGCGGTCGCCGGACTGCACGGCATCGGCGAGGCGGATCGTGGCGGCGCGGGCGGCGAATTGATGCCGCGTCGCCGCGGGGGCGGCCTGCGCGGAGGCGGGCACGAGGACGGTGGCGGCGACGACAGCCGCCGCCAGCTTGGCGGACTTCATGGAGGTGGACTCCTTACTTGGGGAGAGAGGGCCTGGCGGGGCCCGGTGTCAAATGGTCAACGGTGGGAGCAGCCATTTGTCAGGGGATACTTCCGCCCTGGAGCTGATCGAGCAGCGCCATCGCCGCGGCCAGCTGGCTCTGGGCCTGATCCATCGCCTGCTGCGTCGCCTGCCGGGCACGAGCCGTGGCCGCCGCGACCTGGCGCTGCGCGTCGGCCAGTGCGGCGTCCAGGATCGCCTGCTGGGCGGCGCGGGCGCTGGCGCTGACCGCGGGGTACGCGGGGCGGAGCGGAGCGGTTGCCGTCGGTGCGGCCGTCGTGGTGGGCGCCGGGGCGACGACGGGGACGGCCGGGGCCTTTGCGCGGGGCTGGACCGGTCGGGTGCGGGCCTCGTGCCGCCGCCTGGGCGCCGCAGCCGGGGCGGGGGCGACGATGGGCCGGGCATGGTCGCGGCGGGTCCGCTTCACGGTCCGCGGGATCACGATCGGGGCGAGCGTGGCCGGCGCAGCCTGGCGCCTCACCGCCGTCGGCGGCTTGCGAGCGGCCTGCTTGTGCGGCCGGGCGGCCAGGGCCCGATGGCGACGGGCGGGCGTGTGGCCGGCGGGCAGCTCGGTGACGCCGACCGTCGCCGTCATCGCGGCGACCAGCCCGACCGCGACCTTGACCGCTCCGCTCGTGGCCGCGCCCGCGCCGCCCAGCAGGGCCAGCCCGGAGGCGGGCAGGGCGGGGACGAGCAGGCGCAGATCGCGGCGGCGCGCGGCGATGCCGGCCTGCAGGGTGCCGCAGTCGGCGCACCCGCGCAGGTGGGCGCGCAGCCGCCTGCCGCGCAGCAGGCGGCGATCGCCGGCCTCGAGCACCGAGCGCACGCTCGAGCATTTCAGCGCGCGGCCCTCGCCGTACTCCGTCAGCGCCCGACGCGCCTCGAAGACGGTTTGACGCACAGCCTGCTCCGACGCCGCGAGCGATACGGCGATCTCCGGATAGGAGAGGCCGTTCATCTCGCGCATCAGCAGGGCGGAGCGCTGGCGCTCGGGCAGCGCGTGCAGATCGGCGACGAGCTGCGCGACCCGCTCACGCTGCTCTGCCGTGACCTCCGCGGAGGGCACGACGGCGGTCACGCGGTCGAGCGGGTCCTGGCTGCGGCGGTGTCGCAGCAGGTCGATCGCCTCGTTGTGGGCGATGCGGAACAGCCACGGACGCAGGGGCGCGCCGAGCGGGCGGCGTCGCAGCGCCTCCACCGCCTTGACGATCGCAGCCTGCGCCGCCTCGTCGGCCTCGTGCGCGTCGAGCAGGATCGAGCGGCAATAGCCGACCAGCTCGCGGTGATGGCGGACGAAGATCTCGGCTTCTGCGTCCAGGCTGCCCCTGGCAGCCAGCTTCACGAGCTGGTCGTCGCCCAGTATGCGATGGCGGACCCTCATACCCCACATATCGACTCGGGCGGACCGATTCTTTCGCGGCTACGCGGCCGACCCCTCCAGCAGCAGATCGGCGACCTGCTCCGGGTCGTCCCACATCGGTACGTGACCGCAATCCCTGAGCACCACGCTGCGGCTGCCCGCCGGCAGCTGGCGGGGGCGGGCGATCAGACGGTCGCGCGAAGGCCAGCCGAAGGTCAGCGGGACGGCGATCTCGTCGAGCTGCTCGAAGCGCGCTGAGCGCATCGCCCCGTTGACCGCCGTGAAGTCGGGCGCCTCGACGTAGGCGCGGACGAGCGCGGCGGCGTCGGCGGCCGGCACGCGGTCCGGGTGCGCCACGGCGCCGGTGAGCGCGAGGCGGCGGGCGGCGGGCGACCGCATCAGCGCCGGCAGCACGGGCAGCAGGCGGCGTGCGAAAGGCCGGGCGAGGCTCGGCTTGGGGCCGAGCGCGCGCGGCCACAGACCGGCGGGGGCGATCGCGGTGACCGAGCGCGCGGCGCCGGCCAGTGCGAGCTCGAGGGCGATCCAGCCGCCGAGCGAGTTGCCCGCCACGTGCGGGTGCTCGATGCCGAGCTCGGCCAGGCCCGCCGCGACCCGGCCTGCCAGGGCCGGCGGGGAGGGGGTCGCGCGGCCGTTCAGTGCCGGGGTGCCGCCGAAGCCTGGCAGGTCGATCGCCAGCACGTCGCGCTCGGCTGCGAGGCGGTCGAGCACCGCCCGCCAGACGTGGCGATCGGCCCCGAGAGGATGGATCAGCACGAGCGTGGGGCCGGAGCCCTGGCGGTCGTAGGCGAGGCTCACGAGGCGGCGGCCAGGTCCCGCACCGCCGCCGCGGGCGCCGCGTAGCGCGGCTTGGCCAGCACCTGCTGCACGACGGAGATGCGGCGCTCCGCGAAGCCCGCCTCGCAGTAGGCGAGATACAGCCGCCAGATGCGCCGGAAGCGCTCGTCGTAGCCGAGCCGCTCGAGCGTGGTCGTGACGGCCTCGACGTTCGTGCGCCAGCGCTTGAGCGTCTCGGCGTAGTGCGGCGTGAGGTCCTGCAGATCGGTCGTGCGCAGGTCGGTGCGCTTGGCGACGCAGCGAGAGATCACCGCGTTGGATGGCAGGCAGCCGTTCGGGAACACGTAGGTGCGGATGAAGGACTTCGACGCCTTCTCGACCTCGTAGGCGCGGTCGTCCATCGTGATCGCCTGCAGGAGCATCGCGCCGTCGGGCTTCAGCAGCGCGGAGCAGCGCTCGAAGAACGTGCCGAAGTCGCGCCAGCCGACGGCCTCGATCATCTCGATCGAGACGAGCTTGTCGTAGCGGCCCTGCAGCAGCCGGTAGTCCTGGTCGAGGACCGTGACCAGGTGGTCGAGGCCGGCCTCTCGTACGCGGGCGGTCGCGAAGGCGAACTGCTCCGCGGAGATCGTCGTCGTCGTCACCCGGCAGCCGCGCGTCGCGGCCGCGTGGAGCGCGAAGCCGCCCCAGCCGGTGCCGATCTCGACGACGTCGTCCTGCGGCCCCAGATCGAGCTTGTCGCAGATCAGGTCGAGCTTGGCCAGTGAGGCCTCCTCGAGCGTCATGTCGGGCCGGTTGAAGTAGGCCGCCGAGTACATCATCGTCGAGTCGAGCATCAGCCGGTAGAGGTCGTTGCCGAGGTCGTAGTGGGCCGAGATGTCCTTTTTGGACTGCTGCGTCGTGTTGCGCGCGGAGCGCAGGCGCTGAAACGGCTCGCGCAGCGGAGTCAGCCGCCGGCGGACCGCGTCGAGCTCCTCCGTGTTGCGCGCGGCGATCCGGATCAGCGCCGTCAGGTCCGGCGTGTCCCAGTAGCCGCGGGCGTAGGCCTCGGCCATCCCCGAGGAGCCCTTGAGCAGCAGCGGCCAGACCCGCGGCGAGCGGACGGTGACGACCGCGAGCGGCCCGTCCGCCTTGCCGCCGAACGCGCGCTCGGCCGCCTGGTCGACCACGATCAGCCGCCCGGAGCGGACGCGGCTGAGCAGCCCGTGTACGACCTTGCGCGCGGCGGACTGGGCGACCGTCATGCCGTGGCCCGGGGCCGGGGGTGATGCGGCACGCCGCGCAACCGCAGCGCCAGCGCGTGCCCGTAGATCAAGGGCAGCGTCCGCAGCGCGCTCGAGCGCAGCAGCGGCAGCAGGGCCAGCGGCCGGCGCCGGAGGTGCAGCGTCGCGTCAAACGCGCGGTCGCCGCCCTGGGTGCTCTCGATGTGCACCGACAGCGTCTGCGCCGGCGCGGGGGCGCAGAACGAGTAGCGCTGGTCCATGCCCATCAGCGGCGACACGTGCAGCCGTTTTTCGAGGTCGTCGCCGGCCAGGTAGGCGTGGCGCTCCCCCCAGGGGGTGTTGGTCACCTCGGCCACGACGGCGTCGAGCGTCTCCCCGTCGGCGGCGAAGCAGTAGTAGAAGCTCACGGGGTTGAAGCAGACGCCGAGCGTGCGCAGCGTGGTGAGGACGCGGACCGGCCCGTCCGTATCTGCGTGGGCACGGACCGCGGCGGCGAGCGGCACAGCCGCTTCGCCGTAGTAGTCGCTGCGGCGGAAGCGCACGAGGCCCGGCCGCCGGGAGACCAGCCGGCCGCCGAGCAGCCGTGGTAGCTCGTCGAGGTCGAGGTAGGCGTAGGCGACCTGGTGGCGGAACTCGTTGTCGCGGAC
>JBBQBV010000215.1:0-4576 GCA_038318085.1 Solirubrobacterales bacterium
CTGGCTCGGCGCCGGCGCCGACGAGCTCTCGCTCGCCGGAACGGTCGAGGCCGATGCGCTGCGCTCGGTGCTCAACGGCAACCGACCCGACGGCGAGGGACCGCTGACCAGATCCGGTCAAGGCAAGAGCCGCGTCCCGGGCTTCGATCTCACCTTCTCGGCTCCCAAGAGCGTCAGCGTGCTCTTCGGCCTCGCCGACGAGCAGATCAGCCAGGCGACACGCGAGGCGCACGAGGCTGCCGTCGACGCGGCGCTTGAGTACATGGAACGCCACGCCGCGATGGGCCGGCGCGGCAAGGGCGGCGCCATCTCCGTGCTGGGTAACGGGTTCGTCGGCGCGGGCTTTCGCCACCGCACGTCACGGGCCGGCGACCCGCAGCTGCACACCCACGTCCTCGTGGCCAACATGACCCGGGGGCCCGACGGCCGCTGGACCGCCCTGGACGCGCGGCGCCTCTACACCCACGCCCGCACCGGCGGCTTCCTCTACCAGGCCAAACTGCGCCTGGAGCTCACCCGCCGCCTCGGCGTCGAGTGGACGCCGGTGCGCAACGGCGTCGCCGAAGTCGAGGGCATCCCCGCCACCGTGCGACGAGCTTTCAGCCGACGCCGCAGCGAGATCGAAGCCGAGCTCGCGCAACGCGGCGAGCACTCCCCGGGGGCCGCCCAGGTCGCGGCCCTCCACACGCGCCAGGGCAAGGACTACGCCGTCCCGGTCGGCGAGCTACGCGAACGCTGGACCGACCGCGCCCGCCAACTCGACTTCACCACCGAGCACGTCGACGGACTGACCGACCGCACCCGCATCACGCCTCTTACGCCGGGCGCAGCCCGGGACGGCCACGACCAGCTCGCGTCGCCTGCCGGGCTCACGCACCGCCGCTCCTCCTTCACCCGGCGCGATGCCGTCCGCGCGTGGTGTGAGCAGCTGCCCCACGGCGGCGACGTCCACGAGATCGAAGCGCTCGCCGATGACCTGCTCGCCAGCCAGGCCGTCGTCCCGTTGCTGCCCGATGCCGCCACACCCACCGTCGGAGACGTCGTCCGGCGTGCCGACGGGCGCATCGTCGCCGCCGGAAGCGAGGAGCGCCGCTACTCCACCCCCGAGCTGCTGGCCCTCGAAGCCCAGATTCTCGATACCGCGCGGGACGGCCGCGACCGCGACCGCGGCTCGATCACAGCCCCGACGGCCGATGCGGTGCTGGCCTCGCGCCCTGAGCTCAGCGACGAACAGAGCGAGATGGTCTCCCGGCTCCTGCGGGACGGTGACACGATCGCCGTCGTCGTCGGCCGGGCCGGCACGGGCAAGACCTACGCGCTGGACGCCGCGCGTCAGGGCTGGCAGGCCGAGGGCTATCAGGTCATCGGCGCCGCGCTCGCTCGCCGCGCCGCCCTCGAGCTGCGCGACGGCGCCGGGATCGACGCGACAAGTCTGCACGCCTTGCTGGCCGACCTGCGCGACCGCCCCGGCGAACTGCTGTCACGGCCGACGGTGATCGTCATCGACGAGGCCGGGATGGTCGGCACACGCCAACTTGCCGAGCTCACCTCGCAGGTCACACACCACAACGCCAAGCTCGTGCTCGTCGGCGACCCAGGCCAACTACCCGAGATCGACGCCGGAGGCTCCTTCCGCGCCCTCACCATGCGCGGCGACCCAATCGTCCTCTCCGACAACCGCCGCCAACATCAGCACTGGGAACGCGAAGCCCTCGAGCAGCTTCGCAGTGGCCACGCCGACCAGGCGATCTCCAGCTACGCCGAACACGGCCAGCTCACCGTCGCCGACACCAGCCCGCAGCTGCGCGACCAACTCGTCGCCGACTGGTGGCAGGCCCGCGAAGCCGGCGCCGACGCCGTGATGATCGCCCTGCGCCGCGACGACGTCTCAGACCTCAACGCCCGCGCCCGCGCCCGGATGCACCACGCCGGCCGCCTGGGGCCCGACGTGCTCACCGTCGCCGGCCGAAGCTTCGCCGTAGGCGACGAGGCCGTCTGCCTGCGCAACCACCAAGGCCTTGGTGTCACCAACGGCACGCACGGAACCATCACCCAGATCGACGTGCAGGGTGGTGCCCTTCGCCTGCGAGATCGCGCCGGCCGCGAGTACGGGCTGACCGCCGACTACCTCACCTCGACGACTCAGCGCGGCGGCCCGGTGCTCGACCACGGCTACGCCTTGACCGGCCACAAGGCTCAAGGCCTCACCGTCGATCAGGCGTTCGTCCTCGGATCCGACCAGCTCTACCGCGAATGGGGATACGTAGCCATGAGCCGCGGCCGCCACGCAAACCGCCTCTACCTCGTCAACGCCCACGATGACGACCGCGATCTCGCCGTCGCGCACGCCGACGAACGCCGACCCGCCCCACTGGACGCCGCTACTCGGGCGCTGAGCCGCAGCGCTGCGCAGACCAGCGCCCTCGACGCCAGGCTTGCCGTTAAGCTTGCCTCCGCGTCGACCCCGGCGCTGGAACGTCGTATCGAGGAGCTGCGCCGCGATGACGCCACCGCGCAACGTCGCGCACGACGCGACAAGGCGCTCGCCGACCGCTCAGCCCGCCTCAGCGACCAACCAGCGACTGCCCCGCGGGCCACGGCGGCGGAGGATCACGCGGTCGAGCACGCGCTCGTTGCTGACGAGCTCAGCCGGCGACGCCAGCGTGCGGACACGGCGCGTACGAGCGATCCACCCCGGTATCTCGTCGAGGCGCTCGGTCCCGTTCCTGACTCACTTGTGGCCCAGCGGCGCTGGCGCGCCGACGCCGAGCGCATTGAGCGGCTGCGCCGTGACACCGGGTTCACCGATCTTGAGCGCGGGCTGCCCGACCGCGTTGCCGCGCAGCACCACGCCGACCTCGACCGGTTGCGCCAGGACATCGCGACAGTTCAGCGGCCGATCGACGCGAGGGAAGCCACCCGCGATATTGAGCGCTAACGAACGTCAGAGGATGGCCAGGATCAGACGGACGGCCGCGCCGGTCAGGGCACCCAGGAGCGACCAGGCCGCGGTGATCGCCCACGGCTCGGTCACCGCCCACCGCCGCACCCGCGCGCGGGTGAGCACTGCCGCAGCGACCAGCCCGCCGAGTGCCGCCCCGTGCAGCACGGCGGCGACCAGCGACGACGAGGCGGACAGGGAGGTCGTGGTCATTGCGCCGCTCCCGCCAGCCCCCGCTGGCAACATCGCAAGCAGCCATCACGGCCGACGACGTCCGCCTCGTCGCCGCTATGCCGTCGCGTTTGCCCGGGTCAGTCCGGCTGGGTGAACGCCATCAGCCGGCGGGCGTGCTTGCCGGCCCCGCTGTAGGCGACGGCGGCCAACCGAGCCACCTCACGATCAGCCAAGACGTAACGAACGAAGTTGCCTCGGCGCGAGCACTCGACGACCTGCGCATCGTGCAGCACCCGCAGGTGCCGCGACACCGTGGCTGTTGCCATGCCCAGCGCGGCAGCGATCTCGCTGACGTTCTTACCGCCGCCAGCCAGCGCCTCGACGATCCGCAGCCGATCGTGGTGACCCAGCGCCTTCAGCCGATCCGCAGCGACCGAGCGCACAAACTCCGGAGCCAGCCCGCTCCACGGCACAGACCGGCCCGGCGCCGAACCGCCGTCTCCTCGGGCGAATCTAGGGCTGTGCTCGGGCATCGCGTCGGCGACCTCTGGCAGAGCGAATACTCGCATGTAGAGGATCGATGCACCAACTACTGGCCTGCCGCCTCGCCCCTCCCCCGTTTTGCCACGCCCCGAAGCGATCTTGTGTCCCGCTCGTCCGGAACTCCGGAAGCCAATGCCGACATCTCCCGAAGATGCTGCGCGACGCTCCCGACAACATCCTCGAGCAACTTCACGGTGGACTCGTCCTTCAACGCGTAGAACACGTTCGCCCCGTCGGGGCGCCGCGTCACCAAGCCCGAGCGATGCAGGATCTGCAGATGCTTCGAGACGTTCTGCTGGCTCAGGCCGAGTGCATCCGCGAGCTCTTGAGGCGTAGCCGCGCCAGCCGCGAGCTGCTCGACCAGGCGCAGGCGGACGACCTGACCCAGGACGGCAAGGCGCTCAGCAACCTTCGACATCAGGCCCTCCGCGATCAACGCATGCTCGTTCACCGCCGAGGATGTACACGTCAGCGCGCTTGTGCTGCTGTGCTTGTACGCCCGTTCGGACTACTGGTTGTGTCCCGCCGCGCTGTCCGGAGAAATGTCGGCGGTGGCCCCATTACGAACACATGTTCGTCTACTCGCCCGCAGGATGCAAGCCTCCGCGGGGAACCGGCGCTGCAGAGCCCAGCGGAGGGTGACGGCGCGCCCGCGCCGCTCGTGCAACACGCCGGAGGGACCGACTACCCTGACCGCCCTCCCCGGCGAACCCGAGCTGTCCGGCTGGGGCTCTGGGCCGTTTCCCCGTTGCCCAGCGTCGTGGGATGCGTCGATCTATTCTGCCGACGTATCGGGCAAGATCACGACGTGCGCGCTCCCGTCCCGACCGTTGAACGCCCGCTTCCCAGCGACAGCCGGGAGCAGATCAAGACCCGTGCGCGAGTTCGTGATCTCGCCGAGGTCTACACGCATCAACG
>JBBQBV010000216.1:0-4533 GCA_038318085.1 Solirubrobacterales bacterium
GCCACCGACGACGCCACGTTCGTCCACGGGCTCTACCGGCTGCTGCTGGGCCGCGACGCCGACCCGGAGGGCGCCGGAGCGTACGTGGCCGGTTTGCGGTCGGGGCGGGCGCGGGCGTCGGTCGTGCAGGAGCTCGCGGACTCGCAGGAGGCGGCCGCCTACGGCAGCGCCCCCGAGGTCGTCGCGGCGCACCTGGCGGCCAGCCCGGCCTTCCTGCCGCGCCTAGCCCAGCGCGTGCGGAGCGTGCTCAGGCGCGCTCGCGACTGAGAGCAGCCACCGAGCGACCTCCTCACCGACGATGCGCGAGCCGAGCGCGTTGAGGTTGAGCCGGTTGGCCCCGCGGGCGCGGGCACCGTGGGGGGCGAGCAGATCGTCGACCTCGATGACCTCGGCCCCTCCGGCGATCGCGGTCGCGCGCACATCGGCCTGCAGCCGTCGTTCGGTCGCTCGGCGGCCCCGGTAGTGCACGAGCAGCGCCGGCACGGGCAGGATCCCCAACGGTGCCTGCGGGAACGTCGCCCTCGCGGTCGCGAGGAAGGCCGCCAAGGCGTCCGGTCCCTGATACGGGACGAGGTCCTTCGCGAGCGTCTTGACGATCGGGTCGCTGGCCCGCTGCCAGAGGTCCGCGTAGCGGCCCATGCGCCGTCCGACGTCCGTCCGGAGGCGGTCGAGGAACGGGTTGCTGGGCAGGAGCCGGCGGGAGTAGTGGACGCTGCCGGTCGCTGCGATGATCGCGTGCGGCGCGGCGCTGAGGCGCAGCCATCGGGTCAGCGCCTCAGGATCACCGGGGAGCACGTCGAGGCTGGCGACCGTGACCACGGATATCTCGAGCCCGATGCCCTGTGCGACGAGGCGCTCGGCGACGGCCCGCGGCCAGCCTGGCGGCGTGTATGTGCCATGCGCATGCTCCATCTCGCGCCAGCCGCAGTCGGCGTAGAGCGCGAGTCGCAGATTTGGCAGGCCCGCGGGCGCGATCCCGCGCCAGCCGCGCGTCGGGTCGGGCAGGTGCGGGCCGAGGATCTGATGCCGTGCGCGCCGCAGCGTCGTGCGAGCCGTCTTCCGGGTGACCGATGGCATCGTGCGCGAGATTAGGCGCTTTTCGCCTAGCGTTCTCCTGGATGGTCCTTCCCCGTGCCCTCGCGCTCGATCCGCCCCGCGACCATCGCGAGGAGGTGCTGCGCTTCCTCATCGTCGGCGGGTGCGGCTACGTGCTGGCGATGGCCCTCTACGCGCTGGAGATCGCCCTCGGAGTGTCCGCCTACGCGGCGGTTCCGCCCGTGTTCGTCTTCAATGGCCTGTTCAACTTCACGCTGAACCGGCTGTGGACGTTCCCGCGCAGCGGTCGGCCCGTGCACCACGAGCTGGGCCGGTTCGCGATCGTCGCGGCGGCCTCGCTGGCCGTCAACTACGGAACCCTCTACCTGCTGCACGACGCGGCCGGCATGGCTGCGGTGCCCGCGCAGGCGCTCGCGATCCTCGCCGCCGTGCCCGTGGGCTTCTTGGGCAACAAGTTCTTCTCCTTCGGGACGGCGCGATGAGCGCCGTCGACGGCCGGGTCGTGCCAGCCAACGACTTCGGGGCCCAGTGGGAGGACGTCCGCACGGAGGCGCTCGCCGCCCTCGATCGCGTCGGGCGCAGCGGCTGGCTCGTGCTGGGCGAGGAGGTCGAGACCTTCGAGGCTCGTGTCGCCGCTTGGTGGGGCGTCGAGCACGCCGTCGGCGTGGCCAGCGGCCTGGACGCGATCGAGATCGCGTTGCGCTGCGCGGAGATCGGGGAGGGCGATCGCGTGCTGACCACGCCGCTGACGGCGTTCGCGACGACCCTCGCCATCCTGCGGGCGGGCGCCGAGCCGGTCTTCTGCGACGTCGACGCGACGGGCGGTCTGGACCTCGCGCAGGCCGACGAAGCCCTCGCCGCCGACGCCGGCATCCGCGCGCTCGTGCCCGTGCACCTGTACGGCCATCCGCTCGATCCCGCGGCGCTGCGGGACCTGGCCGAGCGCCACGCTGTCGTGGTCATCGAGGACTGCGCGCAGAGCGCCGGGGCCGCGCGGGACGGCGAGCCGACGGGCCGGGCCGGGCTGGCTGCGGCGACCAGCCTGTACCCGACCAAGAACCTTGGCGCCATGGGCGACGGCGGGCTCGTGCTCACCGACGATCCCGGGATCGCCGAGCGGGCGCGCTGCCTGCGCAACTACGGCCAGGGCGAGCGCTACCACCACGTCGAGCGCGGGCTCAACAGCCGACTGGACGAGGTCCACGCCGCGATGCTCTCCTCGGCGCTGTTGCCGCGGCTGGACGGATGGCTGCAGCGTCGCGCCGAGGTCGCCGCGCGCTACGCGAAGGCGCTGCGCGGGTCCGGCGTGCTGCGCTGCATCGAGGCGGCCGGCGGCCGCTCGGCGCACCACCTCTTTCCCGTCGAGGTCATCAACGGGGCCCGCGCGGAGCGCGCCGCCGAGCTCGCCGCCGCGGGCGTGCGCGTCGGGCGCCACTACCCCGTGCTCTGCCCGGACCAGCCGGCGTGTCCGCGCCCGGCTCAGGTTCCGGTCGCGCGCCGGCTCGCCGAGCGCGAGCTCTCGCTTCCCGTGCACCCGTATCTGTCCGAGGCCGATGTGGACCACGTGATCGCCGCGTGCCAGGGACTCGTCGCAGCATGACCGTGCGCGCCAACTCCCTCGTGATCCCGGTCTACCGCAACGCGGCGATGATCGACGCGCTGGTGACCGCGGTCGCAGGGATCGCGGACCAGGTCGAGGGCGGCTTCGAAGCCGTCTTCGTCGTCGACGGCAGCCCGGACGACTCGCACGACCGGCTCGTCGCCGGCCTCGCCGACGCACCCTTTGCCTCCCGGGTGATCTCCCACGCACGCAACTTCGGCTCCTTCGCGGCGATCCGCACGGGCATGACCGCCGCGCATGGGCGCTTCATCGCTGTCATGGCCGCCGACCTCCAGGAGCCCCCTGGGCTCGTCGTGGAGTTCTTCCGGCGGCTCGCCGCCGGCGACGTGGACGTGGTGGCCGGAGAGCGCGCCAGCCGCGACGACCGCGGCGACGGCGCGTCGCGCCTGTACTGGCGGCTGTACCGGCGCTTCGTCATGCCGGAGATGCCGGCCGACGGCGTCGACGTGTTCGGCTGCACCGCCCAGGTGCGCGATGTCATCTGCGCGCTCGAGGACCAGCACACCTCGCTTGTCGCTCAGTTGTTCTGGGTCGGCTTCCGCCGCGAGCTCGTCCCCTATGACCGCCTGGCGCGCGAAGGCGAGAGCGGCTGGACGCTGCGCCGCAAGCTGCGCTACCTGTCCGACAGCGTCTTCGCCTTCACCGATCTGCCGATCCGGATCCTCTGGATGGTCGGCGTGCTCGGGCTCGCTTTGGGCACGGCGCTGGGCGTAGCCGTGGCGGTGCTGCGGCTTGCTGGCATCATCGCGGTCCCCGGATACGCACCCACGATCCTCGTCGTGATCTTCTTCTCCGGGCTCAACTGCGTGGGCCTGGGCATCATCGGGTCCTATGTCTACCGCGCCTATGAGACCGTCAAAGGCCGGCCGGGTGCGATCGTCTCTGACGCCGTGGAGACCTCCAAGGAGCGTGACCGTGTCGACGCGTGAGGTCTTCATCCACGAGCACGGCCTCGTCGAGAGCGACGAGGTCGGAGCCGGCACCCGGGTGTGGGCGTTCGCCCACATCCTGCCGGGCGCGCGCGTGGGCGAGGACTGCAACGTCTGCGACAACGTCTTCATCGAGGACGGCGCGGTGGTCGGCGACCGCGTCACCCTCAAGCCGGGCGTGCAGGTCTGGAAGGGCGTGATCCTGGAAGACGACGTCTTCGTCGGCCCCAATGCCACCTTCACCAACGACCTACGTCCCCGCAGCCGCCACTGGCTTGCCGACCACCCGCGGACCATCGTGCGCCGTGGCGCGTCAATCGGGGCCAACGCGACCATCCTGCCGGGGCTCGAGATCGGCACGGGGGCCATGGTCGGAGCCGGAGCGGTCGTGACCCGGGCCGTACCCCCGCACGCCGTGGTCGTAGGCAACCCCGCCCGGATCACCGGCTACGACGCCGACGCCGCCCGCCGCAGCGACGAGCCGGTTCCCGCCCGCCCCGAGGCCGCTCTCGGCGTCACCGACCTCGGCGTCAGCGGCGTCACTCTGCACCGCTTCGCCGAGCATGGCGACATGCGCGGTTCACTGACCTCCAGCGCCGTCGCCGCGCCCGACGGCGTCCCGTTCGAAGTCCGGCGCTGGTTCATCGTCTACGACGTCCCGACCCGCGAGGTCCGCGGCGAGCACGCGCACCGCCGCTGCCACCAGTTCCTCATCTGCGTCGCCGGCAGCGTCATGCTCGCCGTCGACGACGGCCACAACCGCGCCGAGGTCCCGCTCGACGCCCCATCCAAAGGCGTTCACCTCCCACCCATGGTCTGGGGCACCCAGTACCGCTACGGCTCCGATGCCAAGCTGCTCGTCTTCGCCTCCGAGCCCTACGACCCAGACGACTACATTCGTGACTACGAGGCGTTCTTGGCGGAGCG
>JBBQBV010000217.1:0-4520 GCA_038318085.1 Solirubrobacterales bacterium
CCCCCCAAACCCTGTTATTAGCAGGAATTTGAAGTAACGCGCCCGGCAGGATTCGAACCTGCGACCTCGCGCTCCGGAGGCGCGCGCTCTATCCACTGAGCTACGGGCGCTCGGGGACCCGGGGAGTGTACGCTCGCCGGCTCTGAGTGCGGCTCGCGATCGTCTCTGACACCCACATGCCGCGCGGCTCGCGCGAACTGCCCGCGGCGTGCGTCGCGCACCTGCGCGAGGCCGACGCCATCCTGCACTGCGGCGACTTCTTCGGGGCCGAGTTGCTGCAGCGCTTCCAGGCGTTCGGCCCGCCGCTGCACGCCATCCACGGCAACGTCGACGAGCGGGCGCTCCGGGAGGCGCTGCCCGCGCGGCGGGTCGTCGAGGTCGCCGGCGCGCGGATCGGGATGGTCCATGACCCCGGCCCGAGAATCGGGCGGCTCGCGCGGCTGCGGCGCGCCTTCCCGGGCGCCGGGGCGGTCGTGTTCGGCCACACCCACCTGCCGCAGCACGAGCACCTCGAGGACTTTCAGATCTTCAATCCCGGGTCGCCGACGGAGCGCCGGCGCGCGCCCGCGCACACGATGGGGATGGCGAGCCTGCAGAACGGGCGCCTCGTGTTCGAGCTCATCGTGGTCTCCTAAGGTCATGGAGCTGCAGGTCTTCTTCGCCGGCACCGGCGGTTCGGTGCCCACCGCGCGGCGCGGGCTGCCCGGCGTGCTCGTGCGAGCGAGCGCCGACCGGCTCTTGTTTGACTGCGGCGAGGGGACGCAGCGCCAGCTGCTGCGGTCGGTCGGGCTGCCCGACCTCGACGCGATCTTCATCACGCACTACCACGCCGACCACTGGCTCGGGCTCCCGGGCATGCTCAAGACCTTCGACCTGCGCGGGCGGGTGAAGCCGCTGACCGTGTACGGCCCACTCGGGCTTAAGAGCATCTTCGCGGCGCTGCGTCCCGTCTTCGGCCGGGTGGGCTATCCGCTGGACCTGCGCGAGCTCGAGCGCCACGAGGACGTCGCGTTCGCCGGCTACGTCGTCTCGGCGTTCCCCGTCGAGCACCGCATCGCGGCCTTCGGGTACGCGCTCGTCGAGGAGGACCGGCCGGGGCGCTTCGACGCCGATCAGGCGCAGCGCCTCGGCGTGCGGCCGGGGCCCGACTTCGGCCGCCTGCAGCGCGGGGAGACGGTGGACGGGGTCGCGCCCGAGCAGGTGATCGGGGCGCCGCGAGCCGGCCGCCGCATGGTGTTGTCGGGCGACACCGCGCCATGCCAGGCGGTCGAGGCGTTCGCCCATGCCGCGGACCTGCTGGTCCACGAGGCGACCTTCACGGAGGCCGAGCGCGAGCGCGCCCGCCAGACGGGGCACTCGACCGCCCGTCAGGCGGCCGAGATCGCGCGCGACGCCGGGGTCCGGCTGCTGGCCCTCACGCACCTCTCCACCCGGTTCTTCCCGCGGGACATCCGCGACGAGGCGCGCGCCGTGTTCGCCGACACCGTGGTGCCGCGCGACTTCGAGGCGATCGACATCCCGTTCCCAGAGCGCGGTGCCCCGTCCGTCGTCAAGCCGGAGACGGCGCTCGACCCCGATACGGCTGGGTAGGACGCCGACATGCCCAGGCTCCGCGCCGTCGCCGGCGCCCTCTCGGTCCTGGCGCTGGTCGCCGTGCCGGCCATCCCCGCCTCTGCCGCCAAGCAGGAGGTCCCGCTGATCCGGTTGCACGGCGGGACGACGACGATCGCCCCCGGCGCAGGGTTCGCCGCCGCGCTACGCAGCCTCGGCGTCACGGCGACAGTGCTGGCGCCCGGCACGAGCACCGCCGCGGGCTACGCGTTCCCGATCGTCTCCGGTCGCCTGGGGGGCAACAAGCCGGCCGCGGGATACCTGCGCCATTTCGGCGGCCTGCGCCTGAGTGGCCCAAGCGCGCACGTCGACCTCAACAACCTTCGCATCAACGACGGCCCGACCGCAAGCTTGACGACGCAGGTCGGCTCCGGCGCGCGCGTGTCTCTTGCGACGCTCGACATGGCCGACGCCACGATCCGGCTGACCAGGAGGCGCTTCGTCCTGGCCGGCGCCGGCCTGGTGCTCACCGACCCAGCCGCGAAGGCGCTCGACTCCACCTTCCGCACGACCGCCTTCGCCGGCGGGACGAGGATCGGGAGGGTCACGGTCAAGGCCAAGGTCCGCATCGCGCACGTCGCTCGTTCCCCGAGCGCTGACGGGTAGGCGGCCGCCGCCGACGCGGCTGATAGGTTGGGCTGCGTCCTTTAACCCGGTTCCGCGAGGCCAGGAAGGAGCAGCGTCACGATGCAGGAGAAGACCGTCCTCGACCAGGACGATGTTCGGCGCACGCTCGTGCGCATGGCGCACGAGGTCGTCGAAAAGAACGCCGGACGGTCCGTCGCGCTCGTCGGCGTCCACCGGCGGGGGGTGCCGCTCGCGCGTCGTCTGCATCGGCTGGTCTGCGACCTGCTCGACGCCGAGGTCCCGCTCGGCGACCTCGACATCGCGTTCTATCGCGATGACATCGCCACGCACGAGTCGCCGGTCGTCAACGCCACCCACCTCGACTTCGCCCTCGAGGAGCACACCGTCGTCCTCGTCGACGACGTCCTGTTCACCGGGCGCACCGTACGGGCGGGGATCGAGGCCCTGTTCGCCTACGGCCGGCCCGGGCGCGTGCAGCTCGCCGTGCTGATCGACCGCGGCCACCGCGAGCTTCCCCTGCGCCCGGACTACGTGGGCAAGAACCTGCCCACGGCGCGCGCGGAGCGCGTCAACGTGCGCGTGCAGGAGGTCGACGGGACCGACGAAGTGACCATCAGCGAGCTGCAGGAGGCGGTCTCTTGAAGCACCTGTTGAGCATCGAGCACCTCGAGCGCTCGGACATCGAGCGCATCTTGGACCGCGCGAAGGCCTTCACCGAGGTCTCCGAGCGCCGGGTCAAGAAGGTCCCGGCCCTGCAGGGCCGGCGTGTGCTGAACCTCTTCTACGAGGCGTCGACTCGGACCCGCTCGAGCTTCGAGCTCGCCGCCAAGTCGCTCAGCGCCGACGTCGTCAACTTCGTCTCCTCCGGCTCGAGCGTCGAGAAGGGGGAGTCGCTCAAGGACACCGTCCAGACCCTGTCGGCCTACCAGCCGGACCTGATCGTCGTCCGCACGCCGCACGTCGGGGCCGCCGAGCTGATCGCGGACTGGACGACCGCCTCGGTGGTCAACGCCGGCGACGGCAAGCACGAGCACCCGACGCAGGCCCTGCTGGACGTCTACGCGCTGCGCGATCGCGTCGGCTCGGTCGTGGGCGCGAACATCTGGATCGTCGGCGATGTCATGCACTCGCGCGTCGCGCGCTCGAACATCCTGGCGTTCACCAAGCTCGGCGCGCGGGTCACCGTCTGCGGGCCGCCGACGCTGATCCCGCGGGGTATCGAGGCGCTCGGCTGCGAGGTCGCCTACACGCTGAACGACCTCGGGGAAGCCGACGTCGTCTACGCCCTGCGCATGCAGCACGAGCGGATGTCGGACAACTTCATCCCGAGCCTGCGCGAGTACGCGGCCTGCTACCAGATCGACGGGCGGCGGCTCGGCTCGCGCCAGCTGCTGATGCACCCGGGCCCGGTCAACCGGGGGGTCGAGCTCGCCGCCGAGGTGATCGAATCGCCGCAGGCGCTGATCAGCCAGCAGGTCGCCGCGGGCGTCGTCGTCCGGATGGCGGTGCTCTACGAGTGCCTGGCCGGCCGCGACACGCGGCTCGGCGTCCCGTCCGCCTCGGCCCCGCAGCCCGCGTGAGCGCGCTCTTTCACCGCGACACGGGCGCCGGCGACGTCCTGATCGGCGGCGCCCATGTGCTCGACCCGCGGGAGGGCCTCGACGGCCGCCGCGACATCCTCGTCCGCGACGGGGAGATCGCCGCGATCGGTGAGACCGGCAGCCTCGAGGCGCCGGCCGGCGCGGAGGTCCTCGACGGCGCCGGCAAGCACCTGTTCCCGGGCTTCGTCGACCCGCACGTGCACCTGCGCACGCCCGGCCAGGAGCACAAGGAGGATCTGGACTCCGGCACCCGCGCAGCGGCCGCGGGGGGCTTCGTCGCCGTCGTGGCGATGCCGAACACCAGCCCCACGGTGGACTGCGCACCGGTCCTGCGGGCGCTGGTCGAGCAGGCCCGCCGCGAGGCGCGCGTGCCGGTCGGCTTCATGGCCTCGGTCACCGTCGGCCTGGCCGGCGACGCGCTGACCGAGATGGCCGAGCTGCGCGGCGCCGGGGCGCTGGGCTTCACCGACGACGGCAGGCCCGTGCACCGGGCGGCGGTGCTCCAGAAGGCGCTGCAGTACCAGCGTCTGGTCGGCGGCGTGATCGCCCTGCACGAGGAGGACCCGTCGCTGTCGGGAACCGGCGTGATGCACGAGGGCGAGGTCTCCGCGCGGCTCGGCCTGGCCGGCATCCCGCCGATCAGCGAGTCCACGATGATCGCCCGCGACGCCGCGATCGCCGGCTACGAGAGCGGCCGGATCCACGCCCAGCACCTGTCGG
>JBBQBV010000218.1:0-4475 GCA_038318085.1 Solirubrobacterales bacterium
CAGCATCGCGAGCCAGTCGCGGCTTTCGGGGCTGGTCTGGCGGTGCAGGATGAAGCCGGTGAAGTTGTCGGCCAGGGAGGCGAGCAGCTGGTCGTTGCCGGTCGCGGCGGCGATGTCGGCGACTGACTGCGTGGAGACGGCCACCTGGCCGTGTGAGCTGCGCGCGCGTTGCATGAGTGCGACCGCGCGCTCGGCCGCGCGGCCTTGGAGCACGCTGCCGAACTCGTCGATGAGCAGCGCCCACTCGACGCCGGCCGGGAGGGTGAGCGCGGCGGCGGCGATGTCGGCCAGGGCGAGCGTGGTGATCGTCTCGGCCTCTTCTTTGATGTCCTCGACGTGCGTCTTGAACAGGACCACAGCGCCGGCAGCCATGGCTGCGGGGAGTGTGACGGCGCCGAGGTCGGGGGCGGGGGAGAGGACTCTCCGCCACGCCTGGCCGGCGACGACTTCGAGTGCGCGGAGGCTGCCGTCGAGCTGGTTCTGAGTGGCGCGGCTGTCGAGCGCCTGGCGGTGGTCCTCGACGCGTTCGCGGAGGTCATCGTCCGCGGTGTCGGTCACAAGCGCGGCGACTTGGTCGAATCGCGAGCGCTGAGCGCAGCGCAGCAGCACTGGCAGGCTGACCGGCCAGCGGTCGGCGGCGTGCAGGGCTTCGGCGACGATGCCGAGGTGTACGCGCAATACGCGGCTGTAGTGGCTGGCCTCGGAGTCCGAGTCGGCTTCGACCGGCGCGACAAGGCGCGCGACGACCGCGCCGGGGTCGTTGGCCCAGACGGATTCCACCGGTCCGTCGCCGCGTCGAACGGGTCGAACAGCACGAATGGACGTCCTCGGTCGGCGGCGATCGCGCGCAGGTCCTGCTCGAGCGCGTCGTCGCCCTTGGGGTCGAGCACGACCAGCCTGGTCGTCGCCGTGGGGTCAAGGCCGCGGGCGAGCAGCCACCGCCGCGCCGATGTGGTCTTGCCGCTGCCGGTCGCGCCGACGAAGAACAGGTGCATGCCCTCGGCCAGTGGGATGGGGGCGCGGCCGTCGTGGGTCATCGGCAGCGCGGGCACGTGCTGCGGCCACGCGCGCTCGCGGACGAGCTCTCCTTGGCCGGC
Organism: Solirubrobacterales bacterium; assembly: GCA_038318085.1. GTDB lineage: Bacteria > Actinomycetota > Thermoleophilia > Solirubrobacterales > Solirubrobacteraceae > DATLGB01. The sequence continues at coordinate 1,098 of JBBQBV010000218.1, forward strand.
GATGTAGACCCGCTGACCCGGCTCAGGCCGCCGCCGCGCGTTCCAGGCCATGACGCGGGCTCGCTCGAACTGCCGCAGCTCCCCTCCAGCACCGAGGGCGCCGAGTCGCCACCTCCGCGCCGCCATCGCCGCCGCGGTCGTCCCGACGAAGAGGACCGCGCTCCCCGCCACCGCGATCAACCGGCCCGACGTGACCCCGACGATGGCGACCGGCGCCGCGACGATCCATGCCAGGTAGACATTCCAGGCGCTGAGCGTCGTGCGGCGATGCACCCACCACGCGACGCCTACGCCGATCGCCGCGGCGAGCAGCAGCGCTCCCGCGAAACCGGCGGCGACCTGCGGCGCGCTGGAGGTCATCGCCGCTCACCGCTCTCGCGGGTCGTGGCGATCACGGTCGCCAAGGGCCCGACCCGTAGTGCGCTACCGAGCATCGCCGCCTGCGCTTCCCGGCGTACCAGCGCGGCCACGTCGGGCCGGTCGGTGACGTAGGTGACTGCGGTCAGCGCGCCTCGGTCGATCAGGCCGCGGTAGCCGCGGAGGATCGCCTGAACTCGCCTGGGTGCCTTGGGTTGCAGCTCGACCTCCACCGCGACTCGTTGCCCGTCGTAGATGAGGCCAAGATCGGGCAGGTGGCGGGCGCCGTCGTCGCGTCGCAGCCGCCAGCGCTCGTCTTCGCGAAGCTCGGCCGGCCCGAGCCACCGCCACCCGCGTACCTCCGCAGAGGCCGCCACCCACGACACCGCGCGCCCGTGCCGCGCCGAGCTCGGCGCTGTTGACCGCGGCGACACGATCCCCGAACAACCCTGCTCGACACATGCCCTCGCACCCGCCCGGGTGAGCACCGCCACGCCGCCGCCGCCATCGGCGCCGATCGCTCGCGTCACCAGCCCAGCGTCAGCGAGCCGCTCCAGATGCGAGTACACCGTGCGCTCGTGCAGGTCCAGCGCGAGGGCCAGAGGCTCGATCCCCGCCGTCCCGAGCCGCCCCAGCCACCCCAACAGCCGAAACGACCCCGGGCCCGGACGCACCGCGCGAGTCCGCAGCACCCGCCCTGCACCGACGCTCACGGCCGCCTGAGCAAAGTCCCTCATGCTTAATAGGCCCGTGAGAACCCCCTCCGGGACAAAACTTTGCCCAACTCGGCGCGCTACCGCTCCTATTTGGCTTGCTCCTCATACCTCTACGTCCCGCCCGAACTACCGCCGTTCTCGTCCCGCCTCCGACCAACTTCACAACTCCGCCTCCCGTCCCTGTCCGTCTGGCCTCCGCTCCCCTCGACCCCTGCAAGTTCCGGTTTCCGACCACGATCACCACACATCAGAGCTTGCTCGTGGGGGGAGTGGTCGGAAACCGGGACCTGCCCACAACCGCCCGGGAGAGCGGAGGCCCAAGGCGTCCACTACACAGCGTGGCTGCGTAGTGAAATGCGTAGTGACTGCGTCAGTGGGCGGCTGGCTTGCGGGCGCGGATGATCGCCGACGCGGCGTGACGGTGCACTCGATGTGACTCGCGGATGTCGACTTCGACGAGTCCCGCACCGACAAGGGCGGCTTCGAACTCGTCGCGGGTTAGGGCGCCAGCGATGCAGCCGGTCCAGAGGGCCATGTCGGCTTTGGTGGCGTCGTCCATGTCGGGGTCGGCGATGACGTCTGAGACTGCGAAGCGCCCGCCAGGCCTGAGGACGCGGGCGACCTCGCGGATCACCTGCGGCTTGTCGCCGGAGAGGTTGATGACGCAGTTGGAGATCACGACGTCGACGCTGGCGTCGGCGAGCGGCATGGCTTCGATGTGGCCCTTGACGAACTCAACGTTCGCCGCCCGGGCTTCGGCGGCGTTGCGGCGCGCGAGGTCGAGCATCTCGTCGGTCATATCGAGGCCGATCGCGCGGCCGGTCGCGCCAACGCGGCCGGCGCTGATGAGGACGTCCGCGCCCGCGCCCGAGCCGAGGTCGAGGACGGCCTCGCCCTCGTGGAGGGCGGCGACGGCGGTGGGAACCCCGCAGCCGAGCGATGCATCGAGCGCGGCGGCAGGTGCGTCGTCAGCCTCGCTTCCGTAGAGGGATGAGCCGAAAACATGGTCGCCGGTCTCGTCGGTCAGGGACACGTCGCTCGTCGAGCAGCAGCTGCTCTGGCCGCTTGCGGCCGATCGCGCCGCGGCGGCGTACTTCTCCCGCACGACCTCGCGGACGTCAGGCTGACCCTCGGCGCACCCGCACCTGCCGCCCTCGGCAGCGGTTCCGCAGCACGCTTCCTTGGCGTTCGGTTCGCAGCAGGTGGCCTGTACTTCTGTCGAGCAGCAGGAGGTGGACGGGGTGGGGGAGGAGGTCAGCTCAGCCATGTGGTCAGCTCCTTGAGAGCGTCGGGGAGGACGTAGTAGTAGGCCCACAGGCTCTGGCGCTCGGAGTCGACGATCCCCGCCGCCCGGAGCCTCTTGAGATGGTGCGAGAGCGTCGGTTGCGAGACGTCGAAGAGCGGGACGAGCTCGCAGACGCAGACCTTGCCGGCGTGCTTGCGCAGGACGTCGACGAGCTGGAGGCGGATCGGATCGCCGAGCGCCTTGGCGACGTCGGCGATCCGGATCGCGTGCTCGCGCTCGACGTCGGGGTATACGACGGGCTCGCAGCACGGTTGCCCGACGGGGCGTTTGGTCTTCGGAGCGAGCTCCATATCGACGGCCATCTATCTACAACTATCGATTGAAGCGACGTTTGTCAATGGATAGGGTTCGAGCGGTGCGCGATCTGCATCGACGCCTGCTGGCCGAGTTCCTCGGGTCGGCGTTCCTCGCCGCGCTGGTAATCGGCTCCGGCATCGCCGCTCAGCGGCTCTCGACCGACACCGGCATCCGTCTGCTCGAGAACGCCGCCGCGACCGCCGCCGGGCTGTTCGCGATCATCCTCATGTTCGGCCCGGTCTCCGGGGCGCACTTCAACCCGGTCGTTTCCCTCGTCGACGCCGTCTTCGGTGGGCTCGCCTGCCGCGATGCCCTCGCCTACGTCCCCGCCCAGGTCGCAGGCTGTGTCGCCGGCGCCGTGCTGGCGAACGGCATGTTCGCCGAGGCGGCCGTGAGCATCGCCGAGACCCACCGCGCCAGCGGAGCGCACCTGCTCGCCGAGGTCATCGCCACGGTCGGTCTGATCCTGGTGATCTTCTCGCTCGCGCGCAGCGGCCGGTCCGCGAGCGCGCCGGCGGCGGTCGGTGCCTACATCGGTGCCGCCTACTGGTTCACCAGCTCCACGAGCTTCGCCAACCCGGCGATCAGCGTCGGCCGGATGTTCTCGGACACCTTCGCCGGCATCGCCCCATCCTCAGTGCCCGCGTTCGTGCTCGCCCAGCTCGTCGGCGGCGTCACCGCCTTCGGGCTCCTGCGCACGCT
>JBBQBV010000219.1:0-4472 GCA_038318085.1 Solirubrobacterales bacterium
GGACGCCGCGGTCACCGAGGGCTTCCAGGAGATCTACCTGACCGGCGGGGAGCCCTTCGTGCGCCGCGACGCCGCCGACCTCGTCGCCGCGGCCGCCGCCCGGCTGCCGACCGTCGTCCTGACCAACGCGATGCTGCTGACAGGCCCGCGCCGGGCGGACGTCCTCCCGCGCCTGGCCGAGCTGGGCAACGTCACCGTGCAGTCCTCGCTGGACAGCGCGACGCCCGCGATCCACGACCGCCAGCGGGGGGTCGGATCCTGGGCGAAGGCGCTCGCTGGGATCCGGGCGGCCGCCGCGGCGGGCCTGCGCGTGCGCGTGGCGATGACCGAGACCGACGCCAACCGCGGCGAGGGCGACGCGCTGCGGGCGCTGCTCGCGGGGGTCGCCGAGGTCGCGGTGCGCCCGCTCGTCGCGCGCGGGGGCAGCGCCGCCGGCCTCGAGGTCACCGACGCGGTGGTGGTCCCCGAGCTGACGCTCACGGCCGACGGCGCGCACTGGCATCCGCTGGGCGCCGACCGCGACGCCAGCCCGGACTTCCGGCTGGGTGACGCGACGCTGAGCGTCGCCGAGGCGAAGCGCCGCGTGATCGAGCGCTTCCTGCGTCTGCGCCAGGCCGACGGCACGCTTCCGGAGGCGTTCGCGTGCGCGATCTGAGAACGTGTTTTGGAATGAGCGCCGGACCGAGACGACCGGATCGTGGATGCCCGGGACCGCACGATTTCGGAGCCGATACTGGTGGTATCGGCGAGAAATCGGGTGGTTCCGAGCGCCGCGAGACGGTCGTCTCGGGCCTGCGAGTCATTCCAAAACACGTTCTGACCGTCTCCGTGGTCGTGCCCGCGCTCGACGAGGCCGCGCAGGTCCCGGCGCTGCTCGACGGCCTCGGCGGCTTCGACGAGGTCGTGCTCGCCGACGGCGGTTCGGCGGACGCCACGGTCGCGCTCGCGCGGGCCCACCCGGCGCGGCCCGCCGTCGTGGTCGACCGGGGCGGGCGCGCCGCGCAGTGCAACGCCGGCGCCGCGGCGGCGACGGGCGACGTGCTGGTCTTCGTCCACGCCGACAGCCGCCTGCCGCCGAGCGCGCCCGCCGCGCTGCGCGCCGCGTGCGCTGACCCGGACGTGGTGGGCGGCAACTTCGCCCTGCGCTTTGACGGCGGCGACCGCTTCGCGCGCGTCCTGGCCGCCGTCTACCGCCACCAGCGGCGCCTGGGGCTGTACTACGGCGACTCGTGCGTGTGGTGCCGGCGCGCGGCCTTCGACGCGCTCGGCGGCTTCCGCGAGCTGGCGATCATGGACGACTACGACTTCGTCCGCCGCCTCGAGCGCCATGGGCGCACGGTCTGCCTGCCGGGCCCGGCCACGACCTCGGACCGCCGTTGGCGGGCGATCGGCATCCCGCGCACGCTGCTGAGCTGGACGGTCATCCGCTGGCTCTACGTCGCGGGCGTGCCACCGGGCCGGCTCGCGCGCCTGTACCGGGTGGTGCGATAGTGCGCGCCATGGAATTCGTCGGGCGCCTGCGCCGGCTCGAGCTCGCGACGCGCCCGCAGCCCCCAGAGCTCGAGGCCGCTCTACGGCGGCGCTGGGACGAGCTTCCCGCCGCGGTCCGCACGCCGCGCCAGATGCTCGGCCGGCGCACCGCGGGCTGCGAGGGCACGCACGGCGTCTTCCCGCGCTGCGACCTCGCCTGCACCCCGTGCTACCACGCCCGCGACGCCAACCGCGTCCGCGTCGACGGCGCCCACACCGTCGCGGAGGTCGAGCGCCAGATGGCCCTGCTGCGCGAGCGCCGCGGCCCGGGACAGAACGCGCAGCTGATCGGCGGGGAGGTCACGCTGCTCGGGCCGCAGGCCCACGCGCAGGCGCTTGAGGCCATGCAGCGTCACGGGCGCAAGCCGATGTCGATGTCCCACGGCGACCTCGACTACGACTACCTCGTGGAGCTCGTGCAGGCCGGCGGGTTTCGCCACCTGAGCTTCGCGGGGCACTTCGACTCCCTGATGCTCGGCCGCACAGGCCTCCCCCGGCCGCGCTGCGAGGCCGAGCTGGACCCGTACCGGCGCCGCTTCTGCGAGCTCTTCGAGCGCCTGGAGCGCGAGCACGGCGTCACGCACTACCTCGCGCACAACATGACCGTGACGCCGAAAAACGTCGGCCAGGTCGCCGCGGTCGTCCGCGCCGGCCGCGAGATGGGCTTTCGCATGTTCTCTTTTCAGCCCGCGGCCTACGTCGGCAACCCGAAGCGCTGGCGCGAGGACCTGCACGCCATCTCCGGCGAAGACGTCTGGGCCGAGATCGAGCGCGGCGTCGGCGCCCGGCTGCACTGGCGGGCGCTTGAGATCGGCGACGCGCGCTGCAACCGCACCGCCTACGGCGGCTTCGCCGGCGAGCGCTACGTCCCGCTGCTGCACGAGGACTCCCCGCGCGACGACGCCTGGCTGGCCGCCTTCCTCGCCGCCTTCGGCGGGATGGACTTCGCGGTGCCGGCGCCGCTGCTCGCCGCCCGGTTGGCCCGCGGCCTGGCGCGCCACCCGCGCGCGGTGCCCGCCGCGCTCGGCTGGGCGGCGCGCCTCGCGCGCCGCACGCGCGGCCGGCCGCTGCGGCCCGTCACCTACGTCATGCACTCCTTCATGGACGCCGCCTTGGTCGAGCCCGCCTGGCGGCACCTGCAGGCCGGGACGCGGCCGGACGAGCCCGCGGTGCTCGAGGCCTGGGAGCGCCTGCAGGCCTGCTCCTACGCGATGGCGCACCCCGACGACGGAACCCTGGTCCCCGCCTGCGTGCAGCACAGCGTGCTCGATCCGGCCGAGAACGCGGCGCTGGCCGTCCGGCTTCCGCTCGTGGATGCAGTCACAGCGCGCGCAGCTCCTCGACCTCGGGGTGCTTGAGGCGGCGGTGGCCGCCCGGCGCCAGCGGGCCGAGGCGCAGCGGGCCGAACTGCACGCGCTCGAGCGCCTTGACCCGGTAGCCGACGGCCTCGGTCATCCGGCGGACCTGGCGCTTGCGGCCCTCGCGGATGACCAGCTCGAACTGCGTCGGCGAGAGCTTGCGGGCGCGGGCCGGCAGCGTCGGCCCGTCGTCGAGCACGATGCCCTCCGACAGGCGCTGCATCCGGTTCTGGCGCACGGGCGGGTCGGTCACGGTCACCACGTAGGTCTTCGGCACGCCGTGGCGCGGGTGCGTCAGCCGGTCCGCCAGGTCGCCGTCGTTGGTGAGCAGGATCAGTCCGGTGGTGTCGATGTCCAGGCGCCCGACGGGGTACAGCCGCTCGTCCGTGGCGACCAGATCCACGACGGTCGGCCGGCCCTGCGGGTCGCTTGCCGTCGAGACCACGCCCGCGGGCTTGTGCACGACGTAGACGACGCGCGAGCGCCTGCCCGTCGCCAGCAGATCGCCGTCGACCGCCACGCCGCTGGAGTCGTCGACGTCGCGGGCGGGGTCGAGCACGACCGCGCCGCCCACGCTGACGCGCCCGGCGAAGACGAGCTGCTCCGACGCGCGCCGCGAGGCGACGCCGGCGTGAGCGAGGTATTTGCCGAGACGCACGGCTCTAGCCTAATTCGCACGGGAGCCCCAATCGGTCGCCCGGCTCCGCCACCCGTCGACCCGGCACCACCCGACGTGGACCTCACCCTCCTGCACGACACCCTGGACGCCGCCGGCCAGCCCGCCTTCCGGGCGCGCCAGGTGTGGCGCTGGGCGAGCCGGGGCGCCGCCTCCTACGCCGAGATGACCGACCTGCCGGCGGACCTGCGCGCGCGCCTTCAGGAGAACGTCCCGTTCTCGAGCCTGGAGGCGCAGGTGCGCAAGGAGGCCGAGGACGGGACGGTCAAGACGCTCTTTCACACGCACGACGGCCGGCCGATCGAGGCCGTGCTCATGCGCTACCGCGACGGCCGCCGCTCGGTCTGCGTCTCCTCGCAGTCCGGGTGCCCGCTGACCTGCACGTTCTGCGCGACCGGCGCCATGCGGTTCGCCCGCAACCTGACGGCCTCGGAGATCCTCGACCAGGTCCTGCACTTCCGCCGCCTGGAGGCCGTCGACCACCTCGTCTTCATGGGCATGGGCGAGCCGCTGATGAACCTCGACAACGTCCTACCCGCCGCGGAGCGGCTGCCCGACCTCGGGATCACGCACCGCCGCACGGGGATCTCCACCGTCGGCTGGGTACCCGGCATCCGCCGCCTGACCGAGGAGTGCGACCTCCCGCTGCGGCTCGCGCTCTCGCTGCACGCGCCCGAGGACGCCCTGCGCTCCAAGCTCATGCCGGTCAACGAGCGCCACGACATCGCCGAGGTGCTGGACGCCTGTCAGGGCTGGTACGCCAGGCGGCGCCAGAAGGTCTTCGTGGAGTATCTGATGCTCGGCGGCGTCAACGACACGGTCGCCCAGGCGCACCAGCTCGCCGAGCTGCTCGACCGTCGCGTCTACAAGGTCAACCTGATCCCACATAACCCGACGGGCGGCGTCTA
>JBBQBV010000220.1:0-4441 GCA_038318085.1 Solirubrobacterales bacterium
AGTACGGTCCGCAGCGTGGTCGCGCTCTCGCGCCAGTACGCCAAGCTCTGCGATGTCCGCGACTTCGACGACCCAGACCTGATCGCGAAGATCCACGAGGTCGACGGCCGCACCCAGGCGAGCCCCGCCGACCGGCATCGCAAGGCGTGGGAGTACGCGATGCTCGCCCTCTACCTGGAGGAGGCCGGAGCGCTCGGTGAGGACAAGGACGTGCTCGCCGTCGCGGCCGGGCACGAGCCGCCGCTGTACTGGCTGGCGAACCGCTGTCGCAGCGTGCTGGCGACCGACGTCTACGGCGCCGGCGCCTTCGCAGGCCAGGAGGCCGACGCGCGGATGCTCGAGAACCCGGCGGCCTTCGCGCCGTTTGCCTACCGCGAGGATCGGCTCGAAGCCCGCTCGATGGACGCGCGCGCCATCGACGCGCCGGACGCGAGCTTTGACATCGTCACCTGCCTGTCCTCGATCGAGCACTTCGGCACGCCCGCGGAGATCCGGCGCAGCGCGGCGGAGATGGCGCGCGTGCTGCGCCCCGGCGGCCGGCTCGTGATCACGACCGAGCTGATCCTGCGCAAGCACCCGATGGACTGGCCGCCGCTGCAGGCGCTGCTGAAGACCGTGTCCGGTGGCCGGATCTGCCCCGAGGCCTCGCTCAGCGCCCGCCAGAACGACGGCTTCTGGCCGAGCGAGCTCCAGCGCGACGTCATCGATCCCACCGGGCTCGCGCTCGCCCAGCCGCTGGATACGGCGCTCAGCGAAGCCAGCTTCGAGCACATCGTGCGCCAGGACCGCCACGGCCGGACGTGGACCCGTGACGGCGACCCCTTCCCGCATGTCGTCCTGCGCGCATACGGAGCGCCGTGGACGTCGGTCTTCCTGCCGCTCGCCAAGGGCGGCTGACGCCTACGGCCGGACGAACGTGTCGGGGTCCGGCCCGATGCGCTCGCCGCGGTCGAGCGCCGCGATCGCCTCCATGTCCTCGTCGGAGAGCTCGAAGGCGAAGAGGTCGATGTTCTCCCGGATGCGGTCGGGGGTCACCGACTTGGGGAACACGACGTTGCCGAGCTGGAGGTGCCAGCGCAGGACGACCTGCCCAGGCGTGCGTCCGCGGGCCTCGGCGATGTCCACCAGCGTCTGGTCGCCGAGCAGGCTGCCCTGGCCGAGCGGGCTCCAGGCCTCGGTGACGATGCCGCGGTCGGCGTGCTCGCGCCGCAGGCCGCCCTGCTGCATGTAGGGGTGGAGCTCGATCTGGTTGACCACGGGGGTCACCCCGGTCTCGTCGACGATCCGCGCGAGGTGCGCCGCCTGGAAGTTCGAGACGCCGATGGAGCGCACAAGCCCCTCCTCGCGCAGCTCGATCAGCGCCTTCCAGGTCTCCACGTACTTGTCGGCGGACGGCACGGGCCAGTGGATCAGGTACAGATCGACGTACTCGAGCCCGAGCCGCCCGTAGCTGGCCTTGAAGGCGGCCCTGGCCTGCTCGTAGCCGTGGTCGGAGTTGAAGAGCTTGGTCGTGACGTAGACCTCGCCGCGGTCCAGGCCCGACGCGTGGATGGCCTGGCCGACCCCGCCCTCGTTGCCGTAGGCCGATGCCGTGTCGATGTGCCGGTAGCCGGCGTCGAGCGCCTGCATGACGATCTCCGCCGTGTCCTCGGGCGGGACCTGAAAGACGCCGAAGCCGAGCTGGGGGATCTCCGTGCCGTCTGAGAGCGCGACGGCCGGGACCTGGGTGGCGGAGGAGCCGGAGGAGGTCATGCCAAACGCCTTCCCGGCAGGTCGACGGGCAAACGCGCCTCGCTAGGCTGGCGCACCCGAATGACGGCCGCCGCTTCATCTCTCGGCGACCGCGTCGCGGCGCTCGACTGGTATCACGTGCTCGAGCTGCCGGGCGGGGTCGTCACGCGCGGGCACTTCGATCCGCGCCGGATCGTCTCCAAGGTCCCGCTCCCGGCCTCGCTGGCCGGGAAGCGCTGCCTGGACGTCGGGACCTGGGACGGCTTCTGGGCCTTTGAGATGGAGCGCCGCGGCGCGCGCGAGGTCGTCGCCGTCGACCTGCCCGAGCCGGCGCAGTGGGACTGGCCGGCCAGCGGCAGCGCCGACGTCCAGGCCGCCCAGCAGCAATACCTCATCAAGGTCAAGAACGGCAGCGAGGGCTTCCAGCTCGCCCGCGCGGCGCTCGGCTCGACCGTCGACCGCCGCATGCTGTCGATCTACGACCTGACCCCCGAGCTGGTCGGCGAGTTCGACTTCGTCTTCCTCGGCACCCTGCTCATGCACCTGCGCGATCCCGTCGGCGCCCTGATGGCGCTGCGCAGCGTCTGCACCGGCGAGGCCGTGATCGCCGACGGCGTCGAGGCCATCCCGTCCTACCTGCGGCCCAACACGCCGATCGCCCGCCTGGAGGGCGACTCTGAGCCGTGGTGGTGGCAGCCCAACCGCGCCGGCCTGCACCGCATGGTCAAGGCCGCGGGCTGGACCATCGAGCAGGCCAGCGGCGTCTACTACCTGCCGACGGGCCCGGCGCACCCCCAGCCGCCGATCTCCCCGGCGATGTTCAAGGCCGCGCTGTCGGCCCGCGGCCGCGAGCGGCTAGTGATCCGCTTTTTCGGCGTGCCGCACGCTGCCGTGCGCGCGCGCCCGGCGCGATGACGCGGCTGAACCCGTACCTGCGCTTCCTGCGCCGCCTGCTGTCCAACCTCCCCAGGCGGGCGTGGCTGACCCTGCGCTACCACGGGCCGAAGGAGACGCTGTACCGGCTCGTGAGCTTCCCGCTGCGGCTGACGCCGCTCGGCCCGCAACTCGGCCTGGTCACGCGCCTGAGCGACCCGAGCGCCCCCGCCCGCCTCTGGTACGCCCGGCACGGGCGCCCGGTCGCCGTCGTCATCCCCAGCTACGGCCCGGCGACGCTGGCGCTGAAGGCCGCGCGCTCGGTCCGGCGCACGACCCATCGCGACCGGGTCCGCGTGATCGTCGCCGACGACGGCTCACCGACCTCGGAGGTGGAGCGTCTGGGCGCCTCCCAGCACGTGGATGCCGTCGTCGCCGGCCCCAACGCGGGCTTCGCCGCCAACGCTAACCGCGGCCTGCGCGAGGTGCGCCCAGACGAGGACGCGGTGCTGCTCAACTCGGACGTGATCGCGCACCGCGGCTGGCTCGACGTGCTCCAGCACGCCGCGTACGAGTCCGGCGGCGCGGACGTCGGCATCACGGGCGCCAAGCTGCTGTATCCCGATGACTCGATCCAGTTCGCCGGCGCCGTGCGCAACCCGGACGCGCCGCAGTGGTTTGACCACCGCTTCCGCTTTCGCCCCGCCGACCACCCCGCCGCAGACGTCCTGCAGCCCGCGCTCGCGGTCACCGGCGCCTGCGCCTACATCACGCGCGACACGCTCGACGCGGTCGGCCTGCTCGACGAGGCCTACGGCATGGCCTACGAGGACGTCGACTACTGCCTGCGCACCTGGGAGTCGGGCCGGCGCGTCGTCTACGCGCCCGCCGCGACGCTCACCCACCACGAGTCCAAGACGCGAGGCCGCACCCAGGGCCCGCGGGAGATCGCCGCGCAGGAGCACTTCTGGGACACCTGGGGCGACTGGTTTGATCGCCGCGACGTGCGCGAGGCCGACGGCGGCGCGCGGATCGTCTACGTGACGCAGGATCTCGGCGTCGGCGGCGGGCACCGCGTCGTCTTCGAGCACCTCAACGGGCTGCTCGACCGCGGCCACCACCCGGAGCTGTGGACGCTGGTGGAGGGGCCGCCCGACTGGTATGACCTGCGCGTCCCGGTGCGCAGCTTCGCGAGCTACGACGAGCTGCGCGCCGCGCTGGCGCCCGTGGACGCGATCAAGGTCGCGACGTGGTGGGAGACGGCGCCGCACGTCTGGGAGGCCGGCCTGCGCCGCGGCGTCCCGGTCTACTTCGTGCAGGACATCGAGACGACCTACTACCCGGACCGAGACGTACACGGTCGCGTCTACGCGACCTACCGGCCGGAGTTCACGTACCTGACGACGTCGCAGTGGGTCTATCGCTCGCTGCTCAACCACGCGCCCGGCGCGACGGTCATCTCCCCCGGCGTCGACCTCGCCCGCTGGCGCGCGCTGGACGGCGCACCGCGCACGGACGAGGCCATCCTGGCCCTCGGCCGCGGCAACCCGCTGAAGAACTTTCCCCTGACGCGCGACGCCTACCTCGGCCTCCCCGAGCCACGCCCGCCGCTGTGGCTCTACGGGATCGAGCCGGAGATGGCGGAGGGTATGGGCGACACGGTCACCTACCACCGCAAGCCATCCGACGGGGAGGTCAACGAGCTGCTCAACGGCGCCGCCGTCTTCCTGCAGACCTCGCGCCACGAGGGCTTCTGCCTGCCGGTGCTCGAGGCGATGGCGGCCGGCGCGCCCGTCGTGTGCACCGATGCCCACGGCAACCGCGACTTCTGCGTCGA
>JBBQBV010000221.1:0-4316 GCA_038318085.1 Solirubrobacterales bacterium
GCTGTCGACCGCCACGTCACCGCCCATGGTCGTGACCAGCTCGCGGACGATGGCGAGGCCGAGGCCGGAGCCGTCGCGGCGCCCGGCCCCGTAGCGGTCGTGGAGATAGAAGCGCTCGAACGCGCGCGGGAGGTCCTGCGCAGCCAGCCCCGGCCCGGTGTCGCGGACCGTCACCCGCGCGGGGGCCACCTCGACGGTCACCTTCCCGCCGGCCGGCGTGGCCAGCAGCGCGTTCTCGACGAGGTTGGAGACGACCTGCAGCAGGCGCTCGGGATCGCCCGTCGCGACCGAGACCGGCTCGCCGATGCTCGACAGCCCGACGCCGAGCTCGCGTGCCTGGGACTGGAAGCGCGTCACGGCGCGGCCGGCGACGGCGGCGAGATCCACCGGCCCGAGCTCGACGGCGAACTCGCGGCGCTCGAGGCGGCCGAGGTCGAGCAGGTCGGAGAGCAGGCGCTCCAGGCGCGCGGACTCCGCGCCGATGACGACTCCGGCCTCCGCGGGGTCCACGGCCCCGTCGGCGAGCGCCTCCGCGTACCCGCGCACGGCGGTCAGCGGCGTCTTGAGCTCGTGGGAGACCGACAGCAGGAAGGCGCGGTCGGCGTCGCGCGCCGCGGCGAGCTCGCCCGCCATGGCGTTGAAGGACGCCGACAGCTCCGCGAGCTCCTCCGGGCCCTGCACCGGCACGCTGGCCTCGGCCTCGCCCGCGGCCAGCGCCCGCGTCGCCGCTGAGAGCCGGCGCACCGGCGTGGCCAGGCGGCGGGCGACCACGACCGACAGCAGCAGCGCGACGAGGCCGCCGCCAAGGCCCGCGAGCACGAGGCTCGTCACGAACGGCTGCCAGTCCCCGCTCCCGACGCGCGCCTGGCGGAGCAGAACGAGGCGCCCGGCCGGCGTCTCCCGCGCCGCGTAGAGGAGGTCGTCCAGGCGCCCGTCCGCGTCGCCGGACCCGGGCAGCCGCAGCAGCAGGGCGCGCAGCTCGGCCGGCGCAAGACCCGCCCGGCGCGCGGGGACCAGCCGACCGCCGCGCTGGACAAGCACGCGGGCCAGCGGGCGCACGGGCAGCCGGGCGCCGTCGCTCACGGCGGCCGCCGCCGCATCCGCCTGCCGCCCAAGCGTGGTGAGGACCTGCCCCTCGACGCGCCGGTGCACGAGCACTGCCGCCACCAGCACGGTCAGCGCCGTCGACAGCAGCGCCGTCAGCGCGAGCCAGCCGAACAGGTGGCCGCGAAGCGTCCGCCTCACGGCACCGCCTTGTAGCCCGCGCCGCGCACCGTGCGGATCAGACCGGGATCGGCGAGCTTCTTGCGCAGCTGGGCCATGTGGACGTCGACGGTGCGGGTCGCCCCCGGCGCCGCGAAGCCCCACACGTGCTCGAGCAGCGCCTCGCGTGAGACCACCACGCCGGCGTGCTCGAGCAGATAGGCGAGCAGGTCGAACTCCCGCGCGGTCAGCTCGACCTCCTCCCCGTCGATGCGCAGCTCACGCGCCGCACGTGAGAGCGTGATCGCGCCGAGGCTCAGGATCTCCCCTCGCGGCGCCGCCGAGCGGCGCAGGACCGCCTTGACGCGCGCCGCGAGCTCGCGCGGGGAGAACGGCTTGGCGACGTAGTCGTCCGCGCCGAGCTCGAGGCCCGCGACGCGATCGGCCTCCTCGTCGCGCGCGGTGAGCATGATCACCGGAACGCGGCCGGCGATGCGCCGGCACACCTCGAAGCCGTCGATGCCCGGCAGGCCCACGTCGAGAACGACGAGCGCGACGGGGTGGCGCGGCAGCTCCGCCAGGGCCTCCTCACCCGACCGGGTCCAGACGACGGTGTGGCCGTCCCGGCCCAGATAGGTCCGCACGAGCGCGCCGATGCTCGGCTCGTCCTCTACCAGCAGCACCGTGGAGCCCATCGGGCCAGCGTACGCCGCGTCACGACCGCCGCTTCTGACTTCTTACACGCCCCTGACCTTCGCCTTACGCCGGCCGAACCCGCCGCGCGCATGCTGGACCCATGACCCACACCATCCGCACTCGCTGGCCGCTCGCACTCGGCGCCGTGGTCCTCCTCGGCACCGGCAGCGCCGCGGGGGCGCTGCTCGGTGGCTCCGCCGCCGCCGCGCCCAGCACACCTCACTGCGACCCCGCCGCTGCCCGCACTGTCCGCCACGACGTCGCCAGCGCCGTCCGCCAGGCTCGCCTGAAGGCGTTCTCGCCCGCGGACGCGGCGAAGGTCGCGGGACCCATCGTGGCCAAGGCCGAGCGCGACGGCACCCTCACCGCCCAGCAGGCCGACCGCTTCCGGCTGCGCGCGGACGTGCGCACGGCGCTCGCCGCGAAGCGCACGGCCTCGGGAGACCGGCTCGACGGCGCGACGCGCTCAGCCGGCGCGAAGCCGATCCTCGACAAGGCCGTCGCCGCCGGGACGATCGAGCGGCGAGCCGAGGACCGCATCCTCAAGCGTCTGGGCCAAGACCACGGCCGGCGGCGGCCCCGCCGGCCCTAGCCGCCCTGCCCCCGCCGCCTAGGCTCGCGTGAAGCGCCGCCCGGCGGTCGGCGAGGCGTCCTCGTCGAGCGCGGCGGCCTTCTCGGCGGCGGCGAGGCGCTCGGGGGTCATCTCCCCCGCGTTGGCGGCCTCGATCTCGGCGAGCCACTCGGCGCCCTCGGCAGCGAGTGTCTCGTCGACCACGATCTCCTTCGAGGAGGCGTAGTACTTGTCGATCTCGGCGAACAGCTCGTCGACGAGGTGCTCGGTCGGGACCTTGCGCAGCGCCTTGCCGCGGGAGAAGATCAGCCCCTCGTTGAGCGCGCCGGTGATGCCGAAGTCGGCGTGCGAGGCCTCGCCGATGCCGTTGACCGCGCAACCGAGCACGGCGACCTCGATCGGATCGGCGTACTGCTCCAGGCGGCGCTCGATGTCGGTCACCACCGTGTCCATGTCGAACTGCAGGCGGCCGCAGGTCGGACAGGCGATCAGCACGGGGCCGCGCTCGCGCAGCTTCAGCGCCTTGAGGATCTCCCAGGCGACCTTGACCTCCTCCTCGGCGTGGAAGGTCGACAGCGAGATGCGGATCGTGTCGCCGATGCCGTCGGCCAGCAGCGTGCCGAGGCCGACGGCGGACTTCAGCGAGCCCGTCCACTTGGTGCCGGCCTCGGTGATGCCGAGGTGAAGCGGATAGGGGATCCGCTCTGACAGGAGGCGGTTCGCGGCGATCGTGTTCGGGACGTTCGTCGACTTGATCGAGACCTTGAAGTCCCGGAAGTCGAGGCGCTCCATCAGCTCGACGAACTCGGCGGCGGCGGTGACCAGGCCCTCGACGGGGTTCTCGCGCTCGAGCGCGTGCAGGTGCTTGGGAAGCGAGCCGGAGTTGACGCCGATCCGCATCGGCGTCCCGGCCGCGGTGGCGCGTGCGGCGACCTCGGCGACCTTGTCCGGCCCGCCGATGTTGCCCGGGTTCAGGCGCACGCAGTGGGCGCCCGCGTCGATCGCCTTCAGCGCCAGCGTGTGGTTGAAGTGGATGTCGGCGATGATCGGGATCGGCGACTCGCGCACGATCGTCTTGAGCGCCGCCACGTCCCTGTCGCGCGGCACGGCGACGCGCACGATGTCGGCGCCGGCGTCGGCGACCTTGCGGATCTGCTCCATGGTGGCGGCGAGATTGGCCGTCTCGGTCTTGGTCATCGTCTGGACGGCGACGGGAGCGCCGCCGCCCACCTGGACGCCGCCGACCGTCACGTGTCGCTGAGAAGCCATCACGTCAGAGGATAGGCGGGGGTGCCGGCGGGTCAGTCCAGCGCGAGCGCTGTGCGCAGCGCGCGGTCCAGCGCATGCTGTTCGCCGGGCCCAAGCGAGCCGCGACGACCAGCCAGCGCGGTCTTGGGGATCGTCAGCACGTTGTCGCAGCTGGCGACTGAGCCGTCGAGCAGGCCGTTCGCCCCGCCCAGCTCGACCTCAGTCGGCAGCTCGCGCACGCGGGTCGTGACGAGCACGGCGGTGACGTTCGCCAGGAAGGGAATCGCGGTAGGGCGCGTGACGATCACCGCGGGACGCAGGCCCAGGCCGGGCCAGTCGACGTCGTAGACGTCGCCGCGGGTCACCGTGGCTCGTCGGCGCCGAGCAGCTCGCTGCCGAGCCGCAGACCGGCCTCGCCGACGAGCGGCTCGTCCGGAGCGGGACCTTGGCCGGCGTACGCGCGGCGGTATGCCTCGGTGATCTCGTGCTCGCGCTCCTCGCGCAGCAGGCGTTCCAGCCCGTCCCGCATCGCGGCGGCGCGACTGGCGAAGGCGCCGCGGGCGATCGCGTCATCCAAGCGCTTCAGATCCTCCTCGGC
>JBBQBV010000222.1:0-4193 GCA_038318085.1 Solirubrobacterales bacterium
ACCCCCGAACGCTTCGTGCGCTACACGCCACGACCGCCCGCGCTGCCCACCGCCGCGTGGATCAACAAGCCCGCCGACAAGGAGGCCGCGGCTCACTAAATCCGCAGCGAAAGTGTCTCATCCGGCTTGACAGGCTCCGGAGCACGAACCCCGTCGGCCCCGCCTCATAGGTCGCGCGCAGCGGCCCCGGCAACCCCGCCGCGAACGCCACGACATCGTCGCTGCGACCCGACAGCCGCTGCACCCGAAGCTCCCCCGAATCGCGATCCAGCGTCGCGGCGACCACGCCGCTGACGTGCACATCGAAGGCCGCCCAGGTCTTAGCCTGCGCCATGTCGGCACCCCCATGATTGCGGTCCCCGCCGAGGCCCAATCCTCGACGGTCAACCCGCGCATCTCATGCGCGGGTGCCGACCCTCACACCCGAACCGGACAGGCCCGCCGCTCAGGACGACAGGCCATACGGTCTAGCCACGTCACGCATTCGGACATCCTCCTGCCAGCCCGGGAAAGAAACCGAACAGAGCGGGGTCACGGGCGCGTTTCTGAGTGTGCTGGGCGGCATGCCGCCCCAGGGGTGAGCGCCTGCGGCCGCGACTAAGAGCGCTGTTGCTGTCCTGGCAACGTTGGTCCACCGGACTTGCCGCGGCCCGGTGCGGTGCGCTTTGATCTCCTGCACACCCATGGACGGGAAGCGACCGATGGCTTACGATAAGCAGGATGCCGTGCGGACCTTGGGGGTCGTCGGTGGCCTCGTGGCCGGGAGAACCGCTGACTCGAGGTTCGGACGTGAGGCTGACCGCGGCGATGGCGGCCAAGTGCAAGAAGGCGCGGCACGATCGACGGGACTCGCGGGTCCGCCTGACACGACACACCCGCGTCTGTTCTGTCTCGTGGCACCCGAGCGGGCCGACACGCTCCTGCCGCCTTTGCGCAAGCACTTCGCCCACGAGCCGCTGGTCGCCGTGGTCGTCGAGCGCCGAAGGCCGTGTGGCACGCGGCGCGTGCTGGAACCGGCGGGAGAGATCCATCGCCGCGCGCCCACTGCTGAGCGCGACCCCGTCCGTGCACTGCCACCCGAGTTACGCCACGAGGCTCGCCACCTGCGCCTCGTTCAGCGCATGGAGCCACTTCGCCGCACGTATGAGGACACCGACCTGGCCGACCTCGTCGGCAAGTGCCTCGCCATCGATCCGGAGGCCGTGTCTGAGCTGTGGTGGCGCGTTTCCGAGCGTGTCCTCGCGCGACTCAGGCTAAGGCTCGGACAGCTCACTGCCGACGACGCCGCTCGCGACCTGCTCGGCAGGATCCTCGACGAGCTCCCGGGCTACCAATCTGAGCGGGAGCCGTTGACCGCCTGGCTTGACGCGGTCGTGGACCGCTACGCCGAAGATCACCTGCGCCGCTCCTTCGGCCAGTCCGCATAGCGCGGACGTCAGAGCCGCGCTGGGAGCGTTCCGGAACTCAATCCTCAGCGGGGGCGGTCGTACACGCCTCTGGTGCGGTCGCGCCCCGGTGCGGGCTGGCCGATAGCCGGTGTGAGAGCTGTTTCGCAGTGCGGCAACCCGTCGTGAGGTGGGGACGCAACGCCAGGGGCCTCCCACGGGAGGCGGCCCAGCCGTCGGCTCACGGAACTGACGCCGCTGAGCCCGAGCGACACGGAGGTCGCGCCCGACATGCCGTACGCCTCGAACATCGTCTTCAAGATGCGCTGGTTCGCGTCCTGCTCGGGACGTCATCGCGTTCCCGCTGATGCTCCCGGGCGCGCCGTCGGTCATCCCGTCGCCGCATTCGAGCGCCGCTCCAGCCGCGACGCAGCCGGCCACGACGTCAGCGCTCGCCGCGATCGCCGCGCGCACGCCCAGCAGCAGGTCGAGGTCATCGTCCAACTCAGCGCCGGCACGACGCGTGCCGATGCGACGTCGCCGGTCGGCGAGCGCGGCGGCAGCGTCACGCGTGATTTGCACATCATCAACACTGTCGTCGCGAAGCTGCCGGCCGCCGGTGCCCGCGAACTCGCCTCGCGCCCCGGCGTCAAGACCGTCTCGCTCAACGGCGCGGTCAAGTCACAGGCGCTCGCCACGAGCTTCAACAACTCCATCCAGTCGCCAGACGTGTGGACCGGACACGGTGCGGCCGCCGCGGCGACCGGCGTCGGCGTCGGCGTCGCCGTCGTCGACGCCGGCATCGCCGCTGACCTGCCCGACTTCCGCACCTCGTCGAGCAACACCAGCTCGCGCGTGATCGGCTCGGGCGTCGTGAACCCCGACGCCGTCGATGCGGGTGACGGCTACGGCCATGGCACGCACGTCGCGGGCATCATCGCCGGCGACTCCAACAATCGCCTCACGGGCGACCCGCTCAAGGGCCGCTACAGCGGCGTGGCGCCGGACGCGAACCTGATCTCGATCAAGGCCGCCGACAAGGCCGGCAACTCGACCGTCCTGGACGTCATCTACGGCATCCAGTTCGCCGTCGATCACAGGGCCGAGTACAACATCCGCGTCCTGAACCTGTCGCTGGAGTCGACGGTCGCGGAGTCCCATGAGACCGATCCACTCGACGCGGCGGTCGAGGCGGCCTGGTTCAAGGGCCTCGTCGTCGTCGCCGCCGCCGCCGCGGCACCGACTCAGACGCCGTCCGCTATGCGCCGGGCAACGACCCCTACGTGATCTCCGTCGGCGCGGTCGACGACCAGGCCACACGGTCGATCTACGCGACAAGATGGCCTCCTGGTCGAGCCGCGGCACGACCCAGGACGGCGTCGCCAAGCCTAAACGTCTACGCCCCGGGCTCGGGCATCGTCTCCAATCTGGCTCCCGGCAGCGCGTTCACCGCGATGTGCCCGACGTGCATCGTCGACGGCCAGTACATCCGCGCCGGCGGCACCTCGATGGCCGCTCCCATGGTCTCGGGCACGGTCGCGCTGCTCCTCCAGCTCAACCCCGGCCTGACCCCCAACCAGATCAAGGGCCTGCTCACGAGCTCGGACCGCGCCCTCTCGGAGGGAGTCGCCGAAATCAGCTCCGTCAGGCGGACAAGCAGATCTCCCAGGCACCCAGCCGGGCGGCCAACCAGGGACTCAACCCCGAACACACTCATCGACCCGGCCACCCACGACATCGACTCCACGCGCTCCAGCTGGAGCTCACAGAACGACGAAACCGACGCCGTCGACCCGTCACGTTCGAGCTGGAGCCGCTCCAGCTGGTCGACAAGTTGTAGTTCCTGAGGACGTTGTTCATCCGGGCCTCCTTGGAGGCTGGTTGGTGTCGAAGCCACCAGTTCCAAGGAGGACACCGGATGAGGTTGCACGCTAACGCGAGGCTCAGCCTGAAAGGCCGCGAGTTGCTCGTCGGCCGTGTCGAGGCCGACGAGGGCGTGCTCGTCCGGGTGCCCAGTGACGCCTGCGCCTCGCCGCCCGCGGCGAATCCCACCGAGCGAACCGAGGCCCCGGGCGCTACTGGAGCGATCTGCTTCCGCCATGAGGCGTTCGACCCCGAGGCGGCGGACGCGGCCTGGCACGGCTCGTCGAGGCGGCAGAGGAGCTTGGCTTTGACCTCGAGCTCCGAAAGACACACCCGCACGCGCCACCCAGCCGTTGCCCGACTGCGCCGACCTCGGGCACAGGGTTACCGTGTGCCGCGGGTCTACGCCACGCCCGAAGCGGCCGCCCGGGGCGAGCTGCCCGAGCCGTTCGTCCGCGCGCTTGCGGTCACGCGCTCGCCTGACGGCCGCTACGCGCTCGTTCTGCTCGGTTGCAACGACCCCAGCAACGCGTATCCGTGTCAGGTGCTCTGCCACCGTGACGGTGCCGAGGACGGCTGAATCGAGGGATCCAGCAGCTACGTCCCCGGCTGGACCGCGGTCAACACCGAACAGGAGCCCGGCGTCCTCAGCGCCTGGGGCCCGACGCCGCCCGAGACACGAACGGCGGTCATCGCCTTCGACGACCGCGATCACGAGGTCGCCATCAGCCACGGCCACTACCTCTTCGCCGCCTGGGACGTCCCCTCCGACGACCGGGACGAGCCGCGCGCATGTCGCTTGGTCTAGCTGACGCGCCCAGGGACCTTCAGAACGCGGTGAGGGGGTAGGTCCGGGCCTGCCGAGAGGGTGTGGGTGTGAGCTCACGCCCTCAAGGAGGCCCGGAGTGCCGCACCATAGAGCCCGATTCACCGCGCGTGGACGTT
>JBBQBV010000223.1:0-4041 GCA_038318085.1 Solirubrobacterales bacterium
GCTCCTGCCCGGCCGACTCGGCCCTTATGTCGTCGGGCGCGTGGCGCTCGAAGAACGACTGGGCCATCTGCGAGCGGCCCGCGTTGTGTGTGCACACGAACAAGATGTACTTCATCGTCGTTCCTCCTCTGCCTAGACGGCGATGACCAGCTTCTCGGCGTACTCGTCGGGCAAGCCGGCGGCGGCGACCTCCCGCGCCACCGCGTCGGCGTCGTAGCTCACGCGCTCGATCGCGGCGCGCACCTCGCTGCCCTCGAGCTCCAGGACGGCGAAGGCGGCGCGGGGGTCTCCGTCCTTGGGCTTGCCGACCGAGCCGCAGTTTACGAACAGCACGCCGCCGTGCTCGCGAATCCAGGGCTTGTGGGTGTGGCCGAAGACCAGCACGTCGCAGCCGGCGTCGCGCGCCAGGCGCTCGTAGAGGCGCGCGGGCTTGTCCTCGAAGAGGTACTCGTTGACCTTGCGCGGCGAGCCGTGGACGAGGCGGACGCGGCGCGGGCCCAGCTCGAAGCGCAGGTCGAAGGGGAGCTCGCGCATGAAGGCCTTGGAGCGGTCGTCGGCGTGCGCGAGCGTCCACTCGACGGACCGCTGGCCGAGCTCGCGATCGTGCTGCGTGACATACGCGCAGCCGCAGTCCTCGAGGTCGCGAGCGGTCGCGTAGTCGTAGTTGCCGTAGATCGTCGGTATCCCGCGCTCCTCGATCAGCGCGCACACCTCGTTCGGGTGCGGGCCGTAGCCGACGAGGTCGCCGCCGCAGTAGACGCGGTCGATGCCGAGCTCCTCGATTCGCGCCAGCGACGCCTCCAGTGCGGGGAGGTTCGCGTGGATGTCGGTGACGACGGCGATCGCGAGCGGATCGGTCGCGTGGCCGCCTGCTCGTCCGTCGTGACGGGTCGAGGGAGCTCCGCCCTCGACCGCTCTTTCGCCGTCGAAATCCATCTCCGCGCATTAAAGCATTGACAGGCGTCGCTTCAATCGATATGTATAGATCGATGTTGGTCGATGAGGAGATCGAGCGCAAGCAGAAGCGCCCCGCCGGCGAGCGATGCTGCGAGCCGGTCGTCTACCCCGACGTCGAACGTCGGGAGGCCGAACGGCTCGCCGTGGTGGCCAAGGCGATCGGCGATCCCATCCGGCTCACGCTCGTCGACGTCCTGCGAAAGCACGCAGGGAAGGTGTGCGTGTGCGAGCTCGCACCGCTGTTCGACGTCGGCCAGCCCACGGTCTCCCACCACCTCAAGGTCCTGCGCGAGGCCGGGATCGTCGACTCCGAGCGGCGCGGGCTGTGGGCTTACTACTACGTCGTCCCCGACGCACTAAAGGAGCTGGAGCGATGGCTGAGCAGCTGACGGAGCCCGACGAGATCCGCGAGGCCGTACGCGAACGCTACGCCGCGGCCGCGAAGGCCGCCGCGAGCGGGGGTGATGCATCGTGCTGCGGCGACGGCTGCGGCTGCGCACCGCAGGAGGCAGCGCTCGCGACGATCACCGACGCACCCGCGGACGCGCGCGACGCGTTTGGGCGCAGGCTCTACGGGGAGGACGCCGCCGACAAGGCTGCTTCGAAGGCCCTCGAAGCGTCCCTTGGTTGTGGCAACCCCACGGCGATCGCCGACCTGCGGGAGGGCGAGGCCGTGCTCGACCTCGGCTCGGGGGCGGGCGGCGACGTGCTGCTCTCCGCCGGCCGTGTCGGGCCGACCGGCCGAGCGTACGGCCTGGACATGACCGACGAGATGCTCGAGCTGGCGCGCGCGAACGCCCGGGAGGCGGGCGTCGGGAACGTCGAGTTCGTCAAGGGGACCATCGAGGAGATCCCGCTCGCCGACGCGTCGGTCGACGTCGTGATCTCCAACTGCGTGATCAACCTCTCCGGCGACAAGGCGCGCGTGCTGCGCGAGGCCGCCCGCGTCCTGCGGCCCGGGGGACGCTTCGCGGTGTCCGACGTCATCGCCGACGACGACATGGACGACCTCGCCCGCGCCGACATTGCGCAGTGGACCGGCTGCGTAGCCGGCGCGCTGACGCGTGCCGAATACGAGGACGGCCTCCGAGCAACGGGCTTTGCCGACGTCGAGGTCGTCGAGACCCATCGCGTCCACGAGCACGCCGCCTCGGCGATCGTGCGCGCCCGCAAAGCCGCGCTAGCTTCACCGGGTGAGCGCGACCCGGTCTGCGGAGCCGCGCCCCTCCTCGTCTCGCGGCGGCAGCCTGGTTCAGATGCGATTGACCACTCGTGAACAGCCGGGGCGACGAGCTCATTCCGGCGAAGGAAGGCTTCGCAGCCGGTGAGTTGTCGTCTGTCCCGCTGAGGAAACGGACGTGCTCACCCCGTTGCCGGCGATGACGCGCCAAGACGGCCTGGGCTCAGCCGACGTGCGTGAGTTTGAGCGTGACGCCTTCCTGTGGGCTGTCTGTGCGGTCTCCGCTGGGGTGCTCGTCCTCGAAGAGCCCGCAGACGTCCAGGGTGTCGCAGTTGCAGCCGCTGGCGGTCGTGAGCCAGCGCGTCATCGCCTCGGCGCGCGCGATCAGGGCGCGGACCTCGGGCAGCTTGCGTTGTGCGAGCTGGCGTAGCTGCTCGTGCGCCGGAGTCCCGTCGTCACCTGTGGCTAGGAGCGCGCGGGCGTCATCGAGCGTGAAGCCGGCGCGCTTGGCGACGTCGATGACTCGCAGTCGGCGGATCGTCTCCTTGGTGTAGCGGCGCTGGCCGCTGCGGCGCTCGGGCTCTGGCAGGAGCCCCACTCTCTCGTAATAGCGGATGGCGGAGGGGTTGATGCCGGCGCTGGCTGCGACCTGGCCGATAGTGAGCGCCGGTTCGTCCACGAGACTCTCCCCCTTGACTTCAACTTGGGTTCAAGGTGCAGACTAGCTCGCATGCCTGCTAAGCGTCACGGCGGCAGCCGTTAGGCGTTTTGCTCTACCGGCGCAACACGAGACGGGGCGGTGCGTGCTGATGCGCGGACGGTCGTTCCTGGTTGGCCTGATCGTCGCTGCCACCGCCACTCTGGTCATCGGGGTGGTGCTGGAGCGCAACGCGGGCGAGACCCATCCCCCCGAGGCGACCGCGCCCGAGTCCAAGCCCGCGCCGTCCGGCGAAGGCGAAGCGGCCCCCGGTGTAGAGACCGGCCCGAAGGAGGAGACCAATGGCGGAGAGGCGCGGGGAGAGGCGAAGGCTCACGTCGCTGAGGAGGCATCCGGGAGCGAGAGCGACGCCAGGGTCCTGGGTGTAGACCTGGAGTCGAGGCCGTTCGTCATCCTCGCGGCGCTCGCCTCGCTCGGGCTGGCCGCCGCCGCGTGGGTTCGACCCCGCTGGATCCTGCTCTTCGTGGCCATCGCCCTAGCCATGCTTGTCTTCGCCTCGCTGGATGTCCGAGAGGTCACCCACCAGCTCGACGAGAACCGCGACGGCCTTGCGATCCTCGCCGGGGTAGTCGCCGCACTACACCTTGGGGCGGCTCTCGTCGCCGCAGCAAGCGCACGGTGCGCAGCAGGGCGCACCGTTCGCAGCGAGCCGTGATCACGCGCGATGACCGGCCGCTCGATCATCCTGTTCGTCGCGGCCGCGCTCGCAGAGATCGGGGGCGCCTACCTGGTCTGGATAGGCCTTCGCGACGACAGGGGAGCGCTCGTCGTCGCACTCGGCGTCATCGCCCTCGGCCTCTACGGAGTCGTGGCCACCTTTCAGCCGAGCAACGAGTTCGGTCGCGTGCTTGCGGCCTATGGCGGCGTGTTCGTCATCGGCTCTCTGGCCTGGGGCGTGGCGTTCGACGGATTCCGACCCGACCGCTTCGATTTCGCCGGCGCAACCATCTGCCTCGTCGGGATCGGGGTCATCATGTACGCCCCACGCTGAGCGGGATGCCGAAGGCCTACCACGCGTCCCCCGCGGCGACCGCCGCGATGAACCAGGGCGGGCGATCTGATCCAGTGTCGTGGAGCGCACGTATCTGTGACGCCCGAATGCGGCGCACCTTCACACGGCGAGCGCGCCGATCACCTCCTCCCACCAGGCCCGCTCGCGCGCGTCGTCCGTGCGCCGCAGCCGGCG
>JBBQBV010000224.1:0-4030 GCA_038318085.1 Solirubrobacterales bacterium
CATGTTCGCGGCGGTACACGTGGGTCACGCGGAGCCGATTCGGACGCACAGGACCGTCGTCGCGTGAGACCAAGGAGTGCTCGTAGCCGACGGTGTAAGCAAGGTCGCCGCTGACACCAGCCGCTATCAGCTCTAGTCGGAAGTCGTCGGCCTTGGAGAACCGAGACGCGACCCATTCGAAGGTCTCGCTGACCTCTTCCCACCCACTTGCGGCCACACCAAACGCCCCCAGCACCGTGACCGGGTCTTCGTGCGACCAAAGCTGCGTGCGCGGTCCGGGATCGCCGTTATGGAGAGCAGCGTCCGCTGCCTCCTGGCGCGGCACGAAAGTGTCTAGGAACTCCTCAAGCTCGCTCATCGGGGATCTCCTCCTTTGTCATCGAACTGCTTGCGTCCGTCGGCCACGCTACCGCTCCCGTCGTGCGTGCCCGGATTCCAGCCTCGCTCTGGACTCGTGCTTTCCATGCCTCGCCGACCTTGGCGGCGATACGACTCCTCGTACTGCCGCTCGGGCCGAGGAGCAAAAGCGCAGCCACTCGCGTAGCGCGTGGCTGCCTTCGCGAGAACGCTCGACGCCGGGTTTTCGGCGGCCAGCCGCGGCGGCGGACGGCTGCAAGCGCAACACGAAACAGAGTGAATGAAGCCCTAGGAGGGATTGACGAAAGTCTTTCCCTTGCCCATTCGTCCCTGCAAATAGGGGGGTTTTGGGGAAACCGAGAGGCGGGATTTTGTAGGTTTACCCCACGTCATCGGCAGGCGGCTCATGGCTGAGCGGCACGTACTACCTGCACCGCTTGTGCTGCTTCGCCTTGTGGCTGGGTCGCTTGGCCTTCGCCCGAAGAAAGGGTGGCGGTCTACACCATCCCCTGGCTTGGCTCCGGTCCTATGCCGCTACTGGCGGCAGTCGTCGTTGCTTTCCTTCCCCTTGCAGGTATTGCACAACTCGCCGCTCTTAGGCCGCTCGCCCGCAGGGTGCCTTTCGTGCGAGGTGGGATCCGATGGGTAGTTATTGCAGTTCCGGCACCAGTGCCACGTGTCGCTTCCATAGGCGTGGACATATGTGGGCATGTCGCCCCTCCCCCGGACTGGCGTTTAGCGCGGTGGCGAAGGCGATAGTCGCCCAGCTCCGCTTGGTTTGCTACCGGTTTACCCTTCCCCCGCGCCCCCAAACCTGCAAGGACTGCTGGCACTCCGGTGGGCTCGACTTCCATGTGCCCGATGCGCTTTGGCGCGCTGTGATCGACGGGCAGGTCTGGGAGGTGCCGGGGCTCGGCGCAGTGGTGGACCCGGTGCTTTGTCTTGCGTGTTTCGACCGCCGGGCGGAGCATCGCGGGATCGACTATCGCCCCGGCTTAGTCGTTCTCGGCAGGCGGTCTTGGCTTGCAGGTAAGGCAAGGCCGCGATGACACTGCTCGTGGAGTCACGCTGCGAGCGGCACGGTACGCGCCTTTGCGAGCGCGCAGGACAGCTTGGCGAGGACCGTCAGATCAGCGTGAAGCCGCACGCGGTCCAGCCCGCGGACGCGCAGGGGGAGCAGCGCCCATTCGTGCTTGAGGCGCCCGAACTCGCGCTCGACGGCGCCGCGGCTGCGGTAGAGCTTGCGCGACCGCGCGGTTTCGCGCGGAATCAGCGGGTGGAGCCGGTCGGCCTTGACCCACCGGCTGGCGGGCTTGCAGGCGCCAGTCGGGCAGCGCCACTTCGTCGCCTTGCGCTTGAAGTCGGCCCCGGCGAACGTCCAGGTGCCGTGCTCGCAGGTCGGCGGCTTGTGCTCGCCGCG
Source organism: Solirubrobacterales bacterium (assembly GCA_038318085.1). Classification (GTDB taxonomy): domain Bacteria; phylum Actinomycetota; class Thermoleophilia; order Solirubrobacterales; family Solirubrobacteraceae; genus DATLGB01. The sequence continues at coordinate 1,778 of JBBQBV010000224.1, forward strand.
CTTGACGCGCCCGCTCTTGACCAGCGCCGTGACGGGGCAGACGTTGCGGTCCATGCACCCGTCATGGATCGGGCCGTTGTCATAGCCCTTGTCCATGATCGCCGTCTTGACCTTGAAGCCACGCTCGCGGACCGCGTCGATCAGCGGCAGCGCGAAGTGCTGCTCAGCGGCGCTTGCCGTCTCCACGGTCCATGCGAGCGGCAGGCCGGTTACGACGCATACGGCGGCGTGAACTTTGTAGCCGTAGTAGCCGCCGCCCTTGCGCGTCGAGACAGCGGAACGGTGCCCCCACGAAGCGTCGGGGTCGGAGTAGCGCTCGCGCTCCGGGCCGTTCTTGGAGAGGAACCGCTGCCCGTTGGCGTAGGCGGGAAGGTCGGACCCGTCGATCGCCACGTCACGCCCCATGTCTGGGTGCTTGGCGTGCAGCGCAGCCGTCACGCGGTCAAGGCACCGCGCGAGCGCGTCGGAGTGCTCCCGCAGCTTGCGCGTGAACCGGTAGCACGCCCACTCAGAGGGCACGTCGCCGCCGACGGCGGCGCGCAGCGCGGCGTGCTCGCGGACCAGCCGCACGGTGCGCGTCCACGTCGGGATCGCGTACAGGCTCTTTGCCAGCGTCATCCCGACGAGCGACCGGATCGGGTAGCCGGGGCGGCCTGTCCAGCGCGTCGCCTCAAGCTCGCGGATCAGTTCCGCAATTTCGGGCGATTCGAGGAGTCCCTCGAGTTTCGTGATTTTGGCGTGCGTGTGCGGGGTTGGGCGTTCCCGCGGGAAGCGTCGGTGGCGGGCGGTGGCGTGCGTGCCGCGGAGGAGGGGTGGCGGCGACCCCGAATCCGGTGGGTGTCAAGCCCATCGGGCCGCGGGGCGGTGATGACGCTGGCCGTGGCCCTTTCACCAGGGGGTCGCCGCCGTGTGTCAGGTTCCCACTTCGCTTGCCGGGCTGTTGTCCCTGCTCGGGCCGTGCTTCTCGCAACCGACGTTTCAGACCTTCAGCATGCTGGTGGTCGGGTTCGTTGGTCGCGTCCGCGACTGCACGATCACGGGGATGCTGCAGGCCGCCGGGCTGGCCGGCGAGTGGCATCACAGCCGCGCGCACGACTTCTTCGCCAGACGGCGCTGGGAGCCCGACGAGCTGGGCGTGCGGCTGGTGGACTTTCTGGTATCGGTGTTCGTCAAGGCCGGCGCCCCGATCCGGCTGGCCGTTGACGACACGCTGTTCGGGCGCTCGGGCAGGCGCGTGTGGGGCGCGCACTACCTGCACGACGGCGCCCAGCCGGAGGGCTCGGGCCGGCGCACTCGTTGGGGCAACTGCTGGGTCGTTGTCGTGCTCGTTGTCGAGCTGCCGTGTCTAGGCGGCCGGTCGGTCGGCCTGCCGATCCTCTTCCGGCTCTTCCGGCCCAGAGACGCTTCTCATCCCGACCGGCGATCCCAGCCCGAGCTGGCGCGGACGCTCCTCGACACGGTCATCAAGCGCTTCCCGCAGCGCGTCATCGAGTTGGTCATGGATGGCGCGTATGCGACCAAGGCGTGGCGCGGCTTGCCCGACTACGTGACGGTCACCACCAGGATGCGCTCAAACGCCGCGGTCTTCGCGCTCACGCCGCCGCGCACCGGTAAGCGCGGACGACCCGCGCTCAAGGGCGCTCGCATGGCCAGCCTCGCCCAGCTGGCCGCAAGCGCAGTCTTTGCGCCGGTCACGATCACCGGCCCCGACCGACGCAGCCGTGTCGAGCACGTGTGGCGCACGACCTGCCTGTGGTACGGGCCGTTTCACACGCGGCCCGTCGTGATCATGCTGATCCGCAAACCCGACCGCAGCGACGGCTACGACGTCGCGATCGCCAGCACCGCCACCGACGCCACCACCGCCGAGCTAATCGCGCGCTATGACAGCCGGTGGACGATCGAGACCGTCCACCAAGAAGCCAAGGCCCACGGCGTCGGCCAAGCCCGCAACCGCGTCCAGCGCGCGGTCCAGCGCACCGTCCCCTTCGGCTTCCTATGCCAAACGATCACGATCGCCTGGTACGCCCTCCACGGCGACGCTCAGGCCGACCTCAACACCCGCCGCGCCGCCGCGCCGTGGTACCGCCACAAGACGACAGTCAGCTACGCCGACATGCTCGCCGCGCTGCGCCGCGAACTCATCCGCCACGAATATTGGGCACAAGCACCCACCGTGACCACCAACCCACAAATCACACCCGCCCCGACACCATCAGAGCTCGCCGCCGCCTAAAATCACGAAAGTCGAGG
>JBBQBV010000225.1:0-3992 GCA_038318085.1 Solirubrobacterales bacterium
TATGGGTATGTCAAGACCCATCGCGCATTTCCTTCCGCGCAGATCATCCTGGCCGCGCCGAACCCCCAGGGGGTATATTGAGCGCATGGCCAACACCACGACGACTCCGACGCGCGGCTACACCGCGACGAAGGAGCAGCTACTCAAGCGTCTCAGGCGCGTCGAGGGACAGGTGCGCGGTATCGAGGGCATGGTCGAGGACGACCGCTACTGCATCGACGTGCTGACCCAGATCTCGGCCGTGCAGGCGGCCTTGGACAAGGTCGCGCTCGGGCTTCTGGACGACCACGCGCAGCACTGCGTGCTCGGCGCGAAGGACGACAAGGGCGAGAAGACCGAGGAGCTCATGGCCGCGGTCGCCCGCCTCATGCGCCGCGGCTGATCTGTTCGGTTGGGGCGCCTGCGGCGGCTGCCGCGAGAGGACGCGAGAATGCTGAACGTCTGATCAGCTGTTCATCTATGCTGCGAATCGTGTCCCACCGCCTCGTCGACACCTCCACGATCCCGTCGCGGGGCCTTCGCCGGCCTGGGGATCGGACTCGAGGCCGGAGCGATGCTCATCCTGCTGCTGTTCTTCAAGCGCCGCGGCTGGTTTTGACGGGTGTGGGGCCCCGATCTCAGTAGCCGCTACGAGTGCCGTCCGGTGGTTTCCCCCGACGCCGGCAGGCGGTCGGCTGACACAGTGTCCCATGACCCGAGTGGAGCCACCAGATGATCAGTGACAAGCTTGAACGAACGACCACCGTGCTCGATGTGCGGCCCATGCTGCGCGGCTCGGAGAAGGCGGTCGTGGAGCGAGTGCTCGGGCGCGAGGCGGGCGTTGAACGAGTCGAGGCCAATCCCGTCGCACAGACGGCGACCGTCACCTTCGACCCCGCTCACACCTCGCTCGAGCGGCTGCGTGAGGCCGTGGAGACCTGCGGATATCACTGCGCAGGGCAATCCGTGCCGGCACATGTCTGCGATCCCGCGGCCGAACCCCGCATGCCGCATGCCCACGGCAGCGATCATGCCCACGACAGCGATCACGGCCACGCCGCCGGTCACGCTCACGGCAGCGACCAAGGGGGCGGCGACCATCGCGAGGGTCCCGGACCGCGTTCCCCGCAGGAGGTGATGGGTCACGGCGGTCACGGCGGCATGTCGATGGGAGCGATGGTGACCGACATGCGCAACCGCTTCTTCGTGGCGATCGCCTTCGCGATCCCGATCGTGCTGTGGTCGAAGATCGGCAGCGACGTGATCGGGTTCACCGCCGCTCCGCCGTTCGGGCTGCGCGTCGACGTCTGGCAGTTGCTGCTCAGCCTGCCCGTGGTCTTCTACGCGAGCTCGATCTTCTTCACCGGCGCGGTGCGCGCGCTCGGCGCACGGACGCTGGACATGATGGTGCTCGTCGCAGTCGCGGTCGGCTCGGGATGGCTGTACTCGCTGGTCGTGACGCTGACCGGTGGCGGCGAGGTGTTCTACGAGGCCGCCGCGGTGCTGGCGTCCTTCGTGCTGCTCGGCCACTGGTTCGAGATGCGGGCCCGCGGCGGCGCCAACGACGCGATCCGCACGCTGCTCAACCTCGCCCCTCCCAAAGCGCTGGTCGAGCGCGACGGCGAGCAGATCGAGGTCACCACCGCCGAGGTCGTCGTCGATGACGTGCTGATCATCCGACCCGGGACCAAGATCGCCGTCGACGGGGTTGTCGAGGACGGCGACAGCGAGGTCGACGAGTCGATGGTCACCGGGGAGAGCCTGCCGGTTCACAAGGCCACCGGCGCGGAGGTCACCGGCGCGACGATCAACAAGAACGGGACGCTTCGTGTGCGCGCGACGAAGGTCGGTAGCGACACCGCGCTGGCGCAGATCGTCAAGCTCGTGCAGGAAGCGCAGAGCTCCAAGGCGCCCGGTCAGCGACTGGCCGATCGGGCCGCGTTCTGGCTGGTCTTCGTCGCACTGATCGGCGGAGCGCTCACGCTGGCGTCCTGGCTGCTGTTCAGTGATCGCTCGTTCGCCGCCGCGATGCTGTTCGCGATCACGGTCGTGGTTATCACGTGCCCCGACGCGCTCGGCCTCGCGACGCCGACGGCGATCATGGTCGGCACCGGTCTCGGTGCACAGCGCGGCGTGCTGTTCAAGAACGCGACCGCACTCGAGACCTCGGCGCGCATCCAGACCGTCGTCCTGGACAAGACCGGCACCCTGACCAAGGGCGAGCCCGAGGTCACCGACGTCGTGACCGACGGGATCGAAGAGGCCGACCTGCTGCGCCTCGTCGCCGCGGTCGAGCGCGCCTCCGAGCATCCCCTCGCAGAGGCGATCGTTGCGCGGGCCGACAACCAGGAGGTCGCCGCCGTGGCAGTCGAGGCGTTCGAGAACGTTCCCGGCCACGGCGCGCTGGCGACCGTCGATGGTCGTCGCGTAGCGGTCGGCAACGGCCGTCTCATGGAGCGCGAGCACGTGCAGCTGGGGGAGCTGGGTGCGCGCCGCGATGCGCTGGCCGCCGACGGGCACACGGTCGTCCTCGTCGCCGTCGACGGCCGAGCCGCCGCGGCGATCGCGATCGCCGACGCGGTGCGCCCCACGTCTGCGGCGGCGATCTCCGCGCTGCACGACGCCGGAATCGAGGTGGTGATGCTCACCGGCGACAACGAGGCGACCGCCAAGCGCATCGGCCAGCAGCTCGGCATCGACACCGTGCTCGCCGACGTGCTGCCCGGCGACAAGGCGGCCAAGGTCATCGAGCTGCAGGCGGCAGGCCGCAAGGTCGCGATGGTCGGCGACGGCGTCAACGACGCCCCGGCACTCGCCCAGGCCGACCTTGGCATCGCGATCGGCGCCGGCACCGACGTGGCCATCGACACCGCCGACGTCGTCTTGATGCGCTCAGACCCGCTCGACGTGCCCACCGCGCTCAAGATCGGGCACGGCACGCTGCGCAAGATGCGCCAGAACCTCGGTTGGGCGGTCGGCTACAACGTCATCGCGCTTCCCATCGGCGCCGGCGTCTTCGCGCCATCGCTCGGACTCGTGCTGCGGCCCGAGATCGCCGCCCTTTCGATGGCCGGCTCCAGCCTGATCGTGGCCGTCAACGCGCTCATGCTCAAGCGGTTGCACCTTCCCGAGGCGCCCGCGGCCACAGTGGCAGCCCGCCGCCTGCCGGACGTCTTGCATCACCCGACAATGAGAGAGAGTGGATCATGAGCGACCTCGTGGCAATCGCCTACGACAGCCAGGACACCGCCGAACAGGACCCTGATCGGCCTGATCTTCCTCATGCCCCTGATGGGCCTCGTGATCGGAGCGGCCAGCGGAGCGCTGGCCGGGGTCGCTGACGGACACGGGCGTAGATGACCAATTCATGAAGGAGCTCGGTGAGAAGCTCACGCCGGGGACCTCCGCGCTCTTCCTGCTGATCCGCAAGAGCACCCCCGACAAGCTCTTGCCGCGCATCGAGCACTTCGGCGGCCACGTCATCCAGACGTCCCTGAGCGACGAAGAGGAGCAGCGGCTGCGCACCGCGCTGGGCGAATAGCGGACACGGGAAGACAACTCCGCAACCTCGGTCGATAGGGCCCAATCGCATGCGCGCCCGGAGCAGACCCGCGAGGACCCGTCATGGCCATTGACGGGCTCATCGTGCATCGAGGCGATTGGGGGTCGGTCCGCTCCGGCGCGAGGGGGCTCGCCCGGGCGGCTGGTGCAGCTCCGGGACGGGCAGGGCCGGTGGGATTGTCCGCGCGACGGAACCTGCGCGGCCGACCGTGAGCGCCGCGCCCCAGTGCTCGATCTCAAGAGGCGGCCCGGAGCGCAGTTCGTAGGTCGCAGCGTCCCGGGTGATCTCCACGTGCAGGCGGCGCCCTTGGAAGGAGAAGGGGAACGCGATCCGGCGAAGAGGCTCGGGAAGCCGCGGGGCGAAGGAGAGCCGGCCATCGTGCTGCCGGGCTCCTCCGAGGCCGGCGATCACGGCCATCCATCCGCCGGCGAGGGCGGCGAGGTGAAGGCCG
>JBBQBV010000226.1:0-3899 GCA_038318085.1 Solirubrobacterales bacterium
CCGACGGTCTTGCCGCGCAGGTCGCCGACCGTCTTGACCGCGCTGCCCTTGATCGCGACCAGCGCGGTCAGCGGCTTCTGCACGAGCGCCCCCACCGAGACGAGGTTCACGCGCCTGTCGCGGGCGAGCAGCAGCTCCGGCTCGTAGGAGATCGCGAGGTCGGCGCGGCCCGCCTGCAGCAGCTTCAGCGGCGAGGACGGGTCCGGCGGCGAGATCAGCTGCACGTCGAGGCCGGCGCGGCGGAACTCGCCGCTGGCCTGCGCGGCGTACAGGCCGGCGTGGTCGGCGTTGGGGATGTAGTCCAGCACGACCCGGAAGGGCTCGAGCCTGCCGCCGGCCGTCGGCTCGGGCTTCTCCCCGCACGCGGCGAGCAGCAGGACGAGGGGGAGGAGGAACAGGAGACGTCTCATGGGCCTTTCCAGGTGATGGCGCGGCGCTCGGCGAGAGCGAACGCACCGTACAGCGCGAGTGCGAGGGCGAAGAGCAGAAGCGTGGCGGCGAACGTGCGCGCCGACTCGAGTTGGGCCAGCGACACGAGCACGAGGTGTCCGAGGCCGTTCTCGGAGCCGTTGTACTCGGCGAACACGGCGCCGATGACCGAGACAGCGGCCGCGACGCGCAGGCCGGTGAAGGCCCGCGGCAGCGCGGCGGGAGCCTCGAGCAGGGCCAGCGTTTGCCAGCGCGAGGCGTGCAGGGAGCGCAGCAGCTTGCGCTGCTCGGGGTCGACCCTGCGCAGGCCGTCGTAGAGGTTGACGGTGATCGGAAAGAAGCAGATCAGCGCGACGACGACGACCTTCGGCGTCAGGCCGAAGCCCAGCAGCAGGATCAGCGGCGCCGCGAGCACGGGGATCGGCAGCGCCTGCGACCCGATGACGAGCGGGTACAGGGTCCGGCGCGCGGGGCTCCACAGGTGCATGGCCACGGCGATGACGGCGCCGAGGACCGCGGCGGCGAGCAGCCCGAGCACGGCCTCGACCGTCGTGGTCCAGAGGTCGGCGCCGAGCACGTGGACGTCTGAGACCAGCGCCGAGGCGACGCTCGTGGGCGCGGGCAGGATCAGCGGGTCGATGAGGCCGCCGCGCACGACCGCCTCCCAGACCCCCAGCAGGACGACGACCAGCGCCAGCGCGGGCATCAGGCGCCGAGTCCGAGCACGCGCAGGGCGCGCGCGGCGAGGTCGACCACGGCGTGGTCCGAGCGCCGGCGCGGACGGGGGAGGTCGACGTCGATCGCCTCCACCACGCGGCCCGGCCGCGGGGACAGCAGCACGACGCGGTCGGCGAGCACGACGGCCTCCTCGACGTCGTGCGTGACCAGCAGCACGGTGCGCGGCTCGCGCGCGAGCGTGCCCGCGAGCCACTCCTGCATCTGGACCCGGGTGAGGGCGTCCAGGGCCCCGAAGGGCTCGTCGAGGCACAGCACGGGCGTCCCGGCGAGCAGCGTGCGCAGGAATGCGACGCGCTGGCGCATCCCGCCGCTGAGCGCGGCGGGGCGCGCGCGCTCGAAGCCGGCCAGGCCGAACGGCGCGAAGTACGGCCGTGCGGCGGCGCGAGCCTCCGCGCGCGAGGCGCCGCGCACGCGCAGCGCCAGGCCGGCGTTGTCCTCGGCGGTCAGCCACGGCAGCAGCGCGTCGCGCTGGGGCATCAGCGTCGCGGGCGCCGCGCGAACGCTGCCGCCGTCGGGCTCGGCGAGCCCGCACACGAGGTCGAGCAGCGTCGACTTGCCGCAGCCGCTGGGACCGACGACCGCCACGATCTCTCCGGGAGCGACCCGCAAGCACAGGCCGTCGAGCGCGCGCACGTCGCCGAACGCCTTCATGGCGCCGTCGACCGCCACCCCGGCGCCCTGGTCCTGCTGTGGGCGGTGGAGGTCGGCCACCGTCGTCACGAATCACTCCCTTCGCGGGCATTACCCCACAGGTTCGAAGGGTCAGGCCCAGCGTGGGCCGATCTCAGCCGGGCGTTGGTTCTCCCCAGCCCCCCTGATGTGCGGTTAATCGTACTCATTAGCCTGAGGCCGCTCATGCGCCACCTCCTCGCGATCTCCACGGCAGCCCTCGTGCTCGTCCTCGCGGCCTGCGGATCCGGCGGCGGCGACAAGCCCGCCACGCGCACCCCGGCCGCCACCCCGACCGCGGCACCGAAGGCCCGCGCGGGCGTCAGCGCCGTCAACGACGCCTGCCTGGCGACGACCTCCAAGCTCGGCGACCTGCCCGACTTCCCCTTCAAGTTCGACCCGAACAGACCGGGGCGCAAGCTCAAGCGGATCGCCACGCTCCTCGACAAGACCGACCACGACGACTACATCGAGGCGGATCTGCTGCGCGGGCTGCAGGCCCTCAAGGTCCCCGCGTCCAGCCAGGAGGCGTTCGCCCGCCTGGTCGCCGCCCTCAGGGCGATCATCAAGCACGAGACCCTGCGCAACCAGACCGGCCTGGCCGGCAACGTGCGCACATACGTGATCGAGAACCGGGCGGCGGAGAAGGCCTACGCGCGGCTGCGCGCGGCCGCGAAGGAGCTCAAGGCGCCGCTGTGCGCCCTCGGCACCGCCTGAGGCGCTAGCCGGCGTCCTCGTCGGCGGCCTGCTGCTCCTCGAGCTTCTCGCGCAGGTAGGCGGCCTTGTCCGAGCGCCGCTTTGCCGCGCGCTCCTCGGCGGGGAGCTCGGCCTCCTCGGCGTGTCTGGCCTCCGTGCGGGCGCGCTCGTCCTGGACGATGCGCAGCTCCTCGGTCTTGGGATCGCCGGTCACAGCTGCGGTTATACCGTCCCGCGCGTGGACTGGGAAGCCGAAGGCCTGCTGGACGGACTTCAGGGCGACGCCCGCGAGGCGCGCATCGGGCTGCTCGACGCCCTGCACTGCGACGGGGTGACGATCGAGGAGCTGCGCGCCGCCGTCGCGCAGGAGCGGCTCGTCCTGGTCCCGGGCGAGCGGGCGCTGCTGTCGCCCGCGCGCTACACGCTCGCCGAGGTGGTTGAGCGCGGCGGCCTCGGGCTCGAGGGGACCGAGCTGCGGCTGCGCACGCTCGGGGTGACGGTGCCCGAGGACCGCGCGGTCGCCGCGTTCGGCGACGAGGAGGTCGAGGCGATGAAGCGCGCCCGGGCCTACCTCGAGAACGGGATCGGGCTGGCTGAGGGGCGCGGCGTCATGCGCGCGCTCTCCGCCGCGATGTCGCGGGTGGCCGAGCCGATGCGCCGGCTGTTCGCCGAGAGCTACCTGCGCCCGGGCGACAACGAGCGCGACCTCGGCCTGCGCTACGCCGAGATGACCGAGAAGCTGATGCCGCTCGTGGCCGCCGACCTCGAGTACCTGCTGCGGCTGCACCTGCGCGACTACGAGCGCAACGACGCGCTGGGGATGGCCGAGCGCGCGTCGGGGACGCTGCCCAACGCGGTCGAGGTCTCCGTCGCCTTCGCCGACATCGTCGGCTTCACCGCGCTGGGGGAGGAGATCGCCGAGGTCGAGCTGACCGACATCGCCGAGCGCCTGGAGGCGCTGGCGGCTGAGCACGTGCGCTCGCCCGCCCGCGTCGTGAAGACGATCGGCGACGCGGTCATGATCGTCTCGCGCAGGCCGGCGGCGCTCGTGGAGGCGATGCTCGGCCTCGTGGCGGCCGTCTCCGCCGAGGAGGGGATGCCGCCGCTGCGCGCGGGGATCGCGCACGGCCGCGCCGTCGCGCGGCTCGGCGACTGGTACGGCCCGACGGTCAACCTCGCCGCCCGGCTGACCCAGCGCGCGCGCCCGGGCTCCGTGCTCGTCTCCAACCCCGTGCGCGACGCGCTCGGCCCCGCGGAGGCCGAGCCCTACCGCTTCTCCGAGGCGGGCCTCAAGCGCCTGAAGGGCATCTCGGAGCCGGTGCCCGTGCTGCGCGTGCGGCGCGCGGAGCCGGACGCCGGCTAGCGGC
>JBBQBV010000227.1:0-3850 GCA_038318085.1 Solirubrobacterales bacterium
CTGACACAGCCGGCGAGAACCACGTTACGGCAACGACCACGACCCCAATACGGAGGCTGACATGAAGGCTCTCGTCTACCACGGCCCGGCAGAGCGGGGCTGGGACACCGTCGAGGATCCAGGCATCGTCGATCCGACCGACGCCGTCGTGCGGATGGACACCTCGACGATCTGCGGGACCGATCTGCACATCCTCAAGGGCGACGTCCCCGAGACCAAGCCAGGCACCGTCCTCGGTCACGAAGCGGTCGGAATCGTCGAGGAGGTCGGCGCCGGCGTGACTACGCTCGCGCCGGGCGATCGCGTGTTAGTGCCGTGTATCAGCGCCTGCGGGCGCTGCCGCTTCTGCAAGGAGGCGCACTACGGCCAGTGCCTCGGCGGGGGCGGTTGGATCTTCGGCCATCTGATCGACGGGCTGCAGGCCGAGTACGCGCGGACGCCGTTCGCCGACAACTCGCTCTACAAGGTGCCCGAGGCGCTGAGTGACGAGCAGGTCCTGTTCCTGGCGGACATCCTTCCCACCGCCTACGAGGTCGGCGTGCTCAACGGCATGGTCGGTCCGGGCGATGTCGTGGCGATCGTCGGGGCGGGGCCGATCGGCCTCGCCGCCGCCCTGACCGCCGGGCTGGTCACGCCGAGCCGGATCGTCGCGATCGACCTCGCCGACAGCCGCCTGCAGCGCGCGAGCCAGTTCGGCGCCGACACGACCATCAACAACGGCCGTGAGGACGCACGCGCCCGGATCATGGAGCTGACCGACGGCCTCGGCGCCGACGTCGCGCTCGAGGCGGTCGGGATACCGCAGACGTTCGAGCTCGCCGCCGAGCTGATCCGTCCCGGCGGGCGAGTCGCCAACATCGGCGTCCACGGGCACCCGGCGACCCTGCATCTCGAGACGCTGTGGATCCGCAACGTCACCATCACGACGGGGCTCGTCGACACCTCAACGATCCCGCAGCTGATGAAGCTGGTTGCGCGAGGGCGCCTGGACCCGACCGTCTTCGCCACCCATCGCTTTGCGCTTGGTGACACGATGGCGGCCTATGACGCGTTCGCCGACGCGGCGTCAACGGATGCGCTGAAGGTCGTCCTCCAAGGATCCGAGGCCACGGCCGCGCCGACGGGCCATACTGCCGCGACGGTCGCCAGCCGCTCCGTAGTCTCCGCGGGGGCGGAGCAGTAGCCGGCCCCGATGTTCGGCGCGCGGCGTCGGCTTAGCGTGAAGATATGAGCGATCCCACTTCTGAGCGCCCCATGCGCGTAGTCATCGTCGGCGGCGGGGTCGCGGGCCTGGAAGCACTCATGGCCCTGCGCGACCTGGCTGAGGACCGCGTCGAGCTCACGCTCGTCGCGCCCGAGCCGGACTTCGTCTACAAGCCGATGATCGTGGTCGAGCCGTTCGGCGCCGGCCAAGCCGAGCGGCGTGCGCTGGAACCGATCGCACGCCACTTCGGAGCGCGGTTCCTCGGGCAGGCGGTTTCACGCGTGGCGCCCGAGCGCCACGCGATCGCGCTGGCCGGCGGCGAGGAGCTCAGCTACGACGCGCTTGTGGTCTGCATGGGAGCGCAGTCGCGCCCCGCCTACCGGAACGCGCTGACCTTCGACGCCAACAGCGACCCGCTGGCCCTGAACGGCATCCTGGCCGACGTTGAGGGCGGCTACTCAAAGCAGGTCACGTTCATCGTGCCGCCCGGCGCGACGTGGGCGCTGCCGATCTACGAGCTGGCGCTGATGACCGAGCGCCACGCCTGGGGGATGGGCTTTGACGACGTGCGCTGCACGGTGGTCACGCCCGAGGCTGCGCCCCTGGCCATCTTCGGGACCGCCGCGAGCAGCGCCGTCGCGGCGCTCCTCGCGCAGCGCGGCATCGACGTCATCCCCGGCTCCTACACACGAGAGGACGACCACGGATGCTTCGTCCTGACTCCCGGCGACCGTCCCCTTCACCCCGGTCGAGCCGTGGCTCTTCCCGTCCCGCACGGCCCGCGAATCCCGGGCCTCCCGAGCGACGACGACGGGTTCATCCCGACCGACCAGCACAGCCGTGTGCGAGGACTCGACGACGTCTACGCCGCCGGTGACGGAACGAACTTTCCTATCAAGCAGGGCGGGATCGCCACCCAGCAGGCCGACGCGGCGGCCGAGCAAATCGCCGCGTGCGCCGGGGCGCCACTGGAGGCGCAGCCGTTCCGTCCTGTGCTGCGCGGCAAGCTGCTGACGGGGGACATGTCGCTGTACGTCCGCCACGACGTGCGCGGCGGCACTGGTGAGGGCAGCGCCTCCCATGACTACCTGTGGTGGCCGCCGCACAAGATCAGCGGCCGCTACCTCGCGCCGTGGTTGGCGCACGAGACGGCGCGCTCGGATCCCGAGCCGCCACGCCGGCCGCTGGAGGTCGAGGTGGCACTTCCGTACGAGTGGCACGAGGAGCCCATGGCGCTCGACCCCTACGGGCCCATGGGCATCCCGAAGAAGGAGACGGTCGCGATCACCCCGACGGCTGCCTGACGCACGTGGGACAGCTGGGCCGGCCGCACCTCTTCAGCCGGTGGGGCCGGCCCTTCGCGCCCGGCAAGCGCCCGACGACGCTCGAAAGAGCACAGGCCGACCGCTGCACATCAACTGGGACCACGTCGCGTTCCTCGGGGATGCCTCCAGGGTCGAGCTTCTGCCTGCGTTCTCATCCGCCGGACAGGGGCGTGGGGACGAGCAGCACGGGGATGGTGCTGTGTGTAAGCGCCTCGCGGACGACCTGCGCGCGCCCGGGGGCGAGGTTCTGGTTCCAGCCGAGCGCGATGAGGTCGGCCTCCACGTCGCAGGCCACGGCGACAATGCGGTCGGCGGCGACGCCGACGCGCTGGATGACCTCGACGTGGGCGTTGGGGACCGAGACGAAGCGCGCGACGAACTCGCCCTCCCAGGCGGGGACCTCGTGGTGCCGCTGATCCTCGAAGGCGGGCACCGTCTCAGGAGAGTGGACGTGTAGCACGAGGACCTCGACGTCGCGGCGGCGGGCTAGCGCGATCGTGTCGGCGATGGCCTGCGAGCTCTCTTCGGTTCCCTCGAGCGGTATGAGTCGATCGGGTCCGCGACGGCCGAGTGCTACATCTCGGCGTCTTATCACCGTAGCCTGCAGCGCGCCTCCGACGGTGCTGCAGCCAACGCAGCCAGATCTGTCCGGTCCGGTCCCTGCAGTTCTTGACTACTGCTGTCCGGCGAGGGCGTCGAGGAGGTCGCCGATGCTCTGCTTGCGCCCGAGCCGGTCGGGGAGGGGCAGGTGTGACTGGATCGTGTAGTGGTTGCGGCGTCCGTTGCGCGTGCGCGAGATGTAGCCGGCTGCGGCCAGTTCTCCGACGATGCGGTGCGCGGCTCGTTCGGTGATGCCGACCGTCTCGCCGATGTCGCGCAGGCGGATGCCGGGGTCATGTGCGATGCAGAGCAGAACTTGGGCGTGGTTGGTCAGAAACGACCACGTGGGCGTGGCTTCCCCAGACACAAACAGCAGAATACAGTTTCTAGACTCACATCTCGGGTATTATCGAGCTTGACAGCAACGAAAGGGGGCTCCTACGCCCAATTTCAGCTGCACGGCCTGCAAGACCCGCCTCTACAGCTCGGAGGGTCCACCCGACTTTGTGGGCGATTTATGTCCAGGCTGCGGGCGCTTGCTCGACCCGGTCGGCGACGTCGCCGAAATCGTCAGGTTCCGAGCGATCAAACGCACACGCCGCGCGCAGAGCGACGCAATCTCCACGGGCCACCGACGGATCGCCGAGCGCTTCGGCGACATCATGGCCCGCCACCATCAGAGTCAAGCTGACGCCCGCGCACCCCCGCGGCGGCTGGCGCC
>JBBQBV010000228.1:0-3808 GCA_038318085.1 Solirubrobacterales bacterium
AGCGCCGCGACCGCCGCTGCCGTTTTCCCGCATGCGACCGGCGCCACGGCCTGCACGCCCACCACATCCGCCACTGGGCACACGGTGGGCCGACCGATCACGACAACCTGATCCTGCTCTGCCGCTACCACCACCGCCTCGTACACGAGGACGGCTTCACGATCGCCAGCCGCGGCAGCGAAGCGGTCTTCCGCCGGCCCGACGGGCGCCCGGTACCTCACCCTGCGTCGCGCACGGAATGGGACCCACCGCCGCTCGCCGCCGCCGCGTAGACGCCAACGGCGAGGAGCGCTCAGACCGCGGCCGCGAGGTCGCGCCGCTCGCGCTCGAACTCCTGGCCGATCTCGACGAGGATCTCGAGCATCGCCGTGGCGGCCGCCGAGCGGTAGCCGCCGGAGAGCGTCGCCGCCACGATCAGGCGCACGGGCGGTCGCGGGGTGATCGAGCGGATCACGACGTCCTCGCGCACCGACGTCAGGGCGAGGTCCGGGATCAGGGAGACGCCCATGCCGGCGGCGACGAAGCCCTGGATGGCCGGGTAGTCGTCGGAGTTGAAGCCGATCGTCGGCTCGAAGCCCGCGCGGTCGCACGCGCGCAGGAAGATGCTGGAGTCGGGACAGCTGGCACCCGTCCCGAGCATCCACGACTCGTCGGCGAGGTCCTCCAGGCGCAGCTTGGACTTCGCCGCCTTGGGATGGTCGCGCGGCAGGCAGACGAACATCCGGTCGTCGAGGATGTGCAGCCGCTCGAGGGTCTGATCGACGTCGCACCCGCCCCATGGCGTCTCGATCAGCAGCGCGATGTCGACCTCGCCGGAGCGCAGCTTCTCCTCGCCCTCGGGGGGCTCGGCGGGGACCATCGTCAGCTCGACGTCCGGATGGCGGGAGCGGAAGCGGGCAATCGCCGCCGGGGCGATACTCGCGCTCGCGCTCGGGAACGCCGCCAGGCGCAGGCGTCCTCCGCGCAGCCCCGAGAGCGACTCCAGCTCGGACTCGGCGTCGGCGAGCCGGGCCAGGATGACGTCGGTGTGGCGCACGAGCACCTCACCGGCCTCCGTGAGGCGGACGCCGCGCGCGTTGCGCTCGACCAGCGTCAGCCCGGTCTCCCGTTCCAGGGCGGCGATCTGCTGGGACACGGCTGACTGCGTGAAGTGCAGCGCGTCGGCGGCGGCGGAGAACGAGCCACGGCTCGCGACCTCCCGCAGCACCTTCAGACGACGAACGTCAAGCATCAGCCCAGCTTATAGCAGCCACGACAAGCGGTCATTTGCGCTGATGGGTGCAGAAGAGGAAAATGGATTACATCCTGTTCCTCTCCACGTCGAAAGGCCATGAGGATGGCTGACATCACGATTCGCAGCGCTCGGTCGGACGACGCCCAGGCCCTGGGCCGGCTGGCGCAGCTCGACTCGCAGCGCCTCCCCGCCGGCGAGCTCGTGGTCGCCGAGGTCGCCGGCGAGCTTGTGGCCGCCTACGCCCCCGAGAGCACGCGCGTCATCGCCAACCCGTTTCTCCCCACGGCCGATGTCGTCGAGATGCTGCGCCTGCGCGTTCACGGCGCCCGCCCCCCGCTCCGCGAGCGTCACGGGCTGCTTGCGGCCCTCCCGCGCCCGGCCTGATCTCGAGTTCACGGTCCTCCCCCTCCTCAAGGACGGCCGGCTCCCGCGGGCGCCGGCCGTGGACCGTCGCCGGGCCGCGTCCCGCCGCTGCTCCGGCGTCGAGCGCGTCACGCGTCGCTGAAAGGGCGCTCGAAGAGCGTCGAGAGCACGACCTGCGTCTGCGTGCGGGTGACGCCGGGGGCGTCGCGCAAACGCTCGAGGGTGCGCTCGAGATGCTCCGTGTCGCGCGCGCGCACGTGCAGCACGGCGCTCGCGTCGCCCGCGACGGTGTAGGCCGCCGCGACCTCCGGATGGTGCTCGACGGCGTCGCGAACCTCACGGGCGGCCATGCGCCCCTGGCAGTACAGCGCCACGACCGCGTGCGTGTTCCAGCCGTAGCGGGCAGGGTCGACCTGCGCGCTGTAGCCGCGGATGACCCCGTCGGCCTCGAGGCGGTCGACGCGCCGCTTGACGGCGGGAGCGCTCAGCGAGACGCGGCCGCCGATGCTCTGGAAGGAGCGGCGGGCGTCCTCACGCAGCAGCGCAACGATTTGATGGTCGGTTCCGTCCATTTTGTTACGAAGAAGGGTAAATTGCAACGATTCGGGGCTTGAGACTACCGCGCGACAGCGCAATCATGAAGTGCATGAGCACCCAGCCCGCCGTTGCCCCTCGCTCACCCGCCGAGGACTTCATGCCGCTCAACGGCATCGACCACGTGGAGCTCTTCGTCGGCAACGCCAAGCAGGCGGCCTTCTATCTCTCCCACGCGTTCGGCTTTGCCGAGATCGCCTACGCCGGGCTCGAGACCGGCGTGCGCGACCGGGTCTCGCACGTGCTGCGCCAGGGCCGCATCACGATCGTGCTCACCGGCGCCCTGTCCTCGGAGAGCGAGATCGCCGCGCATCACCACCGCCACGGCGACGGCGTGAAGGTCATCGCGCTGTCGGTGCCCGACGCCGGGTACGCCTACCGCACGGCCGTGGAGCGCGGTGCGCGTGGCGTCACCGAGCCCCACGAGATCGGCGACGAGCACGGGACCGTCAGGCTCGCCTCGATCGCCGCCTACGGCGACATGGTGCACACGTTCGTCGAGCGCGGGGGCTACGGCGGGACGTTTCTGCCGGGCTTCGCCGCGCGCGCAGGTCAGCTGGCGGCCGTAGGCGCCGGCCTGCTGACGATCGACCACATTGTCGGCAACGTCGAGCTCGGCCACATGGACGAATGGGTCCGCTTCTACGAGGACGTCTTCGGGATGACGGAGATGGTCCACTTCTCCGACCGCGACATCGCCACGGAGTACTCCGCCCTGATGTCCAAGGTCGTCTCCGACGGCAAGGGCCGGGTCAAGTTCCCGATCAACGAGCCCGCCGAGGGCAAGCGCAAGTCGCAGATCGACGAGTACATCCAGTACTACGAGGGCGCCGGGCCGCAGCACCTCGCGATCTCCACCCGCGACATCGTCAGGACGGTCGAGCACCTCGCCGCGCGCGGCGTGGAGTTCCTGCGCACGCCGGAGGCCTACTACGACGACGTACCGGGCCGGGTGGGCGAGATCGCCGAGGACGTGGAGGATCTGCGCCGGCTCGGGATCCTCGTCGACCGCGATGACGAGGGCTACCTGCTGCAGATCTTCAGCAAGCCCGTGGAAGATCGTCCGACGCTGTTCTACGAAATCATCCAGCGAAAGGGTGCGAAGAGCTTCGGGGCGGGGAACTTCAAGGCGCTGTTCGAGGCGCTGGAGCGCGAGCAGGACCTGCGCGGGAACCTGTAGCCGATGCCCTTCTACCATTCGCTCGGCAGCATCCCGAAAAAGCGCCACACGGTGTTCAGGAAGCCCGATGGCGGGCTGTACGCCGAAGAGTTGATGGGGCACGAGGGATTCACGGGCACGTCGGCGCTGCTGTACCACGTTCACCCGCCGACAACGGTGAAGTCGGTCCGCCGCGTACGCGAGGACGTCTGGGTCCCCGACGAGAACAAGACGCTCCACCACCGCCACTTCAAGACCGCGGGCATCGCGCGCGGCGGCAGCCCGACGCTGGACCGCACGCCGCTCCTGTTCAACAGCGACATCGCGATGTCGTTCGTCGCGCCGGACAAGGACGACACGCACTTTTATCGCAACGCCCAGGCCGACGAAGTCGTGTACGTCGCCCGCGGCGAGGGGACGTTCGAATCCCAGTTCGGCGACCTGCCGTTCCGCGAAGG
>JBBQBV010000229.1:0-3751 GCA_038318085.1 Solirubrobacterales bacterium
ATCGCCAGCACGAAGCCCAGCGCCGCGACCGCCGCGAGGAAGAGCTCCACCGCCACCGGCCCGCCGATCGCGTAGGCCGGCGCGATCAGCAGCGGGAACCCCAGGCCTCCAGGCTCGTTGAGCTGGCCGTTGGTGGGGGAGCCCCGGACCTCGAGCGTGCCCGGGTACCAGCCCGCGTAGGCGCGCTTGCGGTACTGATCGCCCAGGTCGATGTCGCCATCGGAGACGATCGACTCCGCGGTGAGCAGGTAGTGGGGCTCGTCGCCCCCATAGTCCGAGCTCCCGAAGGCGTGGATGCCGACCGTGCTCGCGTAGGCCGCGAGCAGCAGGAGCCAGATCGCCGCGCCGCGGCGAAAGGTCACGCGCCCAGCGCTTGGACGATGACCATCTGCTGGACCTCGTCGGTGTAGGGGAAGCGCTTCTCGCGGTCGAGCTGCTCGGCGACCGGCGCGACCTCGCTCTCGGCGAACTCACGGACGGTGCGCTGGACGAGCAGGTGGGCGTCGGAGAGGTTGAAGTCCATTGGCGGGCATTCTCACACCCCCGCCCGGCGCATCGCCTAGCCCGGCGTGGGCACCTGCACGCGAAGCCGCCGGATCACGCCCTGAACGCGCTGTGCAGCCACGTCGAGCGGGATGCCCATCGCGTCGGCGACGTCGGGCAGGCCGGATGCGTCGAGCAGAAGCGCCAGGACCGGGCGGTCCTCCTCGTCGAGCTTGGCCTCGGCCTCGTCGACCGCCTCCGCAGTGAGCGGCGGGAGGACCTTGGCACCGGAGGCGACTGAGCGGATCGCTTCGAAGAGCTCGGTCGCCGGGGCGCTCTTGTTGAGGATTCCGTCGGCGCCCGCGGCGACCGCGGCGATGGCGAGCGAGGAATCGGCGTAGGCGGAGTAGATGACGACCGCTGGGGGCAGGACTGCGTTCTGCAGCCGGTGGCACAGGACGAGGCCGTCGGTTCCGGGGAGGTGGTAGTCGAGCAGCACGACCTGGGGGCGCGTGCGCCGGACCAGGTGCCAGAGCCCGTGCTCGTCGGAGCCGGCACCGACGGGGAATAGGTCCTCGGTGCTCTTGAGCACCGTCTCGACCCCCGCTCGCATCGCGGGGTGGTCGTCGATTACCAAAACGGAGATCATGCGCCCCGCATCGTCCTGTGATTCGTCGATGACCAGGGGGGAGGTCATCCGGCCCAGCTGCCCGGCTGGTCGTCGATGACGAGGAGGCCGATCATGCGGTCGCACGCCCGGCGCGATCGAGGGGCGCGCTGAGGGCGACGACCGTGCCACGGCCGTCCTGTCCCGGCGCGATACGCAGCTCTCCGTCCATCGCCTCTGCGCGATTGCGCATGGCCCGCAGGCCGCTGGCTCCGGGACGCACGTCGTCGGGCATGCCGGCGCCGTCGTCGGTTACCACCAGCTCGAGCCGCTGCCTGCTGGCCCGAATGCTGATCTCCACCTGCGCGGCCTGCGCGTGGCGCATCGCGTTGGTCAGCGCCTCGCACCCGACCCGGTATGCGTGGGCGGCGACGAAGGCCGGAAGCGCGGGGGCGTCACCGGCCACGGAAACCTCCGTGCCGGCGCCGATGCTCATCCGCC
The DNA here is from genome assembly GCA_038318085.1 of Solirubrobacterales bacterium. Taxonomy (GTDB): domain Bacteria; phylum Actinomycetota; class Thermoleophilia; order Solirubrobacterales; family Solirubrobacteraceae; genus DATLGB01. The sequence goes on from JBBQBV010000229.1 coordinate 1,592, forward strand.
GCGCGCACTCGCACAGGGCCTCGCCGAGCGTCGTCCCCTCCAAGAGCGGTCCGCGCAGGTCGGTGACGCTCGTCTCGATGTCTACCGTCGCGGCGCTGAGCTCGCGCCTCGCCGCCGCGACCGGCGAGAGGTCCCCGTCGCCGTTGGGCGGCAGCGCGCTGAGCATGAGGCTCGCCGCGTGGATGCGCTGCTTGGCTGAGTCGTGCAGCGCCCAGGCGATGCGCCGGCGCTCGGCCTCGAGCGCCAGGCGCTCCGAGCGTCGCCGCTCGCGCTCGAGCGCGCGGAGCAGCTCGGCTCCGAAGGCCAGGGCGGCGGTGATCAGCAGCGGCACGAGGAGGTGGGCGAAGAGGCTCTGCACCCGGGCGGTCGTGGCGATCGAATGCCAGTCGATGCCCACATACAGCGCTACCGCGAAGAAGGCGAGCACGAAGCCCGCCCCGAAGCAGATCGCCCGCGGGGGCGCCAGCGCTGTGGTAGGCAGGACCAGCGTTGTCAGCGCGAGCAGGTAAAATGGGCTGCGCCAGTTGCCGAAGGCCACGATCAGCGCGAGCACGGCGACGATGTCGACGACCCACGCGGCGGGATGAGTGCGAAGCGACGACCAGCGGGCGGCCGCCGCGACCGTCAGCCCGCCGTAGACGATTGCGCAGATCGAGAGCAGCACCTCGCGGCCCTCCAGGCCCTGCAACGTCAGCAGCAGCGGCGCGACAACGGCGGTCGCCGATCGGGTGATGCAGAACAGCGTGAACCATTGGGCCGAGAGGATTCGCTCCGGAGGGAGAACGCGCACCAGTGCTTTCATTACCGCCTCTGCGCCGCTCGAGGGCCGCGTCTGTCAGCTGCCGGACCTCGGGCTTCGATGTCGACCACTGACGACCGGAGTATGGACGACGGATGGCACCAAAGCGCCAAGCGGTCTACCTGCTCGACGCCGACCCCGACCTCGCCGACGCGCTGGACGCCGACACGCTGGCCAAGGCGCGTCCCTACAGCGTCGTGCGCGTCCACACGGTGGAGGCCGGGCCTTGGCGGCCCGGCGCCGAAGGGGAAGACGAGCCGGGACGCATCGGCCTGCTGATCCTGGACGGGATCCTGGCCCGCGACGTCGAGGTGAGCGACCGCGTGGGGACCGAGCTGCTCGGCCCCGGGGACCTGGTGCGACCGTGGGACGATGACGAGCCCGTCGCCTCGGTGCCCGCCACGACCACGTGGACCGCGCTGAGCCCGGTGCGCCTGGCCAGCCTGGACGCGCGGTTCGCGGTCGTCGCCGGCCGCTGGCCTGCGCTGATGGCGGCGATCGTCGCGCGCTCGGTGCGCCGCTCGCGTGCGCTGGCCTTCCGGCTCGCCTTGACGCAGGTCACCGGCGTGGCCGTCCGCCTGCACGTCCTCTTCACCGAGCTCGTAGGTCGCTGGGGGTACGTGCGCCCGGACGGGGTCGCCCTCCGGGTGCGCCTGACCCACGAGACGCTCGCGCGGCTGATCGGCGCCCGGCGCCCGTCGGTCACGACGGCGCTGCGTGCGCTCCAGGACGAGGGAATCCTGATTCGTGAGGCCGAGGACCTCTGGGTCCTCCCCGGCGAGCCGGTGTCAGCTGGCTGACATGCCAGCGCCGCATCCGCTCCGCCCACCGGCCTCGGGGGGATAACGCACCCGACGCGGTTCACTACGACAGGAGGCGGAATGCGGCGCAGGCAAGTGAAATGGTTGGCGGGCGCAGGAGCGACGTGCGTCGCGACGGCGGCGGTGGCGGTAGGAACGGGAGGAACGGCGGGAGCGGTCATCGAGCCGACGCCCGATCGCAGCCAGGGAAAGAAGGGGGAGGCGTTCGAGCTTGCGCAGGCGATCGCAGACGACCCGAAGATCATCCGGCGTGCCAATTTCTCGCTGCTTCCGCCTGATGGCAATCCGGCGGCGATCTCCGACGACAAGCTCGCCGGCTTTCCTCGTGCGGGCAAGACGTTCGGGATCTTGAGCACCGGTGACGCGACGCTCGCCGCCGACAAGAACTCAGCTCCCGACAGCGGGACGGAGGTCAACGGGCCGTTCGTGCGCGGCGCGCGCGACGTGACGATCGTGCGGATCCTGTTCAAGCGGCCCAAGGGCGCCAACTGCCTGTCGATCCGCTTTCGCTTCCTCTCCGAGGAGTTCCCGGAGTTCAAG
>JBBQBV010000230.1:0-3701 GCA_038318085.1 Solirubrobacterales bacterium
GTTCCTCGTACACGCGGTCAAGTACCTCTTCCCGCCCGAACTGAGCGGAGAGACGCGCGGTATACCCACGGCCTGGGCCGCTCAGCCGCTTGTGGATGAACTAGCACCGCAGAGGGATCTGCCACCCGTGTGGCCCGACGCCGAAGGCGGCCAACGAGGGATCGCGGTCGCGCCGCTCCACTCCGCCGTTGCCCAGCTCGCCCGCCGCGACCCCGAGCTGGGTGAACGCTTGGCATTGATCGACGCTATCCGCATGGGCGATGCCCGGGTCCGCGGTCTCGCCACCAAGCTCCTGAGCCAGCGGCTCGCCCAGGCTTCGGCGCCCGCGTGAACATCGAACTCCTGGAACTCGCCGCCACCGGGCTTGGCGAGCTGCTCGAGGATGTCGTCTTCGTTGGCGGCGCCACCGTGACGCTGTGGATCACCGACCCAGGTGCGCCGCCCATCCGCCCCACAAAGGACGTCGACGTCGTCGTCGAGGCCACGACTCGAACCGCCTTCCAAGAGTTCGAGGCCCGCCTGCGCTCGCGCCTCTTCATCGAGGATCAGGACGACGGTGTGATCTGCCGCTGGCGGCACCCCGGAGGGCTGATCCTCGACGCCATGCCCTCGGACCCGAGCATCCTCGGCTTCGCCAACCCATGGCAGGGCGCTGCCATCCCGCACGCCATCAAGCGAGAGCTCCCTTCGGGGGCTGTCATCCGCGCGATGTCGCCGCCCTACCTCCTCGCCACCAAGCTCGAGGCCTTCAAGGGCCGCGGGAACGGCGACTTCCTCGGCAGCCGCGACTTCGCCGACATCATCGCGCTGGTCGACGGTCGCGAAGAGCTCGTCGACGAAGTGGCGCAGGCGCCACCCAACCTGCGGGCCTACCTCTCGGCCGAGCTCGCTGATCTACTCGCCAATCCACGCTTTGCCGACGGCCTCTTCGGAGCGCTCCGACCCGATGCCTCAAGCCAGGCGCGCTCCGACGCGATCATCCTGCCCCGCCTGCGCACCCTCATCGCGTAGAAAGGTCCCGAGGACAGCGTGCTCCACATCCACCGAGCGCAACGGGCTGACGGCCTCGTCGACGCGCTCCGCGGACTCCTGGCCGACCCGCTCCCCGACCCGTTCGCGCCGGAGGTCGTCGCCGTTCCGACCCGCGGGATGGAGCGCTGGCTGACACAGCGGATGTCGGCGGGTCTCGGAGCGAGGCCGGGACGTTTCGACGGCGTGTGCGCGAACGTGGAGTTCCCGTCGCCTCGCCGGCTGGTCGGCGATGCGGTCGCGGCCGCGGCCGGGATCGAGCCCGAGGAAGATCGGTGGCTGCCCGAGCGGGCGGTGTGGCCATTGCTCGAGGTCGTCGACGGCTGCCTCACCGAGCCTTGGCTGCACAGCCTGTCCGTGCATCTGGGCGCCACCAACGAGCCGCCGGACCCGCTCCGCCGGGCGCGCCGCCTGGGCAGCGTGCGCCACCTCGGCGACCTGTTCGACCGCTACGCCCTGCACCGCCCCGAGATGCTCCGCGCCTGGGCGAGCGGGCAAGACACCGACGGTGCGCAGCGCAGCCTTCTCGCCGACGCGATCTGGCAGGCTGAGCTCTGGCGGCGTCTGCGGGAGCGAATCGGGCAGCCCGGTCCGGCCGAACGGCTCGAGGGCGCCTGCGCCCGGCTCCGCGACGAACCCGGGCTCGTCGAGCTCCCGCAGCGCATCTCGCTGTTCGGCCTGACACGTCTCCCCGCCGGCCATCTGCACGTGCTGCGCGCGCTGGCCGCCGGCCGCGACGTGCACATCTTCCTGCTCCACCCGTCCCCGGGGCTGTGGGAGCGCGTCGCCGGGACGATGGAGAAGCGGCGACCGATTGTCCGCCGGAGCGACGACGTCATCGCGGCCATCCCGGAGAAAAAACCGCCGATCGTCCGCCGGAGCGACGACGTCACCGAGGCCCTCCCGGAGAAGCGACCGCCGATCGTTCGCCGCAGAGAAGACGTCACCGCGACCCTCCCGGCGAACCGCCTGCTGGCCTCCTGGGGACAGGACGCCCGCGAGATGCAGCTCGTCCTCTCCGGGACCGACGACCACTTCGACCACCACCACCCGGTCGAGCACCGGTCCGGCACGCTCCTCGCGCGCATCCAGGCCGACGTGCGCGCCGACCGCTCGCCGCCGGGCGCGCCGCTGCCCGACGGGCAGGATGAACGGCCGTTTCTGGACCCAGACGACCGCAGCGTCCAGGTCCACGCCTGCCACGGCCGTGCACGGCAGGTCGAGGTCGTGCGCGACGCCATCCTGCACCTGCTCGAGGAGGACCCGAGCCTCGAGCCGCGCGACGTCATCGTCATGTGCCCGGACATCGAGACCTTCGCGCCGCTCATCCAGGCGACCTTCGGCGCGGGCGAGGTGTCCGGCGAGGACGAGCTCGACGCGCTGCCCGCCGACGTGCGCCCACCCGATCTGCGGGTCAGGCTGGCGGACCGATCGCTGCGCCAGACCAACCCCGTGCTCGGGGTCGTCGCTCAGCTCATCGATCTCGCCGAGCAGCGGCTGACGGCATCGCAGGTGCTCGACTTGGCCGATCGCGAGCCGGTGCGACGGCGATTCCGGCTCGACGACGACAACCTATCCCGAGTGCAGGACTGGGTCGCGCAGAGCGGGATCCGCTGGGGCCTGGACGCCGCGCACCGCGCACCGTTCAAGCTCGACGCGCTCAGCCCCGGAACCTGGCGAGCGGGCATCGACCGGCTCCTGACGGGCGTGGCGATGACCGAGGACGACCAGCGGCTGTTCGCCGGCGTCCTACCGCTCGACGACGTCGAGAGCGGGGCGATCGACCTCGCCGGGCGCTTCGCGGAGCTCGTCGACCGCCTCCAGGCATCGCTTGACGGGCTGAGCACGCCGCAGACGATCGACGGCTGGGCCGCAGCAATCGCCGCCGCCGCGGACGCGCTGACGGCGACCGCCCCGCACGAGGCCTGGCAGCGCTCCGAGCTCCAGCGTCTGCTCGACGACGTGGTCAAAGAGGCCACGGTCGCCGGCACGGTGAACACGACGAGCATCGCGCCGCCGGAGGTGCGTGCATTGCTGGCCGAGCGCCTCCAGGGGCGACCCACCCGAACGAACTTCCGCACGGGCCACCTGACGATCTGCACTCTCGTGCCCATGCGCTCCGTGCCCCACCGGGTCGTCTGCCTGCTCGGGCTCGACGACGGCGTGTTCCCCCGCAAGGCGCCGCGCGACGGGGACGACCTGATGCTCGACGACCCGCACGTCGGCGACCGCGACCCGCGCACAGAAGATCGCCAGATGCTGCTCGACGCGCTGCTCGCCGCAAGCGACCGGCTGATCGTCACCTACACCGGCAACGACGAGCGCACGAACGCCCCCCGGCCGCCGGCCGTGCCCGTCGGCGAGCTGCTCGACATCGTGGACGCCACCGTCCGCGTCGGCGACGGTCCCGCCTGCGTCGACGACCGCGCCGCCCGCGTCAGCGACCGCCCCGGCCGCGTCGACGACCGCGCGGTCCGCGTTGACGACCGCCCCGCCCGCGTCGACGAGGGTCCCACCCGCGCAGGCAACGCCCGCTTCGGCGGCGACCCCGCCCGCGCGCGGGTCGTCGTGCGCCACCCTCTCCAGCCGTTCGATCCCCGCAACTTCGCCCGTGGCGCGCTCGTGCGCGACCGGACCTGGAGCTTTGACCCGGTCACGCTCGAGGGAGCGCG
>JBBQBV010000231.1:0-3693 GCA_038318085.1 Solirubrobacterales bacterium
TTTAGCCACTACTACTGATATGGACGCTCATTTGTCAAGGGGCCAGCACCTGATGCCCGCGGCTGGGCGGGCATCAAGGGTCGGTCAAGGAGGCGGCGGATCCGGCTGTGCGGTCAGACTGATATGCGCGGATTCGGCTACCGCAGGACCGGGTTTCGTCGTGAGGAACCGCTCTCTAGGAGCGAGCGTGGCCGCCAACCAGGCGGTTGCTCATAGTAGGACCGCGGATGTCCTCGCGCGTGGTGCTGGAGACGTTCCCCACGCCTCCTTGGCCGACGTGGTGCGGCCGCGGTCAGTCGGCGTTGGCGGCCGCCCAGCAGAACCCGGCGAGCTCGCGGGCGACCGCGACCGCGACCGCGGCGGCGACGGCGACGGCGACGGCGACGATCGTGCGGCGCTTGCCGCGCTCGTGATCGAGACGCTGCCAGGTGCGATGCAGGCGTTGTTGGGCGTGCCAGGAGATCGCGAGCACCAGTGCCTCTCCGCTTGCGCGCGCCCTCGTCGTCGACAACCACGTGCCATTTGCCCTACCGGAGGCGCGCCGGCGCCGGCCCGGCACGACGCGATAGTGCGCCCGGACGGGGCACCCAGCGCCGGGTTGCGGCCTCAGCCTCTGCAGTCGACCGCGACGTTCAGAGCGCTGCAGATCTCCCACATGCGGGCATTCGCCAAGCGGCCGAGTCGCCTGACGAGCACGGCAAGCGAGACGCTCTCGACCGAGTCCAGGTTGACCGCCGAACGCTGGGTGATCGGGTCGTCGCCGGGCTCCAGGATGACCTCGCTGCGGAGCGCACGAATAGTCGTCGTGCACGGTGCGACGAGCGCACGTCGCAGCCGCCGGATCGCCGCGTCACGGGACAGGACGACGACGGGGCGCCGGCCCACGTCGGCCAGCTCGCACCACCACAGCTCTCCCCTCGCAGGCAGAGCGCTCATGATGCGGCGGCGGCTCGTCGAAACGATGCCAGGTCGCCCCACCCGTCCGGCTCATCGAGCGGGTGCTCCTCGTAGACGGCGTAGCTCGCGTCCACCTCGGCAGCGCGGTGATGAATGAGCAGCGCGCGGAGAGCCTCGTCAATGAGCGCGGCGTCGGTACCTGCCGCTCGTACGCGCCGGGCGTCCGCAAGAAGGTCCGCGTCCACAGTCGTGCTCAGGCGTGTGCGAGCCATGCCACAAGTATGCCACGATCCGTGGGACGAAGGGCCCCTCAACAGACGCTCCTGGCGGCACGGTCGCGGATGATGTCCGAGACCGCGCGCACCAGCCGCCTCACCTGACCAGCCGGACAGCGAGGCCGCCGCCCGTGGCCTCGCCCGCCCCGCCCATGAGGCCGAGGATCTGGGCGACGTAGGCCTGGGTGTCCGGGTAGGGCGGGACGCAGCCGCACGCCGCGACCGGCGCCGGCCCCGCGTTGTAGGCGGCGAGCGCGAGCGGCACGGAGGCGAACTGGCGCAGCAGGTCGCGCATGAGATGGGCCTGAGCGTCGATCGCCGCGCGCGCGTCGTACGGGTTGCCCAGGCCGTAGGCCGCCGCCGTCCCCGGCATGAACTGCGCGATGCCCTGCGCGCCCACCCGGCTGACGGCGAACGGGTTGAAGTGGCTCTCGGCGTAGATCTGCGAGGCGAGCAGATTCGCTGAGACGTTCCAGTGCTGAGCGGCCGACGCGATCGCCGACGCGTAGCGCTCCGGCACGAAGCCCGGGACGCCGGGGTGGCCGTTGGCGTGGTCGGCCAGAGCGCCATCGGACCCCACCTTCACCGAGCCCGACGAACGCGCGTTGAGCGTGTAGCCGTAGTGCCAGGCCTCCCAGGCGTAGCGCTGCAGGAAATGAAACTCGCCGGCGTGGACCTTCAGCCAGGCATAGGCCGTCGGTGGACCGAGGTCGAGCTCGGTGCCGTAGCGGTGCAGGGAGGTGCCCGGGGGCGCGACCCACTTCGGGTCGGGGTGCCGGGCCCAGAGAACCGCCTGCTCGGCATCGGAGCGAAAGGCGCTGGTGATCGTCAGCTGCAGCCCGGCGCCGCGCGCCGCGGCCGCCATGCGGTCAAACGCCTCGGCGACGTCCGGGCGCATGCGCTGCCCCTGGCGCGTCGCGAACGGCCCGCCGTACTCGCCTCCCGCCGCGCCCACGCCGACCGTCAGCGTCTCTGGCGCCAGCTCGGCCTCGGCGCTCGCGGCCACCTCGGTGGCGGCCTTCGCCCTGCCGCGACGGATCTCCACAATGCGCCGGACCGCGACGCGGATGCGGATCGGCGCAAGCGACGAGGCGTCCGGGATGGTCACGTCCGCCGCGCCTGCGCCGTTGGCCGCGACCGCCTTGACGGCCGCCTGCCGGCCGAGGTCCAGGTACGCGGTCTTCTCGAGATGCGCCGGGTTCGGGCGGCCGTCGACGACCGCCGGCTCGAACAGGCGCGGATAGGCGTCGAGCAGCGCGCGGGCGCCGGCGAGCGACGCCACGTCCGCCGCGCGCTGGGCGGCCGAGCGGACGCCGATGCCGCGCGCGACGGCCCCCAGCACAAGCGCGCCGAGCAGGAGGCCGAAGAGCGCCGCCACGATCAGCACCGTGGACTGGCCGCGCTCGCGCTGACTCATGCCGGCACCTCGATGCTCTGCGCGGCCGGCCGCAGGCTGAGCAGGCCGAGCGCCGCCGCCCTCCGGGCGACGGGCCCGGTCGGCGCCGCGACGAGCGCCGCGGGCGGGCCCAGCGCCGCCAGGGACGCGAGCGCCAGCGCCGTGCAGTCCGGGTCGTCGTCGCCAACAGTCGTGAGCAGCAGCCGGTCGGCCTCCGCGAGCAGCCCGTCAAAGGCCGCGTCACGGCCCGCGAGCGCCACGACGACCGGTGTCCCGGCGGCGGCCGCGGTGAGGCGCCAGGCCTCCCGCACGCCCGCCTCCGGGTCCTCCGACAGCGCGACGCGGCACAGCGACCCCGCGGCGGTCGCCGCGATGTCCCGTGCCGCAAGCCGCCGCGCCAGCGCGGTCGCGGCCATGCGGGCCGGGCGCGCGGGCCACGGCTCTCCGGGGCGACACACGATGGCCGTCCGCGCCCCGCACGGCCTGCGCAGGCCGGCGGCGACGGCGCCGGCGACCGCGGCGAGGTCCCTGGGCGCCGCGAGCAGGACGACGAGATCGGCGAGCGGGGCAGCCTCCGCGGCGGACGCCGTGCCCGGCTTCGCGGGCGCCAGGAAGAGCGACCCCGCGCGGGCGAGCAGCGCGTTCACGGCTTGTCCTGCGGCCGCGCGGAGTCGCCGTCGCCGCCGCGCACGACCGTCCGGGCGGCACTCGCCGCCTGCTCGCCGGCGTCCGCGGCCGAGGTCGCGGCCAGCAGCTCCGCGAGCCCGCGGGTGAACGCCCGCGGCCGCACGGTCACGTGTACCCGATGGCCGCTGATGGTGAAGGTCGCCCGGTCCTTCGCCTCGCCCAGCGCATCCTGCACCGCCGCCTTCGGGTCGCGGTTCTGCAGCAGGGCGACGGCGCCGGCCTCCGCCGCGGCGGAGGCCCGCTCGTCGGCGGTCCCGGCGGCCAGCACCTGTACGGCGGCGGCGACCGCGAGGACGACGAAGGGCATCAGGGCGACGAGCTCGACGGTCGCCTGCCCGGCACTGCGGCGCCGCCGGCTCATCGCTGCCTCGCGAAGCTCGCGTGGGCGGTCAGCGAGCCGAGGTGCAGCCCGGGAACCACCGCGGGGATCGTGACGCG
>JBBQBV010000232.1:0-3670 GCA_038318085.1 Solirubrobacterales bacterium
GCCGCGTCCCTGGCCGGCTTCACGGGCGCGGGCCGGCGCTCCGAGCGCCTCGGCACGACGGCCGCGGGCGCCGCGGTGGTCGACGACTACGCCCACCACCCGACCGAGGTGGCGGCCATGATCGCCGCCGCCCGGACGATGGAGCCGGCCGGCCGCGTGGTCGCGGTCTTCCAGCCGCACCTGTTCTCGCGCACCCGGGCGGAGGCCCGCGCCTTCGGCACCGCGCTGGCCGGTGCCGACGCCGTCGTGGTCACGGGGATCTACGCCGCGCGCGAGCAGCCCGAGGACTTCCCGGGCGTGACCGGCCTGCTCGTGGCCGAGGCGGCAGCGGAAGCCGGCGCGACCGTGGCATGGATGCCATCGCTCGAGGACGCCGAGCGCTACGCGCGCGGCCTGCTGCGCGCGGGCGATCTCTGCCTCACCCTCGGGGCGGGCGACGTCGACACGGTCGGCCGCCGGCTCGTGCAGGGGTAGCCCGGCGGGCGTCGAACCCTGGCGGCAGTGGAGCGCGTTGTCCTCACTGCCGCCCTGCCCGGCTTCCGCCTCCCGCGCGTCTCGCTGCGGTTGGTGATCGCGGCCACCGTCGTCGCGCTGGCGCTCGGGGGCGGCTGGCTGGCGCTGCGCGACTCGTCCTTCGTGCAGGTCCGTCGCGTCACGGTGATCGGCGTGTCCTCCAGCGAGGGCCCGGCGGTCCGCTCCGCGCTGATCGCCGCCGCCCGGGACATGACGACCCTGCACGTGCGCCGCGGCGACCTCGACGCCGCCGTCAAGGGATTCCCCTCGGTGGCCGGCCTGCGGCTGCAGACCGACTTCCCGCACGGCCTGAGGATCGAGGTCACCGAGCGCGAGCCGATCGCCGAGGTCGACCTCGCCGGGGACGTCGTCCCGATCGGCGCGGGCGGCAGGCTGATGCGCGGCGTCAAGCCCGGCCGCAGCCTGCCCGTCCTGCATGCCACCCGGCTCGCCCCGGGCGGCGTCCTGACCGATCCCGCCGCGCTCGCGGCGGTCAGCGTGCTGGCCGCCGCGCCCCAGTCGCTGCGGCGCAAGGTGAGCAGGATCTGGACGGGACCCAAGGGCCTGACGCTCGAGACGCGCTCGGGGCCGACCCTCTTCTTCGGCGGGCCCAGCCGCGCCGTGGCGAAGTGGATGGCGACCGCGCGCGTGCTCGCCGAGCCGTCGGCCGCGGGCGCCGTCTACCTCGACGTGCGGGTGCCGGAGCGGGTCGCCGCCGGCGGCCTCGGGACCCGGCCGGTCGAGTCCGCCGACCCGCTCGCTCCGAGTCCCGAGGGGCAGGTCCTTGACCCTCAGCCGCAAGTTGAGAGTGCGCCTTCTCTCAACCCATAGTCGAGACATTCGGCTTGCAACGACGCTTGCCGCGTTGGGCTGATCGTGGCATTCCGGACGAAATGTCCCTAACGTGCAGGGTTCCGAGCCCTTGCACTGCGGAGCAAAACGCTCAACTATAACTCGAGGTCCGGACAGAACTCATGGAAGCAACAGGGAGCTATCTCGCAGTCATCAAGGTCGTCGGCGTCGGCGGCGGGGGGACGAACGCCGTCAATCGGATGATCGACGCCGGCCTCTCCGGCGTCGAGTTCATCGCTGCCAACACCGACGCCCAGGCGCTGCAGATGACCGACGCCGACATCAAGCTCAACGTCGGGCACAACCTCACCAAGGGCCTCGGCGCAGGGGCCAACCCGCAGATCGGACAGGGCGCCGCGCAGGAGTCGCGCGACGACATCAAGGAGGCGCTCAAGGGCGCCGACATGGTGTTCGTCACCGCGGGCGAGGGGGGTGGCACCGGCACCGGCGCCGCGCCCGTGATCGCCGAGATCGCCAAGCACGAGATCGGCGCGCTGACCGTCGGCGTCGTCACGCGCCCGTTCGAGTTCGAGGGCTCCCAGCGCTCGCGGCAGGCGAGCGAGGGCGTCGACCGCCTGCGCGAGCAGGTCGACACCCTGATCACGATCCCCAACGAGCGGCTGCTGTCGATCGTCGAGCGCCGCACCAGCATGCTCGACGCCTTCCGCATGGCCGACGACGTGCTGCGCCAGGGCGTGCAGGGCATCACCGACCTGATCACGATCCCCGGCCTGATCAACCTCGACTTCGCCGACGTGCGCACGATCATGCAGGACGCCGGCGGGGCCCTGATGGGCATCGGCACGGCGTCCGGCGAGTCGCGTGCCGCGGAGGCCGCGAAGATGGCGATCTCCTCTCCGCTGCTCGAGGAGTCCGTCGAGGGCGCCACGGGGATCCTGCTCAACATCACGGGCCCGCGCGATCTCGGCCTGTTCGAGGTCAACGAGGCGGCGGAGATCATCCACTCGGCGGCCGACGCCAACGCCAACATCATCTTCGGCTCGGTCATCGACGAGAACATGCAGGACGAGATTCGAGTCACGCTGATCGCGACCGGCTTCGAGATGGGGCGCGGCAGCGCCGGCGGGAGCGTCGGCGGCTGGCGCTCCTCCACCACGCCGCGCGGCGAGGACCGCGGCGGCGGTCGCGGGGGCTCCCCGCGCCGGCAGGGCCCGCCGGACCGCGGGCCGCGCATCGGCGATCGCGAGCGCACCTCGCTCGAGATCACCGACGACGACATCGACATCCCGCCCTTCCTGCGCTGAGCGGGGCAGGCTGGCTGCGGCTGGTCAAATCGCGAGCACATCGGTCCGTTCGGGAGATAGACTGCCGTGCAGAGCGTCCTCGGTCGAGAAGGGCCACCCGTGCGATGAGACCGGGTTTCTGGAAGATCGGCGCAGTGATGGTCGGAGCGGTGCTGCTCCTGCTCCTGATCGCGCAGGCCGCCGAAGCACTGCTGCCGCACAACGCATCGGGTTATCTCATACTTGCGGTGCTGGCCGGGCCCGCTGTGGGGCTCTATCGGGGCTTGGTCTACGTCCAGCGGCGGTTCTTTCTGCGCGAGCCTGAGCAGTACCATTGGGCCGTCGGAGTCACATTGACTCTCACGCTGCTCGTGCGGGCCGTCACGAGCGCGAAGGTGCGAGCCTCCGGCGACGTGTTCGTGATGATCGGTCTCTGTGGCTTGATGCTCTGGATGGCTTTTCGTGACCGGCCTTGGGGCTCACGCCGCAACGCGTGACCCGGCTGGGGTCCGGCCGGCTAGTTGAAATCCGAGCGGCGCGCCTTGTGGATCGCGCGCATGGCCGCCGCCTTGGCCTTGTCGCCCAGCGGGTTGTCGCCCGGGGGCTTGGGCGAGAGCTTGAGCCTGCGCAGCCGGGCGTTGAGCGACGTCGCGAGCAGCTCGCGCTCGCTCACCGGCGTCTGCCAGGTGATCGACAGCGAGATCGAGACCTCGCCGCCGTTCTTGACCATGTGCGGCGCGTGGATCGGCACGTAGACGCCGTCGCCCGGATCCATCCTGAACGTCTCGGCGCCCGCGGGCATCGCCGGCACGTTGCGGTGGCCGCCGGGGGCGACCTGGCTCTCGAGCTCGCTCTGCTCGTCGGCCTTGCTGGGCCACAGTCCGATCGTCATCTCCTTGAATCCGCGGACCTGCAGCAGAAAGTTGTGCTCCGGGTCGGTGTGGGCCGGGGTCGTGCCCCCGGGCGAGGTGAGGAAGATGAAGCCGACGCGATGGCGCATGTCGCCCTCGCGCGCCGCCACGTAGGGCATGACCTCGTCGAGCGCCTCGTCGAGCAGCGCG
>JBBQBV010000233.1:0-3658 GCA_038318085.1 Solirubrobacterales bacterium
TTCGTGGTCAGGTCGTCTGTCGCGCCGCCCCAATCAGCGTGCCAGTTACCGGCCGTGTTCTGGGCCATGTGCCAGAACTCCCACATCTTTCCCGTCGATGGCTGTTGGATCACGAGCGTGTGATCGCGACAGTTGACCGTAGGCGTGGAACCAGTCGGGATCGGTACGGCTGAGAACGCGGCCTGAAGGGACCGACGGGCAGGCAGAGTGCTGCCGAGCAGGGTCACGTGCCTGATCGGAGTCGCGCTGCCAACCACGTATACAGCCGAGGCACACTTCTTCGTGTCGATCCACGGTCCACGGTTGGCGGCCTCGTCGGCCGCCACGATCGACCGAAGGGCGGTGACGAAGCGTGTCGACTGAGGATCGAGCGGCGCGCTCGATGGCACGACCTGCGACCACACCGACCTCGGCGATCGGATCACCTCCTGCCCGGTGGCCGGGGCTGCGCAGAGGAGGCAGAGTGCGGTGGCGCAGGTGGCGGACCGCGCCACTGTGCCCGGGGCTCGAAGCATTCTCATCGGGTTCTCCTGGCAGGGATACCGCGTGTACCGGCGCGGACGGGAAGAGGTGCCTCCGTGGCGGAGTGCGATGTTCGCCAGCGACCCCAGAAGCGCAGAGTAGTAGCTCGCTCGCTTGGCAGCGCTACGGTCTTGCCACGAGGAGGGCTGAAGGCCGGCGACTCGTGGGCGGACATCCGTCGGGCGCCGCATCACGGCGCGCTCCTGCTCCCGCTCATCGCTTCGAGCAACCGGTCCACGCCCGCCGACCACACGGCCGCTGACTGCGGCCGGCCCAACCGCAGCATCGGCCGGTCCGCGAGAGCCAGCAAGTGCTCGCCGGCCACCGGGAGCCCGGCGTGCCGGCTCAGGACCAGCAGCCGGTCGGCGACCTCGACCCGCGTGACCTCCGTCAGGACGTCCGACCACCGGAGCTCGATCCAGCCGGCCAGAGGCACCTCGAACCCACCGATCGGCAGGGGCTTGCGCCACCGCTGGCGGCTGCCGAGCCTGCCGAGGGCGCGGCCGCCGAGTCGCTCGGCTGCATCCGCGCGCAGGTCGACGGCGCCTGGGCCCGCGAAGCAGGTCTGTTGCTCGACGACCAGCAGGTCATCGGTGAGCAGCGGGCAGCCGCGGGCAGCCAGAAGGGCCGCCGTGGTGCTCTTGCCCCCTCCGCGCTCCGCCACGATCCCCCAGGCTCGCCCGTCGAGCACGACGGCGGAGGCGTGCATCGACGACCGGCCCATCCAGTGCGCGATGACCGCGGCAGCCGGGCTGAGCCCAGGGTGCAGCAGGGCCTCGCCGGACCAGCGCGTCTGTGTGCGGAGGGTGATGCGCTGCCGCGAGCGGTCGAGCCGGAGCTCGCCGGTCCCCGGGATGCCGATGCGCGCCTGCGCCTCCCAGATCGACATCCCGGGGGCGTCATCGGCCGGTCCCACGACCTGACCGATCGTCCAGTGCGGCCAGCTCTCGGGGGCCCGGTGACCCAGCCCTGCGACGTCGAGCCCGGACACCCGCAGCCCGTAGACCGCGTGGCTGTCGCCCATCAGTACTCGATCAACGTCCCCCGCCGGCGGCACAGCGCCACGGCGGCCGTGAGCACCCAGTAGGCGGGAGGGGTCATCAGGACGGCGAAGGCCGCCAGGCGCAGGAGCTCGAGACCCGGGGGGTCCGTGGTGGCGGCCCCGATCAACAGGTGACGCAGCAGCTCGAGCGCCGGCGTGAAGGGCTGCACCTCCGTCACCCAGCGGATCCAGCCCGGCATAAGGTCCGGCGGGAAGTAGACGCCGCCTGCGAGCGACAGGCCCACCACGACGAGGTTGCCGATGTTCCCCGCCTGCTTGGAGAGCAGCACGAGGGCCGCCACCAGCAGCGCGAACGGCAGGAAGGCCAGGATGGCCAGCACGGCGACGGGGATCGCCAGCAGCGCCGAGGCCCCCGCGAGCGACAGGCCGAACAGCGTCGTGGCGAGCAAGAGCGTCACGGCGCCGGTTGCGAACGCGGCGACGACCGGGAAGATCGTCATGGCGGCCACCGCGGCCGCGGGGCCGAGCGGTGAGACGACGAGGCGCTCGAAGGTGCCGGCCACCAGCTCGGTGCGCAGGTTGTTGGGCACCAGGGCCAGCGTGGCGGTGAGCGCCTGCAGGATGACCAGACCGACGACCACGAAGGCGAAGTAGTCCTCCGGGTCCGGAAAGCGCCGCACGCCGACGAGCCGGGACACGTAGTAGAACAGCGTCAGGCTGAACAGCGCGATGAGCGCCTGCGACAGTGCGCGGAAGCGGTAGCTGAAGTAGATGGCGGCATCGCGGCGCACGATGGCCAGTACGCCGTCCAGGAGCCCGAAGCGGGAGGTCAAGCGGCTCTCAGCGCCCCATCCGCGAGCGCCAGGTGCAGATCTGGGCTGACCGCGGGGGTCTCCCCGGACGGGCCGCACCACACGACGCTGCGGCCGGCTTGTAGGTGATCGCCGATGGCCTTGGCGAGGATGTCCCGGCCGGCCGAGTCGAGGCTTGTCAGCGGCTCGTCGAGCAGGACGAGCGCCGGCTCGTGCAGGAACGCCATGGCGAGCCGCAGCCGCTGGCGCTGACCCATGGACAGGCGATCGACGCGCCTGGTCGCGAACTCCGATAAGGCGAAGCGCTCGACGGCGCCCTCCACGAGCGGTGCCTGTCGGCGCCGCGCCACGAGGCCGACGCGGGCAGCGAAGGTCAGGTGGTGGCGCGCACTGAGGCGTGCGTAGAGCCCGCTGTTGCCGGCGGAGGCCAGCCCGAGCTCGCGGTGGAAGGGCACCCGGCCGGCCGCGGCCGTCGTGCCGCACACGCGCACCTCTCCCGTGTCCGGGCTGAGCAGTCCGGCGATCACGCGCAGCAGCGTGGTCTTGCCCGCGCCGTTTGAGCCCTCGATGAGGACGTGCGTGCCTCCAGGCAGGATCAGGCGTACATCCTCGAACACCGGCACCGAGCTTCCCGGCCAGGACTTGCTCAGGTCGCGGAGCTCGAGGACAGCCTCGTTGGTCCCGGGCCCAGCGGGCATCTTGCGGCGATCATCGGCTGAGAGGGTCAGCGCCTTCGCAGGAAGCGCCGCAACGCGACGCCAGCGCTGGTCAGCCCCGCGCCGGCCGCGGCGAGCGGACCCACGGCAAGGCCGGTGAACGCGAGCTTGCCGCCTGTGCTCCCGGATCCAGAGGGCGCCACACCCCCGCCGGATGAGGCGGGCGCCACACCCCCGCCGGATGAGGCGGGCGCCGACCCACCGCCACCGGAGCCGTTCGAGCCCAGAACGTCCCCGACCGGAACATGGCCGGACCCGCCGGAGCTCGGCGTGTCAGGGATCGAGCCCCCCGACTGGGATTCGGCCAAGACCCCGTTGCTCGGCGCGATCACGCCGGGCGCACCGGATGCGCCGGGTGCCCCCGGCGCACCGGGAGCACCGGTCCCGCCGGGCGGTCCGGGTGGTCCGGGTGGTCCGGGTGGTCCCGGTGGTCCGGGCTCGCCGCCGCCGCCACCGCCGCCGCCCGGCATCGAGCCGATCGGCGCCTCAGAGAAATGCAGCGCGCCGCCGAAGGCGGTCGCGGTCAACTGATGCAGCGCCCCGAAGTCCCGGATGCTCGGCGCTTCGTAGACATCCCTGTCCGAAAGCAAAGTCACAGAGAAAAA
>JBBQBV010000234.1:0-3462 GCA_038318085.1 Solirubrobacterales bacterium
AGATCGCCCTCGAACATCGCAGACTCGGCCGCTCGCGAGAGGTAGCCGAGGCGCGCGGCGGTCTGACCAGCCACCACGGACGCCTTGGAGCACTCGCGCTGCGTGATATAGGGCAAGCCGACCTGCAGCAGCTCCAGCGTGTCGCGGGCGATCGGCGCCTCGCTCATGCCCTCGACGACGATCTGCTCGACCTCTTCGATCGCAGCCTCGAGCTCGTGGCCGGACAACTGGACCTGATCGTTCTGGCCGGCCGCCGGCATGGGGGCCGGACGATCGGTCTTGTCGCGCCGGAGGAACCCCACACGGCAATACTCGCACACGGATGGAAGCCCAGGATGGGATCGGCGGCCAGCTCATTCGACCGTCGTGCTGGAGCGCTGCCCATTGCGCACCTCGGTCGTCTACCGATCGCCGCGGGCGATCCGCGCATGTCTCGGCATGCTCAGCGGGCAGCGCTCGCCGTGCCCGTTGGTAAACAGGACGCATCCCTGGCGCGCCCGGCGCTCGCGCTCCCGAAGCTCGGTGGCCGTGTGGACGGTCACCTTCGTCTGGGGGGTGGTTGCGATCGTCAGCAACTTGGCGGTGTCGTCGTTGTAGGAGACCTCCTCCCGGCCTACGATCGGCCCGTGGGCATCGAAGACGCCCACGGTGCTGTTGGGCGAGCCGGCCGGGGGAATGACTTCAATCAGGCGCCAGCGCGGCGGATCGGCGGCCGACCACTGCTCGGTGCTGGTCGACCTGGTGCCCCTCGAGTCGCGAAAGAACGTCGTGATCAGCATGTGAACGATCTCTCCGGGCGGGGCGAGCGCCGCGCGCGCCGCGCTGACGATATCCAGACGGTCGCCGGCCGGACCGGATCCCAGCAGGACGCCGGCCACCACCATGACGCCGGCGAGCAGCGCGCCTGCGGCAGTCACGGTCAGCCCGCGACGGCGGAGCACCCGCTGGGGTGCGTCAGCGACCGGGGCAGCGGTGGCCGCGCGAAGGCGGTCTCCGAACTCCTCGAGGTAGGCGTCGAGGTTCTTGCCGGGCTCGTCAGGGCCAGTCGTCATGAGGTCATCACCTTGGCTGTGGTCGGAAGATCGAGGAGATCGGCGAGCGCCGCCAGGCCGCGAGACACGCGGGCGCGTGCCGCCGGTTCGGAGATGCCGAGGCGCGCCGCCAGATCCGGGTAGGCCGGCTCGTCGATCACGCGCAGCCGCACCGCGCTGCTGACCGACGGAGACAGCTGGGCAAGGGCTGGACCCAGTTCACGGCGCAGGTCGTGCAGGCCGGCCCGGCGTTCGAGGTCGGCGAGCGCCTCGGGCGTCGCCGGCGGTCGCTCGAGTTGCAGCTGACGCAGCGCGCGCTGCTCGATACGTCCACGCCGGTAGTACTGGGCGAGCTGGCGCCGGGCGATCCCGTTCAACCAGGCGGCAGCCTCGGCGGGCGTCGTGCCACGAAACGACCCGCGACCCGTGCAGGCCTGAGCGAAGGTCTCAGCCCACAGGTCCAGGGCGACCTCCGGGTCCGCGGTGCGCCGCGCCAAGAACAGCAGCAGCTACTCATGGTGGCGGGCGTACAGCTGCTCGATGTCGATCCCCGGCGGCGGCGTGCCCCTGCGCCTCGACCTCGATCCCATCGCGCTCATCGCCCACAAGTTGCACGAACGCCTATCGCTGTGACATCGCGGCCGCGGGACCCTTGAGGAGCGGCTGCGCCGCCGCGGCTAGTCGGACGCCGAGACGCCGAGCCCGATCGGGCAGGCGACGCCGGTGCCGCCGAGCCCGCAGTAGCCGCCCGGGTTCTTGGCCAGGTACTGCTGGTGGTAGTCCTCGGCGTAGAAGAACTCCCCCGCGGGGGCGATCTCCGTGGTGATCTCGCCGCGGCCCGCGTCAAGGAGGGCGTTGCCGTAGGCCTCGGCGGACGCGGCGGCCTTCGCCTGCTCGTCGGAGACCGTGTAGATCGCCGAGCGGTACTGGGTGCCGGCGTCGTTGCCCTGGCGCATGCCCTGGGTCGGGTCGTGGCCCTCCCAGAACGCCTTGAGGATCTGGTCGTAGCTGATGACGGCCGGGTCGAAGACGACGAGGACGGCCTCGGTATGGCCGGTGCGGCCCGAGCACACCTCCTCGTAGGACGGGTTGGGCGTGGACCCGCCGGCGTAGCCCACCGCGGTCGTGTAGACGCCGGGCAGCTCCCAGAACAGGCGCTCGGCGCCCCAGAAGCAGCCCAGGCCGAAGATGGCCTGCTCGAGGTGGGCCGGGAACGGCGGCTTGAGCCGATGGCCGTTGACAAAGTGCGTGTCGGGGACGCGGACGGGGATGTCGCGTCCGGGCAGCGCCTCGCCGGGCGCGGGCAGGGTGGACTTGTGGCGTGAGAAGAAAGGCATGGTGGGTAGGAACCTCCTGCTGGTGCTGTCCACGGAGGGTACCGAGCCGTTACTGGATGATCGCCACCACTGCCATCCCCCGAGACGCAACCCGACGCACGCTGTCCTCCGTGCTCGCCGATGCCGGATGGCAGGTCTTCCACGCCCACGACGCCGACGAGGCCGTCGTCTTGTGCCGCCGCAGCGAGGCCGACGTCCTGCTCGTGGACGACGCCTTCCCGGGCGGCGCGATCGGCCTGCTGGACCGCCTCAAGCGCGACAGCGAGCTGTTTCGCGTCGCGGTCGTGATCGTCGGTGACGGACTCGCCGTCGACGCCGTCCTGTCGGCCATGAAGCGCGGCGCCGAGGACGTGCTGCGCACGCCACTGGACCCCGCCGACGTGATCGCGCGGGCTACCGCCGCGGCCCGCACCAAGGCGCTCGTCGAGGAGCTCACCGCGCAGAACAACCACTTCGAGGAGCTCGTGTTCTTCGACGAGCTCACGGGCCTGCGCAACCGGCGAGCGATCCTGCACGACCTCGAGATGCTCCTGGCCGGCGCCGAGCGCCACCACCGTGCGCTCGCCGTCCTGATGCTCGACGTGGACCACTTCAAGGCGGTCAACGACGAGCACGGCCACCGCGTCGGCGACGAGGTCCTGCGCGAGGTCGCCGGGCGGCTCGAGGGCCGCCTGCGACGCGCCGACGTGGCCGGGCGACCGGGCGGCGACGAGATCCTCATGATTCTGCCGGACACGAGCGCCGCCGGCGCGGAGGTGCTCGCCCGCTCGATCCGCGACGCCGTCGCCGGTACGCCGGTGCTGACCGCGACCGGCCCGCTGGCGGTGAGCGTCAGCCTCGGCTCCGCGGGGTGGGGCGGCGAGGACGTCGAGATGCTCATCGAGCGCGCCGACCGCGCGCTGTACGCCGCCAAGGCGGCCGGCCGCGACCGGGTGGCGACGGCGTGAGCGAGGACGTCGCCTTCGTCAGGCTCGACGCGGACGCGGCGCAGCAGCGCTTCCAGCGCCTGCGCGCCGCGCTCGGCGTCACGAGCTTCGGCATCAACCAGATCGTGCTCGAGCCGGGCCAGCGGATGCGCGTGCACATCCACGAGC
>JBBQBV010000235.1:0-3418 GCA_038318085.1 Solirubrobacterales bacterium
CCGGGGCGGCGACGCCGGTCCCGAAGGGGCTGGTCGCCTTCGATGACCGCAAGGACGGCTTCTCGATCTCCTACCCGCGCACCTGGACGCGCGTGCCCGCCGATCCCTCCGACAAGGACGTGCGACTGGTGGTCGCCGACGGAACCAAGGTGTCGCTGCTCATCCGCGACTCGCCGGTCGGCCTGACGGTGACCACCCAGACGCTCGGGATCGCTCGCGACCTCACCGACTCGCTCGTCGGCGCCGACTCCCGCGCGAAGCTGCTCTCAGATCCGCAGGCGATCACGCTCGACGGTCTGCCGGGCTACCGCTACGTCTACACGTTCCCCGCGGGCCCCGGAGGGCGCCGCGGCGCGCACGTGCACTACTTCCTGTTCAGGCGCGGACGCCTGATCTCCCTCGTCTTCCAGGTACCGGGGACGCGCGCGCTGAAGCGGGACTCAGGACTGCTGGACCGCGTTGCGGGAACGTTTCGTGCGGTTCAATGACACCGAGATGATGCCGATCAACAGCGCGGAGCCTCCTGAGACGATGTGCAGGAAGTTGTCCGATGCGGTCGCGCTGTTGATCGAGAGGATCTGCAGGTGATTGTCGAACCCCAGGAACGCGGCAACCAGGTACACGAGCCCGCCACCGATGAGCGCGCCCTCGGCCGCCGTCCGGTTCAGGCCCGTCACGATCAGCAGGTAGACGCCGACGAGCAGGTGGAACAGATTGTGGAACGGGTTGATGTCGAAGCTCAGGAGGCTGTCGGTGGCGTTCCCCACGAACGAGCCGAAGCCTGTGATGAAGAAGCCGATCACCCCGGCCGCCAGATAGACCACGCCGACGGCGGCCGCTCCCAGCTGTGCGATGCCGAATCCTGATTCACCCATGAAACGTCTTCCTCCCCCTTGGCTGTCCCCATCATACGTCGCGGACGTGCGACGGTCCACATGTTGGTATGCCCGGCCGCCTGGCTGGGCACTCTCGCGCTCTGCTCAGCGGTCGCAGGCGAGCCGCCTCGGCTTGACATGCAGTTACGATGAGTCCATCGTACGTGCATGGGCCTGATCCAGATTCGCGACGTTCCCGAGGACGTGCATCGAACCCTGAAGGCTCGCGCCGCAGCTCAGGGGATCTCCCTGAGCGGCTACGTCCTCAACGAGGTCATGCGCGTCGCGCGTACGCCGACGCCAGAGGAGCTCGACGAGCGCATCCGGTCGCGCGGCGGCGCCGGCATCAGCACGGCGGACGTCCTCGCGGCGCGCGATGCGGGCCGCCGGGCGTGAGGTGGGTCGTCGACGCCTCCAGCGTGGTTGCGTACCTGCTCGGCGAGGCTTCCATCGCCGAGCGCAGCGCGATGCTCGATGACGTCCACGCTCCGGGACTCATCGACGTCGAGGTGACGCAGACGCTGCGCGGCCTGCTGCGCGGCTCCAAGGTCGACCTCAAGACCGCCGAGCGGGGTCGTGAGGAGCTGGCCCAGCTCGGTGTCCGTCGCCATCCCGACGGGCGGCTACTGCGCCGGGCGTGGGCTCTGCGCGACGTCTGCACGACCTACGACGCGCTCTACGTGGCGCTCGCCGAGGGCCTGGACGCCACGTTGGTGACCCGGGACGCTCGGCTCGCGAAGGGCGTCGAGGGACTCGTCGTTGTCGTCGTGTCTGACTGACGGTGACGGCACCACGCCAAATCACGGGCGGCCGTCGTCGCGTCCGTCGTCAAGCAGTCGGTTGAAGACGGCGCCCAGGACACTCAACACCGCGCCGATGCCAACGAGCAGGGCGGCGGACGCCGGCATGCCGACCAGCGCGAGTGCGATCGACCCAAGACCGCAGATCCCGGCGAGCACCGACCCCACCCGCAACGCGCCGGCGACGACTGCCGCACCGCCGAGTGCCACGATCCACATGGGACTCAGTCGATCAAGTCCACGGGATCCGCATCGAAGTGGCGCTCGAGCGCCGCCCGGACCGTCGCTCGCGCGCGGTGCAGGAGGGCGCGTTGATGGCTCCCGGAAATGGCCAGGGCGTCGCACACCTCACCGGCGTCCCAGTGTTCGAGGTCGCGCATGGTGATGACCAGCCGCTGCATCGGATCGAGGGCGTCGACCGCGTCGCGCATCAGCCGCGTCGCCTGAGCCGACTCCGGGCTGCGCTCGGCCGCCTGCTCCCAGCGCCGGGGCGGCGTGGCCCAGTGCCGCGCACGGCGACTGCCGTCGGCGGGCACAAACCGCCCGGGGTCGACGCAGGGAACGTCGGCGCCCTCGGTCGCGGTCAGCGCGGTGAACGGGGCCGGGCGGCGTTCTCGCACGGCCCGGAACCCGGCCTTGCCGGCAAGGATGCCAAAGATTCGCGCCCTCGGCGACGAATCGGTTCCGAAGCCCTCGAGATCGGAGATGACGACGAGCCACGTCTCCTGCGCCACCTGCTCCGCCTCGGCCCGCGACTGAGAGAGGGCGAGCGCCAAGCGCAGCACCGACGGCGCGTGACGGTCCAGCAGTGCGCCGAAGGCCTCGTCGCCGCCGCGCACGCGCCCGATCAGCGCCGGCTCGCCGGCCGCGGCAGCTCGCGGCGGAGGGTTGACGATCTTGCGCTCCGGCCTTGGCATGTCAGGATGCTTACCATCTTCGCGTGATGCGAGAAACCCTACGATTCGCGATTGGACGGTAAGGAATCCTTCATGCTCGATGAGCGCCGCGTCGAGATGCTGCTCGCCATCGCGACGGCCGGCAGCTTCGCTCGCGCCGCCGCCGCCCTCTCTTTCACGCCGTCGGCGGTGTCCCAGCAGATGGCCATGCTCGAGCGTGATGCCGGCGCCATGCTCTTCGAACGCAATCCGCGCGGCGTCCGCCTGACCCCGGCCGGGATGGCACTGGTCCGCCATGCCGAGGCGGTCCGCGATCACCTGCTCGACGCGCGTGCAGAGATCAACGCCATCGCCGAGGCGGCCGGTGGACGGTTGGCGTTCGGGTCGTTCCCGACCGGGACGTCGGCCATCGGCGCACCCGCGATCGCGAAGTTCCACAGTGAGCATCCGGACGTCGATCTCCGGCTCACCGACGGCGAGCCGCACGAGAGCGTTGCCCGGCTGCGCGCCCGCGAGCTGGACGTCGCTCTCGTCTTCGGACTCGACAGCTGGCCCGCGGCGATGGACTACGACGGCAAGCTCGTCGCCCGTGAAGGAGAGATCGAGCTGGAGCCGCTCTTCGACGACCCGTTCCTGCTCCTTCTGCCCGCGGGCCACCGGCTGGCAGAATCCCATGACGAGGTCAAGCTGGTCGAGCTCGCCGAGGAGCGCATCATCGGCAACCCTGTGGGCTGCGCGCCCTGGGGCATGGACCTCGAGCACGTCTGCGAGCTGGCGGGGGTGGAGCTGATGTTCCAGGCGGTGTACCGCTCGGCTGACTTCCAGGCCCAGCAGGCGCTCGTCGCCA
>JBBQBV010000236.1:0-3271 GCA_038318085.1 Solirubrobacterales bacterium
AGGATGCGCGAGCCCAGGGGCGCGTGGGTCTTGATGACCTCGAACTCCTCCTCGGTCAGGCGGTCGGGCTTGAGCAGGATCGAGTCCGGGATGGCGATCTTGCCGAGGTCGTGCAGCGGCGCCGCGGCGCGGATCAGGTCCACGTCGGCGTCCTCGAGGCCGACGCGCCTGCCCAGCCGTGCTGCCATGGCGCCGACGCGCTGCGTGTGCTCCCAGGTGTTGTCGTCGCGGTACTCCGCCGCCAGCGCCAGGCGGCGCACGGCCTCGCCCTGGGACCCGGCCGCCGCGCGGTAGCCCGCGACGGCTTCGGAGGCGAGCAGGGCCTCGAGATCGCGGACGCGCAGCCGCAGCCGGTGGCGCTCGAGGCGCAGGGCGAGGCGGTCGAGCAGGATCTCGTCCCCCGCCGCGCCCCCCGGCAGCCCTTGGAGCTCGTCCAGCGCGACGATCGGCGGCCCGGCGCCGGTGTCCAAGGGATCCAGGCGCTGCCGCAACGCGTCGCCGAACCCGGGCAGGGCCAGGATCGCGTCGGGTTGCGCCGCGGCGGCGCGCGCGACGGCCTCCTCGGCGTCGACGGCCAGCTCCACCGCCGAGGCGCCGCAGGCGGCCAGGCGCGCCCGCAGGCGGGCCGCGGTGGACGCGTCAGGCCCGGCCACGAGGATCCACGCGCCGTTGAGCGCGAGGGACCGCTCGGCCTGGTTGTCCGCCCGCGCCTCGCGGTCTCCGGCGTCTGCCATCATCGGACATGATGCCGGACCAGCCGCAAGATCCCCATTCCGGGGACGTCGTCGCCGGATACCGGATCGAGTCGCGTATCGGCCGCGGCGGCATGGGCGTGGTCTTTTTGGCCGAGCACCAGACGCTGCGCCGCCGGGCGGCCCTGAAGATCATCGCGCCGGACCTGGCCGAGAACACGGACTTCCGCGAGCGCTTCCTGCGCGAAGCGCGGATCGCCGCCACGCTCACCCATCCCAACGTGGTGACGGTCTACGACGCGGGCGAGGTCGACGGCCTGCTCTACATCGCCATGCAGTACGTCCCGGGGCCGGATCTGTCGCTCATCCTGCGCGAGGAGCGGCGCCTCGGGCCCTACCGCGTGCTCGACATCGGGCGGCAGATCGCCGCGGCCCTGGACGCCGCGCACCAGCACGGGCTGATCCACCGCGACGTCAAGCCCGCCAACGTGCTCATCGACGGCCGGCACGCCTACCTCACCGACTTCGGCCTGACCAAGGACCGCATGGCGTCGTCCACGGGCGGCCTCACCCGGGCCGGCGAGGTCGTCGGCACGACGCACTACCTCGCGCCGGAGCAGGTCGAGGGCCGCGAGGTCGACGGCCGCGCCGACGTGTACGCGCTCGCCTGCCTGATCTTCCACTGCCTCACCGGCGAGGTCCCGTTTCCCCGCGACAACGACATGGCCGTGCTCTACGCGCACCTGCACGACCCGCCGCCCAAGCTCTCCGAGCGCCGCAAGGGGCTGCCGCCGGGCCTGGACGCGGTGATCGAGAAGGCGCTGGACAAGGTGCCCGAGCGCCGCTTTTCGACCTGCGAAGAGCTGATCCTCGCCGCGCGCGTGGTCGCGGACTCCTTCGGGCCGCTGTCGGAGTCCTCCTCCTCGGGCCGGCGTCCGTCGTCGAGCACGCGGCACGTCCCGCCCAGCGGCGACCCCGGCTCGATGCCGACCGATCCCGGCACGATCCCCGCGGGCGGCGACGGGTCCTCGGCCTACACGCTCACGGGCGTCGTGGGACCGGGCGGGCGCCGCGCGATCGTGCTGCTCGCCGGCCTGGACGCCGGCGCGCGCGCCGCCGCGAGCGTCGCGATCGGGCAGCGCTGCGAGATCATCGTGGCCGACGGCTCCGACGAGGTGATCGCCGTCGCGCGCGAGCGCCGGCCCGACGCGGTGCTGGTCGCCGCCGGGTCGACCTCGACGCCGCCGGCGTCGGTCGCCTCGGCGCTGCGCAGCGACGCGGTCACCCGGGACACGAAGATCGTCCTGCTGGGGGCCGGGCGGGAGACGGGCCGTCAGCAGCTCGCGGCGGTGGGCGCCGACGACACGCTCGCCACGCCCTTCTCGCCGCTGCAGCTGCAGGTCAAGCTGCGCCGCCTGCTCGGCTCAGGCGCCGTGGCCGGCTGATGTGGCTGGAGCTCAGGACGGGTCCGGACGCCGGAACGGCCGTCGAGCTGCCCGGGGACGCGCCGTTCGTCCTCGGCCGCCAGCGCGGCAGTGACCTCGTCGTGCGCGACGCCCGGGCGTCGCGGCGACACGCCGAGCTGACGCCGCTGGGCGACGCGCGCTGGCGGCTGCGCGACCTCGGGTCGGCCAACGGCACCTTCGTGGACGGCGGCCGGGTCAGCGAGGCCGTGCTCGAGGGCGGCGAGGATCTGCGCATCGGCGACGTGGAGCTGTCGGTGACGCGCACGGCCCCGGCGGGACAGCGGGCCCCCGAGCCGCGCGTGGCGGGGCAGCCGACCCCCGCGCCGCGCGTGGCGACCCACCGCACGCCCGCGGGCGCGACGGAGATGGCGCCGCAGCTTGCGACGCACTCGATGGTGCGGCGGATGGTCGACGCCGGCAGCCGGCGGGCCCACCGCACGGCCTACCTCGCCGGCGGCGTCGCGCTGGCGGCCGTCGCCGTCGTCGTCGCGCTGCTCGTGACGGGCGTCTTCGGCGGCTCTGAGGACCCGGTGCCCCGCGTCGTGGCGACGGTCTCACCGTCGACCGTCCTGGTGCAGACGCGGCGCGGCGCGGCGCGCACCGGCAGCGGCTCGGGCTGGGTGCTCGACGGCGGCGCCGGGCTGATCGCCACCAACGGGCACGTCGTCAACCAGGGCGACAGCTTCCGCGTGGTCGCCGGCGGGCGCGCGCGTGCGGCGGTGGTCGTCGGCGTCTCCCCGTGCGAGGATCTCGCGCTCCTGCGCGTGCGCGACGCCGCGGGCCTGCGCACGGCGCGGCTCGCCGCGGGCGGCTCCGTGCGCCAGGGCGAGAGCGTGGTCGCGCTCGGCTTCGGCGCCGATGCCGCCGCGGGCGACCAGCCCGGCTCGACCACCGGCGTGGTCTCCAGCGTGCGCACGGCGTTCCGCGACCCGGGCCCCGACGTACCCGTCTATCCCGCGGTGCTGCAGACGGACACCCCGCTGAACCCCGGCAACTCGGGCGGGCCGCTCGTCGACCTCGACGCGCGCGTCGTCGGCGTCGACTCCGCCGCGCGCACGTCGGGCTCGGACGGGCGGCCGCTGCAGAACGTCAACTACGCGATCGGCATCGACC
>JBBQBV010000237.1:0-3195 GCA_038318085.1 Solirubrobacterales bacterium
CCCACGCCCGAAAGCGAGAACGGAGGGGGATGCGGGTGGCAAAGTACGTCGCGGCGATCGACCAGGGCACCACGAGCACGCGCTGCATCCTGTTCGACGAGGACGCGGACGTGGTGGTCGTCGACCAGCGCGAGCACGAGCAGATCACGCCGAGGGCCGGCTGGGTCGAGCACGACGCCACGGAGATCTGGCGCCGCACGCGCGAGTGCATCGGCGGCGCGCTCGCGAGCTCTGAGGCCGAGGCGGGGGACATCGCCGCGGTCGGCATCACCAACCAGCGCGAGACGACCGTGGTCTGGGACCGCGAGACCGGCGAGCCGGTCTGCAACGCGATCGTGTGGCAGGACACGCGCACGGACGCGATCGTCCGGCGGCTCGCCCAGGACGGGGGCCTCGACCGGCTGCGCGCTGCGACCGGGCTGCCGCTGTCGACCTACTTCGCCGGGCCGAAGGTCATGTGGATCCTCGAGAACGTCGAGGGCGCGCGCGAGAGGGCCGACGCCGGACGGCTCGCCTTCGGGACGATGGACACCTGGGTGCTGTGGAACCTCACGGGCGGCAGCGACGGCGGCGTCCACGCGACCGACGTCACCAACGCGAGCCGCACGCTGCTGATGGACCTCGACACGCTCCAGTGGCGCGACGACCACCTCGAGCTGATGGGCATCCCGCGCTCGATGCTGCCCGAGATCCGCTCGTCCTGCGAGCACTACGGCGACGTCAAGGGGACGGCGCTGGCGGGGCTGCCGGTCGCGGGGATCCTCGGCGACCAGCACGCCGCGCTGTTCGGGCAGGCGGCCTTCGACCCGGGCGACGCGAAGAACACGTACGGCACGGGCTCGTTCCTGCTCATAAACATGGGCGAGGAGATCGTGCGCGCCGACACGCTGCTCACCAGCGTCGCCTACAAGCTCGGCGACGCGCCGGCCGTCTATGTGCTCGAGGGCTCGATCGCCGTCACCGGCGCGGTGGTCGGATGGCTGCGCGACCGCCTCGGCATCATCGACTCGGCCGAAGACGTCGAGGAGCTGGCCAACACCGTCGCGGACAACGGCGGCGTCTCCTTCGTCCCGGCCTTCTCAGGCCTGTTCGCGCCCCACTGGCGCGACGACGCGCGCGGCGCGATCCTCGGCCTGACCGCCTACGCGAACAAGGGCCATATCGCGCGCGCCGCGCTGGAGGCGGCCGCGTGGCAGACCAAGGAGGTCGTCGACGCGGCCGACGCCGTGGCCGACATCGGGTTCACCGAGCTGCGCGTGGACGGCGGCATGACGGCCAACGAGCTCCTGATGCAGTTCCAGGCCGACGTGCTCGACGTGCCGGTCATCCGGCCGCAGGTGACCGAGACCACAGCGCTCGGCGCCGCCTATGCGGCCGGCCTGGCCGTCGGCTTCTGGTCCGACCAGGACGAGCTGCGCGAGCGCTGGGCT
Source organism: Solirubrobacterales bacterium (assembly GCA_038318085.1). Lineage (GTDB taxonomy): Bacteria > Actinomycetota > Thermoleophilia > Solirubrobacterales > Solirubrobacteraceae > DATLGB01. The sequence goes on from JBBQBV010000237.1 coordinate 1,431, forward strand.
CAGGACAGGCGCTGGGAGCCCGACATGGGGGCCGGCGAGCGCGACGCCGGATACGCGCAGTGGAAGAAGGCGGTCGGCCGGACCCTCGGCTGGGTCGAGGACCCCGGCTGACCGGGCGCGGCTACTCCTCCGCGTCGGGCATCGAGACGCGGACGCCGTCGGTGTCCTGCTCGGGGCCCGATCCGTTCTCGCCGGTCGCGCCGTCGCGGCGGGCGTTGCCGCGCTGGATCGCCGGCTCGGTGTCCGCCCCGCGGTAGGGGCCGGGCTTCGGGCGCGGCTTGCCGCCGGGGAGCGCGAGGCGCAGGATCGTCCGCTGCGTCATGGCCAGCTGGGTCAGAAACGGGCCGGTGTTGTAGGGCAGCTCGTAGCGCTTGCAGATGTCCTTCACGCGCGGGGCGATCTCCGCGTAGCGCGTGCTCGGCATGTCCGGGTACAGGTGGTGCTCGACCTGGTAGCCGAGGTTGCCGGAAATCACATGAAAGAGCGGGCCGCCCTCGATGTTCGCGGCGCCGAGGAGCTGGCGCACGTAGTAGGCGCCGCGGCTCTCGTCCTCGGTCTCCTCCTGCGTGAACGTGTAGGTCTGGTCGGGGAAGTGCCCGCAGAAGATGATCCCGTAGGCCCACACGTTGCGGATGACGTTGGCGGAGAAGTCGGCCTTGAGCGTGCTCTTGAACGGCTCGCTGAACGCGCGCCGGCCGATCAGCTCGCGCACCATCTGCCGCGGGGCCCCGGACGGCGTCCGGGGGTCGGCCTTCGTCCGCATGCGCCTGAAGGTGCGCTTGGCCTTCGCACGTCTGCCGAAGGCCGGCCGCGCGCCGTCGACCCGCCCGGAGGCCAGCACCGTCTCGACGGCGACGTTGGCCAGGCCGCTGAGCACCGGGAAGACGAGGTAGTCCTTCTGGATCTGCAGGCGCGCCTTGTGCACCATCCCCTTGAGTTCGCGGACGATCTTCGCCTTGGACTTTCGGCCGCTCTTGATGGCGTCGAAGTCGAGGTCGTGCAGCGCGACGCCCCATTCGAAGAACGCCGCCAGGACCAGGTTGTAGAAGGGCTGGAAGAGATAGAGGGGGTTCCACTTCTGGTGCGGGTCGATCCGCATCAGCTCGTAGCCGAGGTCGCGGTCCTTGCCGAGGATGTTGGTGTAGGTGTGATGGACGTAGTTGTGGGAGTGCTTCCACGCCTCGGCGGTCGACGCCGAGTCCCAGTCCCAGGTCGAGGAGTTGATCTGGGGATCGTTCATCCAGTCCCACTGGCCGTGCATGACGTTGTGGCCGATCTCCATGTTCTCGAGGATCTTCGCCAGCGTGAGCGTCGCCGTGCCAGCGGCCCACAGGGGCGTCAAGCGCGAGCCGAGCAGCAGGACCCGGCTGAGCACCACGAGCTGGCGGTGCATCTGGATCATGCTCGTGATGTAGCGCCGGTCGCGGTCCCCGAGCTCGTCGAAGACCTCGTCGTGGAGCGCGTCGAACTCCTCGCCGAGCTCCTCGAGCTGTCCGCCGGTGAGCCGTGCGAGCGGGCTTTCGATCATGGTTTGCATGGGATCCTCACTTGGCGGTCAAAGAGCGATTTCAACGGGGCCCTCGGGGGCGTTGACGCAGGTCCGGACCATCTCTCCGTCCGAGCCGAAGACCTTGCCCGTCCGCAGGTCGCGGATCCTGCCGGAGCACAGCTTCCCGACGCAGGTGTGGCAGATGCCCATGCGACAGCCGAAGGGCAGGATACCGCCGGCCTGCTCCCCGGCCACGAGGATCGGCTGGGTGCCGTC
>JBBQBV010000238.1:0-3138 GCA_038318085.1 Solirubrobacterales bacterium
CAAGCCCGTCAACACCGTCCAGGGCGAGCCGGCCCAGAGCCAGGGCGCCAACAAGCCCGACGCGAAGGCCAAGCGCCGCAAGCCCAAGGCTCTCGTGCGTTCGGAGGTCACCGTCGTCGTGCTCAACGGGACGACCGTCCCCGGCCTCGCGGCGACCATCGCCGACAAAGTCGAGCAGGCCGGGTTCGCTCGCGGCCGAGAGGCAGACAACTCCGACCAGCAGGTGCCGGCCTCGGCGATCCTCTACGGGCCGGGGGGCAAGCGCGCGGGTCAGGAGGTCGCCAAGGTGCTCGACGTGTCCGACGTCCGCCCGCTCGACGCGGGCACGCAGGCGATCGCTGGCGCCGACGCCAGCGTCGTCGTCGTCGTCGGCGTCGACAAGACGACATAGGCTCCCTGCTCCGCTACCGAGCTGTGATCGCGCCCGTGCCGCCCTTCCTCGACCTGCCCAGCCGCAGCTCCAAGCCTCGCGCCGAGGGCGTCACCCACGTGCTCGACCGCGGGCTGTCGCTGGCCGAGGTCGACGGCCTGGTCGAGGTGGCCGGCGGCGCCGTCGACTTCGTCAAGCTCGGCTGGGGTACGGCGCTGGCCACCGGGAACCTCGAGCCAAAGCTGGCGCGCTACCGGGAGCACGGCCTGCCGGTCGTGTGCGGCGGGACGCTGACCGAGCTGGCCATCGCGCAAGGCCGCCTCGAGGAGATGGTCGCCTGGCTGACGGGGCTGGGCCTGGACCACGTCGAGGTCTCCGACGGGACGATCGTGCTCGAGCACGACCGCAAGCTCGAGCTCATCGAGCGTCTGGCCCGGGACTTCGTCGTCTTCTCGGAGGTGGGCTCCAAGGACGACGAGCGCCTCATGGCTCCCTACCGGTGGGTCGAGCAGATCGGCGAGGAGCTCGAGGCGGGGGCATGGAAGGTAATCGCCGAGGCGCGCGAATCGGGCACCGTCGGCATCTACCGCCACGACGGCGAGGTCCGCATGGGCCTGATCGACGAGATCGCGCACGCGATCGACCCGGGACAGCTCATCTTCGAGGCGCCGCGCAAGGAGCAGCAGGTGTGGTTCCTCAAGCGCTTCGGGCCCAACGTCAACCTGGGCAACATCCTGCCCGACGACGTCCTTTCACTGGAGACACTGCGCCTTGGCTTGCGCTCGGACACGATGGAGGCAACATGACGATCTTCCTCGCCCGCCACGGAGAGACGGACTCGAACATCGAGCCGATCCGCATCATGGGAACCGTCGACCCGCCGCTCAACGAGACCGGCCGCAAGCAGGCGGAAGAGCTCGCGGAGCGTGTGGTCGAAGAGGGTGCGGAGATCAAGGCGCTCTACTGCAGCCACAAGAAGCGCGCGCACCAGACGGCGGAGGCCATCGGGCGCCGGATCGGGCTCGAGCCGCAGGTCGACGAGCGCTTCGCCGAGAGCGACCGCGGCCGCCTCGAGGGAAAATTGTGGCAGGAGGTCGAGCGTGACGAGCCGAATGTGTATGCCGCATGGCAAGCCGCCGGCGACCAGTTCCGCTTCCCCGAGGGAGAATCCCTGCTCGAGCAGCAGCAGCGGGTCCTGGCCGGCCTGGAGGACGTTCGCCAGGGGCCCCTCCCCGCTCTGGTGGTCTGCCACGGCGGCTCGATCCGGGTGGCCCTGTGCGCCGGGAGCCCCCAGGGCCTCGACGCGTTTCACGACTGGGACGTCCCGAACGTGGCCCTGACCAAGTTGTGACGCGGCTTGCGCAGGCGGTCTTCGGGCTCCTCGTCTGCGCGACCGTCGGTGCTCTCTTCGTAGCACAGCGCTTGAAGTCGCAGAACCCGCCGGTCCGTGCGCTGAGCGCGACGACCGACCGCCTGTTCTCGCCCAACGGTGACGGCCGGAACGACCAGGGGCGGATCTCCTTCCGGCTCAAGCAGCGCCCCGACGCCGTGACCGTCGACCTCGTCGATGCCGACGGCGACGTCGTCCGCCGCCTGGTCGACGACCGCGTCCTGCGCACCGGCCCCGAGCAGACCTTCCGGTGGAACGGTCGCACCGACGCGGGCCGCCTGGCGCCCGACGGCGTCTACCGCACGCGGGTCAAGCTCCGCCGGCAGGGGCGGACGATCGTCCTGCCCGTCGAGATCGCGCTCGACCGCACGCCCCCACGACCGGTGGTGACCGTGCTGGGCTTCGGCGAGCGCGCCGGGCCGGCGGTGGTGGCCGCCGGCGCCACGACGCCGATCGACTTCCGCTTCAGCGGTGGCGCCACCGGCGCGCCGACCTTCCAGGTCTACCGGACCGACGGCGTCGCCGCCCGCCTAGTGGCCACCTTGCCGGGCCGCCCCGGCGAAGCCACCGGGCGCTGGGACGGACGGGTCGACGGCCGGCCGGCGTCGCCGGGGACCTACCTGATCGTCGCGCGGGTGCGCGACCGCGCCGGCAACGTCGGCGCGGTGCCGCAGGGCGTTCGCTCGGGCTCGCCACTGCGCGGGCCACTGCCCGGCCGCGCCGGGGTCACGGTCCGCTCGGTCGGCGTCCAGGCCCCCGACGAGCCGGTGGTGGCCGGGGAGTCCGCGACGCTGTTCATCGACGCGAGGGGAAGGCCCTACCGGTGGACACTGCGCCGGCTGGGCCGGTCGCGCGTGATCGACACCGGCCGGGGGTCAGGGGCCCGCCTGCGCCTTCGGGCGCCCTTCGGACGCTCGGGCGCCTACCTGGTTCGGGTGCGGGTGGCGGGACGGACAGAGACGGCACCGCTGATCGTCCAGGCCGCCCGCGCGTCAAAGGTCCTCGTCGTGCTGCCGGCCATCACCTGGCAGGGCCGCAACGCGGTCGACGACGAGGGCGATGGCGTGCCCAATACGCTCGACTCGGGCGAGCCGGCGGGTACGAGCCGGCTCTACGCGCATGGGTTGCCCGCCGGCTTCGGACTCAACGCGGGCGCGCTGCTGGAGTTCCTCGACCGGGCCGGGGAGCGCTACGACCTCACGACGGACCTCGCGCTCGTTCGCGGCCACGGCCCAAACCTGGTCCGCGACCGGCCCGGCGTGCTCATCGCCGGCGACGCGCGCTGGCTGCCGCCGACGGTCAGCGCCGCGCTGCGCGGCTACGTCCAGCGCGGTGGGCGACTGCTGTCGCTCGGGACGGACTCGCTGCGGCGCAGCGT
>JBBQBV010000239.1:0-3136 GCA_038318085.1 Solirubrobacterales bacterium
CGGCCCCGCCCCCCGCCCTCCGGGCCCGCCTCCAACGCCCGGGGCCGGGCTGGACACCGACGTCGCCCGCCGCGTCACGGCCGTGCTCGACCGCGAGGTCAACCCGAGCATCGCCAGCCACGGCGGACACGCCGAGCTCGCGGGCATCGAGGGCGCCACCGCCTATCTGCGCCTGGGCGGGGGGTGTCAGGGCTGCGGCATGGCCACGGTCACCCTCAGCCAGGGCATCGAGGTGGCGATCACCCAGGCGGTCTCCGAGATCGACCGCGTCGTCGACGTCACCGACCACGCCTCCGGCACCAACCCGTACTTCGAGCAGGCCAAGAAGTAGCCGGTCCGCGCGGCCGTTGACGAGCCGTCGCGCCCACGCGGCCGTGGTGGCCGCATGGACACGTTCGATCTTCGTGCGGTTCCGAACTGCTCCGCCGCCTGGGGACTACTCCGGTGCCTCGTCGTCATCGGACCACGACCAGTCCCAGCGCCCGTGCACGGGCCGCAGGAAGCGGCTGACCGCGCGGTTGCCGATCCTGCGGCCGTGCTCGATGCCCGCCTCGCCCGCCTTGCGGAAGTGGAACCCGATGAGGATGCGCGAGAGCCCGTTCTCCTCCGCGGCCTGGGGGCGAGGAGGACTGGACGTTGAAGCGACGCAGGCACACGCCGGAGCAGGTGATCCGCAAGTTGCGTGAGGCCGACCGGATGCTGGGCGAGGGCAGGACGATCCCCGAGGTCGCCAGGGAGCTGGAGATCTCGGAGAACACGTATCACCGCTGGCGCAACCAGTACGGCGGGATGAAGACCGACGACGCTAAGCGCTTGAAGGAGCTCAAGCGCGAGAACGCGCGGCTCAAGCGGATCGTCGCCGACCAGGCGCTGGACATCGACGGGCTCTGAAGGAGATCGCCAAGGGAAACTGGTGAGCCCGGCCCGCAGGCGCCAGGCGGTCGCGATGCTGCGCGACCGCCTGGGCGTCTCCGAGCGCCGGGCGTGCCAGATCGCCGGGCAGCACCGTTCCACCCAGCGCCACGAGTCCAACGCTGGCGATGACGACGCCGGACTGCGCGCCCGCCTGGGTCGACGGGCAGGGCGGGCTACCTTCGACCACCTCAGCCTCGATGCTCTTGCCTTCCAGAGGGCCGTCGGCGAGCGTCGCGGTGATCGTGGGCCCGGTCTCGGCGGGGCGTGCCTGCGGCCTCGTGGTCGGCCGCAGGGCCCGGTCGCCGAGGGCTCATGACAGCGCCCCAGGAGGGAGCACGTAGCGCAGCGGCGTCCGAGGTTCCGCTCCGTCGCTGTCGTGGAGCCGCGCGCTATGCAGTCCGCGCCTGGACACCCTAGGAGCGAGGTCCTCGGGTTCGCCAGCACGGGCGGCGATCCACGTCAGGACGGCCGCGGAGTCGGCGCCCTCCGCGAGGATTGCGGCACGCTCGATGACCTCGCCACCGGAGGCGTGAGGCCGCGACAAGCGCGTGACCAGGGTCCGGATCGCGTCGTCGTCCACGGGTCGGAGGCTAGTCGCCGTGCGCGGGAAAGCACGCGACTTCCCAGTCGTCGACGAGCGACTGGCCTCCCCGGGCGCACTTCGTTGACTCCCGCAGTCTCAAAGCCCGTGGCAGCGCGAGCTCGCCCACTACGAGCACGGGTCGATCATCCTGACCACGAACAGAGGCATCGCCGCCTGGGGCGAGATCTTCGAAGACATGCTTCTGCCCTGGCCAAGGCCGTCTTGTCGAACAGCATGAGAAGCTCGTCGCTGGCCACACTCCCGATCGCATGTAGGACGCTCTTGCAGGCTGCTGCTTCTCGTCCGTTGCGCTCGTCTCGGCTGGACGTTTCGACGTGCGCGCTCCGGCACGAAAGGAGGCGTCGTACGTTTTCGCCCGGCGCTCGACTCGGAGTCGGTCTGGGTAACGCTTGCCGCGCTCGACCGTGCCGGCAAGCTCGGTCAGACAGAGCCAAGTCCGGGTGGAAGTGGTCGGTGCTCATGACCGCTGGCGCATTCTGTGGGTGCCGGAAACACGGTTCGGCGTGTGACCTGGTTCTTCGCTGCGCGTTGTCGCCTGGCAGGCTGGCGGGATGGGTGTGATCTACGAGGTGTTACTAGGGCTGTTGGTGCTCCGGAGCCGGGGGGACCGGCTGCCGTTCGGCGAAGCGGAACAGCAGGCTCGTGCGACCGACAGCAGCGACGGATGACACGCGTCCACCTGGTCCGCCACGGCCGCACGGCCTCGAACCGCGAGCGCCGGACGATGGGTTGGCTCGACGAGGGCATCGAGCCGGGATGGGTGCGGGCGGCCGCGGCGGTCGCCGACGTCCTTGCTCAGGAGCCGGTCGACTGGCTTGTGTCGAGCCCGCTCGCTCGTGCCGTGCAGACGGCGGCACCCCTCGCGGCGCTGCTCAGCCGTCAGCCGATCGTCGACGACCGCTTCGGGGAGCTGCGGGTCGGGCACTGGGAGGGCTATACGGAGGACGAGATCGCCGAGCGGTGGCCGGAGCATTGGCAGCGATGGCGGTCGGAGCCCCATGCCCTCGAGGTGGAAGGGCGAGAGACCCTGGCCGAACTGAACGCCCGCGTCGCAGGCGCGCTCGACGAGCTGTTCGCCGACCTAGTCGACGGCCGCGTGGCCGTCGTGTTCACGCACGACGCCGTCGTGCGCGCCGCCGTCGCCTGGGCGCTCGGCACCGGCCCGGAGATCTATCGGCACGTCGAGGTCGCCAACTGCTCGATCACCACCGTCGGGGTGCTCGCCGGAGTGCGCCGGCTGGTGCGGACGAACGAGAACGCCCACCTCGAGGGCCTCGCCCTCGAACCCTGACAGCCCGGGCCCGACCGTGGGGGATAGCACCGGATCCCACTCGTGCGCCTCCCGCGTCAGCGGGGAGCGGACGGCTTGGACGAGGTCCGCGGCCAGCTCGGACAACGAGCCCACGACCTTGGCGCCGCTGCCGGCGAGGGCGTCGGGGTGTCCTGCACGGACCAGGCCGACGAACCGCGTGCCTGCGGCACGGGCCACGTCGGCGTCGCGCCGGGTGTCGCCGACGAAGACGACCTCGTGACCGGCGAAGCCGGCGGCGGCGACCCCCGACACAAGCTGCACGGCCTTCGTGTGCCGCGGGCCCCAACCGTCGACCGACGCGAACC
>JBBQBV010000240.1:0-2998 GCA_038318085.1 Solirubrobacterales bacterium
CCTGGCCGCCAGGGTTCCCTGCTCGCCAGCCTCGAGGAGGGCGAGCCTATCGCGGCGCGAGCGCAGCACGCCGACGAGCAGCAGCACGCCGAGGGCCGCGACGCCGAGGCCGCCCAGCGCCGAGAGCTTTGCCACCGGGCCGCTCCCCTCGAGCGTGTGCAGGAAGCGCCCGACGTCGTGGCGCAGCTGCGGCAGGTGGACCTGGCGAGCCAGGGCCGGCAGGCTCAACCCCTCGCGGCCACCCTCGAGGCAGAACACCGCGACCGCCAGCCCGACCAGGGCGAGGGCTGTAAGCAGCAGGAAGGTGAACAGGCGCGTGACGGCGCGAAGCAGCAGCATCATGAGTCCGCGATCTCCTCGACGTGCACGTGCACCGGCCCCACCGCTTCCCCGAGCGCCGCGGCTGCCGTCACCTCGAGCACGGCCGTCCGCACCCTCTCGGCCAGCGGGGGCAGCGGAACCAGTGCGCACACGAGGTGCACGCTGAGCTCGTAGGTTCCGTCGGGCAGCGCTGTCACCACCACGCCGTCGACCCGCTGCCCCGCGCCCGCGGTCATGCGCAGGCCGACCTTCCCTGGCTGCAGGGCCACGACGCCGGAGACGGCAAGCGCCGCCTCGGCGGCGAGCCGTGCGATTCGCAGCCGGGTTGATGCCGGCCGGGTCGCCGCCGGCCCCGGCGGAGCGGCGGCCGGTGGTGAGGCGTCAGGGTCCACCGAGGCCGCTATTGAACGAAGCGGTCGGGCTCGGCCGGCACGTCATCGCCGGGGAAGTGCAAGTCGGTGACGGCGATGTTGACCTCGGTGACCGACAGGCCGGTGAGCCCTTCGATGCGCCTGATCACGTTCTCGCGGAGGGCTTCGGCCACGCGGGGGATGGGCTCGCCGTACTCGACCACGATCGTCAGATCGACGGCCGCCTCGCGCTCGCCGACCTCGACTGTGACGCCCTGGGTGCGTTCGTCGCCGATACCTACCCTCTGGGTCATGGCGCCGATGGCGCGGACCGCGCCGCCGCCTAGGTCGTGCACGCCGGCCACCTCACGGGCGGCGATCCCGGCGACCTTGGCCACCACGCCGTCGTCGATCGTGGTGTCTCCCCGCCCACTGCGCAGTGGGGAGGCCGAATCCTCCGTGGTCTCCTCAGATGTGGTCTCGTCGGGTTGGGTCGCCATGCTCGGTTCCTTTCCATCGCTCGATTGGCAGGACACGGGACCGCGCGCGTCGGCTCGCGGTTACACCCGCGCTCAACGGCGCGCCAGGCGACGGCCTCCGGTCGAGCTGGGGGCATAGTCCAGTCCGTAGAAGCGGTACAGGTCCGCCTCCTCCTGATCGGAGAGCTCGCCGTCGGGGTCGATCGTGGGAGCGTCCTTCACGCGGTCCTTCTCGAAGGCCACCTGGAGGCTGTCGCGGCCGGCCACGGCGTCCATGAGCGGGATGAACGTGAGCCGCCGGCCGAACAGTCCGGTGCTCACGCGCGCGAAGTGCGGCTCGTCGGAGTCGATGTCGAAGTAGATGTCCTCGAGCTTGCCGATCTTCTCGCCGTCGCCGTCGACGACCTCCTGCCCCCGCCAGTCCCTGATGTTGTCGAGCTCAACCATCGGTGTCCTTTCAAGCTGCTGGGTGAATGCGGCCGCCGAGGCGGCCAAACGTCTCTTGGGAGCATCCCCCCGGGCGCGGGCTCCTAACCCAGGACGCTCGCTGGCGGCGGAGTCCCGACCGGGTCTGCGAGGCGCTCCTCCCACGAACAGTGGTCAGAAACCCTACGCTTCTTCGTCCGGCGCCCGGCGCCGCCCACTCACGAAGGAGCACTAGATGAACGAGAGGGACAAGGAAGTCAACGACGTGGAGGGCTCGGAGGTCCGCGAGCGCGATGAAGAAGGGCATGACGACCGCGCAGGTGCTCGCGAGGGTGGCGGGCGCACCCGCCGCCGCGGGCGCGATCGTCCGCCGGGCGACCGCAGGAGGGGCGGTGGGGTTCCCGCCGCGGCCGAGCGCTACGGCGGCATCAACTGGGGCGCATCGTTCTTCGGCTGGCTGGTCGCCGTCGGCATCGCGAGCCTGCTCATCGCGTTGATCGGCGCAGCCGGCGCGGCGACGGGATTGACCGACAGCAGCGAATCGGACATCACCAGCTCCGCGGACACGATCGGCATCGTCGGCGGAGCGCTGCTCCTACTGGTCCTGCTGATCGCCTACTACGCCGGCGGCTACGTCGCCGGGCGTATGTCGCGCTTCGACGGCGGCCGACAGGGGGTCGGCACGTGGCTCATCGGGCTGATCATCACCATCCTGCTCGGCGCGGCGGGCGCGATCTTCGGCTCGAAGTACAACGTGCTCGAGCAGCTCAAGCTGCCGCACATCCCCATCGACGAGGGCTCTCTCACGACCGCCGGCATCATCGCCTTGGCCGCGGTCATCCTCGGGACGCTGCTCGTGGCGGCGCTCGGAGGCCGCGTCGGACGTCGCTATCACGACAAGGTGGATCGGGCGACGCTGGCACACTGATGCTCGAGATGTGAGCTTCAGCGATGCGTGGCCGGTTCGTGGCCAGTGATGCGTTGGGGAGACCAATGGAACAGCGTCAGCGCTCAGCGACCGCCCCGCAGACGTTTGATCCGCTCAACGCCATGAGCCAGACGACCCCTCGAGGTATCGTGAGCCGGCGATGACCGCGAAGGAGTGGATCGACGCCTTCGCCCAACGTCTGGGCGTAGAGGCGCCCACCCCGGAGGAATTCGCGGTGCTCCTCGACCTCGCCGGTGAGGCGGCCCATGCCTCCGAGCGGGTCGCCGCGCCCTTGGCCTGCTGGCTGACCGCACGGGCTGGTCGCTCACCGGCCGAGGCACTCACGATCGCCCGCGAGGTTGGTCGGGAGTGGCGACAGGCGTAGCCGGCGTTCGTCGCCGCTATGCGGTCAGCAGGCGCTCGGCTTCGGCCAGCTCGGCCGGGGTGTTGACGTTGAAGGTCAGGCGCGCCGGCGGCCCGAAGCGGCGCAGCTG
>JBBQBV010000241.1:0-2880 GCA_038318085.1 Solirubrobacterales bacterium
AGCAGGAGCGGCCTCGCCGCCGTCGAAGGGCGCACGGATGGCCGTACGCCGACGTCGCCCAGCCAAGCCGCAGCCGCTGGAGCACCGCATGCTGCTGACGGCGACGTTCTGCCTGCTCGCCGGGGGCGCGGTCATGGTCTATTCGGCCTCCTCCGCGCGGACCCTTCTGGAAGGTCACGGCAACGGCGCCGGCTACCTTGTGAAGTACGTCAGCTACGGCGCCCTCGGCCTGGTGGGGATGCACCTGCTCTCCCGTCACGGCCTCGAGATCATCCGCCGGATCACCCCGGCGCTGCTGCTGGCGAGCTTCGCCATGCTCGTCGCGGTGCTTCTGCCGGGCGTCGGCGTGAACATCAACGGCGCGAACCGCTGGCTCGGGGCGGGGCCGGTGCAGTTCCAGCCGTCGGAGATCATGAAGCTCGCGCTCGTGCTGCACTCGGCGGCCGTGATCGCGGCCCGTCCGAAGATCACGCGCGACCTGCGGCTGATCGCCGGCCCGATCCTCGGCCCGGTTGTCCTCGCGCTGTTTCTTGTGTTCTTACAGCCCGACCTCGGCACGGCGCTGGTGATCGCCTTCACGCTCGGCTCGGTGTTGATCGTGGCCGGGGTGCCGGTACGCCAACTCGCCCTGGTCGCGGGCGTCGGCCTGTTGTTCGTGGTCGTCTTCGCGATCCTCGAGCCCTACCGCCGCGACCGCCTCACCGCGTTCCTCAATCCCTGGGCCCACGCCGGCAACACGGGCTTTCAGGCGGTCCAGGGCCAGATCGCGATCGGCTCGGGCGGCGTTCTCGGCGTCGGCCCGGGGCAGTCCGTGCAGAAGATCTTCTACCTGCCCGAGGCGCACACGGACTTCATCCTCGCGGTCATCGGCGAGGAGCTCGGGGTCGCCGGCATCAGCTGCCTGCTCTTCCTGTACGGCATGATCGCCTACGCCGGACTGCGGACGGCGAAGGCGGCCAAGGGCCTCTACGCCAAGCTGCTCGCCGCTGGACTGACCTCTCTGATCCTGTGCCAAGCCCTCCTGAACGTCTACGCCGTCCTCGGGCTCGCTCCGCTCACGGGCGTGCCGCTGCCCTTCATCTCGTCGGGCTCGACCTCGCTGATCGTGCTGCTGTGCTCGATGGGGCTGCTGCTCAACATCGCCGGGGGCGGGACCGCGCACCTGCGGGCCGTCGCGGGGCGCCCGCGTGAAGATCGTGATCGCAGCCGGCGGGACAGCGGGGCACGTGGTCCCGGCGATCGCCATCGCCGACGCGCTGCGGGCTGAGGGCGCCGACGTCGTCTTCGTCGGTGGGGAGCGGGCCGAGGCCGAACTCGTCCCGCCGGCCGGCTACCAGCTGGAGGCGATCCGCGTCGAGGGCCTCTCGCGGTCGAATCCGCTCAAGGCGGCACGGGCCGCCGCCAGGGCGGCGGGCGCGGTGCGCAGCGCGCATACTATCCTGCGCCGCCACCGTCCCGACGCCGTGCTCGGCGGCGGCGGCTACGTGGCGGGACCTGTCGGGCTCGCCGGGCTGGCCCGCCGCCTCCCGCTCGTGCTCGCCGAGGCCGACTCCCATCTCGGTGTGACCAACCGCCTGCTCGCGCCGCGGGCGCGACGCGTGTGCCTGGCCTTCCCGATCGCCGGGCGCGACGACGAGCGCTACGTCGTCACCGGCCGGGCGGTCCCGGCCACCTACACCGACCGCGACGCCGCCCGGCGGGCGCTCGGCATCGACGCCGACGAGCTCTGCGTGCTGGTCTTCGGCGGCTCGCTCGGAGCGCGCTCGATCAACGAGGCGTCGCTGCGGGCGTTCGCCGACGCGCCGTTTCACATCCTGCACGTCGCGGGCCGCCGCGACTTCGCCGAGCTGCGCTCGCCGGGTCCGCACTACGACCTGCGCGAGTACCTGTCGCCGTTCGGGCAGGCGCTGGCCGCGTCCGACCTGGCCGTCGCCCGCGCCGGCGGCTCGGTCTTCGAGCTCGCCCAATACGGGCTCCCGGGCGTGCTGATCCCCTATCCCCACGCGAGCGCCGACCACCAGGCCGCGAACGCGCGCTGGATGCAGGAGGCCGGCGCCGCGGTGATCATCGCCGACGTCGAGTTGACCGCCGAGCGCCTCGCGCGCACGGTGGGGGAGCTGGCCGCGGACCGGCCGCGCCTGAGCCGGATGGCTGCCGCGTCGCGCGCGCTCGCACGTCCGCACGCGGCGCGCGACATCGCGAACGAGGTCCTGCGAAGCGTCCGTTGACGAGGACGACGGGTAGCCTCGCGGCCCGCATGAGCGGACCACTTCACGGACGCCGGCTGCACTTCGTCGGGATCGGGGGGGCCGGAATGTCCGGCCTCGCGCTGATCGCGCGCGAGCTGGGGGCCGACGTCACGGGATCGGACCGCGCCACAAGCGGGCCCTACGTGCAGCGGCTGCGCCGCGCCGGCATCGAGCCGGCGGCCGGGCACGCCGCGGGCAACGTGCCCGAGGGGGCCGAGGTCGTGTACTCGAGCGCGATCGGCCCGGAGAACCCGGAGCGCGCGGCGGTGGGCGCCCCGCGCGCGCGGCACCGGGCGGACTTCCTCGCCGAGCTCACGCGCCTGCGGCCCGCGATCTGCATCAGCGGCACCCACGGCAAGACGACGACGACGAGCATGGTCGTCCACGCCCTGCGGGCCTGCGGGATGGATCCGGCCTACAGCGTCGGCGGCGAGCTGCGCTCCACGGGCACCAACGCGGCGTGGGGCGACGGGGCGTGGCTGGTCGTCGAGGCCGACGAGTCCGACCGCTCCCTGCTCAAGCTCGAGCCCGCCATCGCGGTGGTCACGAACGCCGACCTCGACCACCACGCCACCTACGGCTCGCTGCGCGACGTGCTCGAGACCTTCGCCGCCTTCGTGGCCGGCGCCGA
>JBBQBV010000242.1:0-2832 GCA_038318085.1 Solirubrobacterales bacterium
GCCAGGCTCGCCTCGCGCAGCCCGCGGCGCACGGTGCGGCAGGCCTCGCAGCCCTCGACGTGCTCCCGGACCCAGGTCGCGGAGGCCGCGTCCACGCGCTCGCCGTCCTGGCGCGCCACCAGCATGCGGCGAGCCTCCGGGCAGTCCGGCGTCGCGAGCGGCGGAGGAGGCGCGTGGCGCACGTGCTCGCGCACGGCCAGCCGCGCCGTGACCAGCAGATCGCCGATGGAGCCCTCGTCGATCCCCAGCGTCGCGGCGATGTCCGCGTAGGCGGCGCCCTGGCTCTCGCGCAGGGCGAGAGCCACCCGCTCGCGCTCCGGGAGGCGCGCGGCGGCGGCCTCGACCCTGGCGGCGAGGGCGTCGAAGGGGGCTTCGTCGTGCTGGGCCATCGTCTGGGCCGCAGGGTAGTGACGCCGGCGGCCGGAGCGTCGGGCTCAGCCGACCCGCGAGCGAAGCGGCGCGCGGTCGCGCCGCTCGCCCGCGAGCGCCGCGTCACACCACGAGCCCCTCGGCCGCGGCCTCGCGGCGGAAGCCGTCGGCCTCACGACGGGTGCGCGGCGCGTCCCAGCCCAGCTCGGCGCCCATGGCCTCGGCCACCCGCTGCACGGCGTGGGGCTCGGCCATCAGCGCCCGGGCGTCGAGCAGCGCCAGCCGCGTGCGGCGCAGCAGCACATCGCCCACCGACTGCGCCTGCTCGCGGCGCGCGGCGTGCACGGCCTCGGCGAGCAGGTCGGGCTGGCCGGGCAGGATCGCCTGCACGAGCTCCGCGCGCTCGCCTGCCACGCCGAGCACCTCGTGCGCGGTGTACCCGTAGCGGCCGGCGAGCCGCTCGTAGCTGGCCTCCGCGACGCCGTCGACGCGCGGCAGGTCGCCGGGCTCCAGGCTCATGCCGAGCGGGATCTCGTGCGTCCGGCACGGCGCCTCGCGCCCCGCGCGCTCGACGATCCGATCCACGGTGAGCTTGGCCATCCGCCGCCACGTCGTGAGCTTGCCGCCGGTGATCGTGATCATCCCGCTGGAGGTCTCGTAGAGCTCGGCCTTGCGCGAGATGTCGACGGACTTCTTCGGGTCGCCGGTGGAGATCAGCGGCCGCACTCCCGCGTAGGCGCCGGCGACGTCCGACGCCACCAGACCGGTCGCAAAGAACGCGTTGGCGGCGGCGAGCAGGTACTCGACGTCGGCGGCAGCGGGCTTTATGTGCTCGAGCTCCCCCTCCTCGTAGTTGTTGTCGGTCGTGCCGATCAGCGTCTGCCCGAGCCAGGGCAGCACGAAGATCGTGCGGCCGTTGCCGGCCGGGGCGATCGCGCCGTCGAGGACGGGGAGCTTGTCGTGCGCGACGAGCAGGTGGGTGCCGCGGCTGGGCCGGATGACGGGGACCTCGGCCTCGTCGAGCAGCTCGCCCGGCCGCAGCCGGTCCGCCCACACGCCGGTCGCGTTGACGACCGTGCCCGCGCGGACCCGAACCTCCTCGCCCGTCTGGAGGTCTGAGACCAGGACGCCGGTCGCGCGGCCGTCCTCCTCGAGCAGCCGCAGGACCTCGGAGCGGTTGGCGAAGACCGCGCCGAAGCGCTCCGCCTCACCCAAGACCGTCAACACGAGCCGCACGTCGTCGGTCTGGCAGTCGTAGAACAGGTACCCCGAGCTTGGGGCGCGGGCGGCGAGCGCGGGGAGCCGCGCGGCGATCTCGTCCCCGTCGATGATGCGATGGCGGTCGGGGGCCCAGTCCTCGTGGCCGTCGCCGTCGGCGTCGCGCCGCGCGCGGCGGCGGCCCAGCGGGGAGCGGCGCACGCGGTCGATCGACATCACGTCGTACATGTTGAGCCCCAGGCCCATCAGGCGGTCCGGGCGGGCGCCATCGAAGGCGGGGACGATCAGCGGCAGCGGCTTGACCAGGTGGGGAGCGAGGGTGACCATCAGCTGGCGCTCCAGCAGCGCCTCGCGCACGAGGCCGAGGTCGAAGTTCTGCAGGTAGCGCAGGCCGCCGTGGACGAGCTTGCTCGACCGCGAGGACGTTCCCGAGGCGAAGTCGGCCTTCTCGACCAGGGCGACGGAGTACCCGCGCGTGGCGGCGTCGAGCGCCACCCCAGCCCCGGTGATCCCACCCCCCACGACGACCACGTCGAAGGGCTCGTCGGCCATGGCCCGCAGGGCGTCGGCACGGCTCAGCATCGCCCTGCAATCTACCCGCGGCTTCAGTGGCGGCCCCCGAGTGCCGATACCCGTCGCACTCATGCTGCGAATCGACGAGACCTCCAAGACGCTGGTAGCGCCCCAGGCCACCGAGTACGTGCCGGAGGCGGCGCCGGCGAAAGACGAGCTCCACGCTCTGATCTCCGCCGGCTGGGATGCCTTCGCCGCCGAGATCGGCCACCCCGAGCTCACCGCCGTCGGCGCCGCGCTGGAGCCGGGCATCGACATCCTCGCCGTCGACGAGGCCGCCGGCCGCGTCGCGGTCGTCATCATCGGCGACGCCGCGGGCCCCGAGGCCGTCGGCCGGGCGGTGTGTGCTGCCGCCGCCGTCGCGAGCTGGCACGGCGATCAGCTCGGCGCCATGCACCAGGCCCTGCAGGCCGCCACGCCGGGCGAGACCCCCCGCCTCGTGATTCTTGGCGCAGCCTTCGACGACGCCACGCTGGCCGCCGTCGATTGGCTCGTCCAGGTCCACGCCCTCCAGATCAGCGTCTACTCGATCCAGGCCCTGCGCTTCGGCAACGAGCGCCTGATGAACATCGTCAGCGCCTACCCGGTGGCCCCCGCCCCCGAGTTCGTCACCACCGTCGCCGGCAGCCCGTCGGCCCCGCCGCCGGGCACTCCCGCGCCGCCCGAGGCCAT
>JBBQBV010000243.1:0-2751 GCA_038318085.1 Solirubrobacterales bacterium
CGACCTCAAGCGCCACGCGGGCGAGATCTCGTTCCCAGGGGGCCGGCGCGACCCCGGCGACGCCGAGCTGACCGACACCGCTCTGCGCGAGGCCGAGGAGGAGATCGGCCTGGACCGCCGCCACGTCGAGCTCATCGGCGCTCTGCAGCCGACGCCGACCTTCGTCACCAACTACGCGATCTATCCCTTCGTGGGGATCATCGAGCCCGGGCACGAGTGGGAGCTGCAGCCGGCCGAGGTCGCGCACGTGCTCGAGCTGCGCCTCGCCGACGTGCGCGACGGCTACGCGCGCCGGCGGCTCGTGCGCCGCGGGGTCCCGTTCCGCACGGACTCCTACTGCGTCGGCGACCAGCTGATCTGGGGCGCGACGGCGCGGATCGTCGCCGACCTGCTCGGCCGGATGAGCACAATGGCGGCATGAGCGAGCCGGCCCCGGAGGGGGAGACCGGCTGCGCAACGCCTCCGACGCGCTACGCCGCTACCTGACGGTCACGGGCTCGAGCCGACTCCGAACCGCGGCCGGAGCCCGTTCAACCCCCGACGCGGCCGCCCTCGCAGACGCTCGGACCGATGTGTGCCCGCTCGCGTCCAGCTGACGCTGCGCCCGCGAGCGTCGAGGCGCAGCGAGTGCGGATCGATCCCGAGCCCGTTGTCGATGCGGCGCTTGCCCTGCGAGTCGAGGACGAACACCTCGTACGGGGCGTGCTTGCGCCGGGGGCACTCGGCGCGCGTTGCGTACGGGCAGTCGATCCAGGCCAGGGCCCCGAGCTGGTTGACGAGGATCGATCCGATCGTGAACGCTCCGCAGTCGCCTCCGCCGCCGATGGTGCAGCTGGGATCGTCCATTTCGTTGAGCGTGGAACCCAGGCTGCGTCGAGCGCGGAGATCGAAGAGATCGATCTTGTGGTCACAGCCCTCGATCGGCTCTCCGCAATCTCGCTGATTGAATGCGACCCAGCGCCCACGCGTGGCCACGGGCCCGTCGAAGACGGGCAGCGGCACCCAGCCGCCGAGGGTACGCAGACAGCCAACGGGTTGCTCGACGAACGGATCGTCGGCGAAGGCAAAGACGCGCGCGCTCGGGCTGCGAGCCAGCGTGTCCGTGCGTGGCTGCTCGCATGCTGCCCGTCGCTCAGCCGCCGTTGCCGCGTGCGCATACAGACGCGCTCGGACCGCCCCGACCTCGGTATGCGCGACCGCCTGCAGGGGTCGCACGGAGAACCGGCGAGCCGAGAGCGGTATGACGTCGCGCTGCCCCGGGAGCAAGTCGAAATACGTGCGGCGCCGCCCAACCGACAGGCGGCCTCGGCAGCCGCTCACGCCCGCGGAACAGTGCACCGGAACGCGCAGGGTGCGGTCGGCCGGGACGTACGGGATCGCACCGCCGCTGAGCAGCAGCCGAGCGCGCGGCGCGTCGCCGCGGTTCAGAAAGGCGCGGGCACCGCCATCCCCGCTGACGTCCAGGACATCGAGTCGCCCGTCCTGGTTGAGATCGACGATGGCAGGCTCTCCGTCGTAGCCCGTGCGGTAGTGCACCGGCGGGCGCAGGCGCCCGTTCCTCCGCTGTTCATAGAGCTCAATTTCGTCCTGGATATGCAGGACCACATCGGTGCGGCCGTCGCCATTGAGATCGGCGGCCACGATGGCGCTGACGCTCGGGACCTCGTTGCCATACGGAGGGCCGAGTGGCACCGCTCGGAGGTGCCGGCCGCCACGGATGATCCACATCCGGGTGTCGGTCGTCACGACCAGGTCGGGCCGGGCGTCGCCGTCGAAGCGGCCGAACCACAGCGAGTTGGCGCGCTTGACGCCGGTCCGCGCGGGCGCCCGAAAGGTCCCGTCGCCCTTGCCGCGCAGCACGAGCAGCCGGCCTCCGGCGGCGATCAGGTCGGCGCGACCGTCGCCGTCGAGATCGCCCGCCGCCAGCACCGACGGCTGGGCACCCCCGCGGGCCACCGTCACGGGCACGGCGAAGGCGCGGCGTCCACGGGCCAGCAGGATGCGCACGACCGCCGGAGGATTGCGACCCTCGCTGAATTCAGGATCGAAGTCGGTGACAGCGATGTCGCGGCGGCCGTCGCCGTCGAAGTCGGCGACGGCCACACCCAGACCGGCGCTGGTGCCGGTCGCGATCCGCCGGCGCACGCGGTGCCTACCCCCGTAC
The DNA here is from genome assembly GCA_038318085.1 of Solirubrobacterales bacterium. GTDB lineage: Bacteria > Actinomycetota > Thermoleophilia > Solirubrobacterales > Solirubrobacteraceae > DATLGB01. The sequence continues at coordinate 2,165 of JBBQBV010000243.1, forward strand.
AGCACGGTGACCTGGCCCTGTTCGTCCTCGGTGCCCGTGGTGACGAGATCGGCGTTGCCGTCGCGATCCACGTCCGTCACGACGGCCGCCGCCGGACAGTCGCGTACCGGCGGGGCGTCACGGACCTGCGGCCAACGCCCGCTGATCACCGACAAGTCGTGCCTACAGCGCTCGTCGAAGGCCACGACATCCGGTGCGCCATCGCCGCTCACGTCACCAACCGCGACGACCTTGGGCGACTCCATCCGTGGGCCGAGGCGCCGAGGTTGCAGGTCCACGGCGGCCTGGGCTGCACTGGCGAGCGCGGTCGACGCGACGAGCGTCACGAGCAGTGCGCGCACGCCCGCAGAATACCCGTCGCACCTACTCCCCTTCGAGCAGGCGCTGAACGGCGGCCGCACCGTCGCGGACCCAGGTTGCGCGGTCCTGCGGGTCCGTGTGCAGCGCCTGCAGCGGGATGTTCCACGTGGCGCGCGCGGCGCGGGCGATCATCTCCCCCTCCTCGCGCCAGTGCGCCGGCACCGAGCCGCCCGCCTCGTAGAGCAGACCGCGCACCGGCGTGTCGACCATCTTCTCGCAGAGCATCC
>JBBQBV010000244.1:0-2750 GCA_038318085.1 Solirubrobacterales bacterium
GCCGAGCGCGACGCTGCGGCTGCGACTCGAGACCGAGGAGGCCAGAAGCCATTGGTTCGCGTGGGCGCGGGTGAACGCGGACGACCTGGACTCGCTGGCGGCGGCCACGGCCTTCAGGCTGGCCGAGCGCTGGGAGGCCCGAGGGCGTTGGTTCGCCCGGCTGGTCAAGCTTCACCCAGCGCACTAGATGCCTCTACCGGCCCGCCGGAGGATCGAGCAGCTGCAGCAGGCCGTCAGTCCGGCTGGCGATGAACACGCGGCCCGTACGGGTGTCGACCCCGACGGTGTTGGGCTGGCGGACGGTCGCATACCGGGCCACGACCCGGGGCGCGCGCGACCCCGCCAGCGCCAGCTCGGCCACCTGGTTGCGGCCGGTGAGGGTCACCCACAGCCGGCCCCGTCGCGAATCGCTGGCGATGCCGTAGGGCACGCCCGGAAGCGGCGTCCGGGCCACGAGCGCGAGCCGTGGGCGCACTTGGAAGGCGAGCACGGCGCCACCCTGAGTGTCGACGACGTAGAGCCGGCCGTCGGGCCCAGCGACGGCATGGGTCGGTCCCCTGCCGGCGCGGACCTGACCGAGCCGGCGCAGCGTGGCGACGTCATAAAGCGCAAGCACGCGCTCCCGCACGGCGATGACCCCGACGCGGCCGGCGACGGAGACGACCCCGCCCGGCTGGATCGGCGTCTTTTGTGCTGCAAGCACCCGCTGGCCGGCCACGACCGTCAGGCGATCCCCCTTCTCGTCGGTGACGAAGACGCGGCCCGCTCCCGCCGTAGCGTCGTGCGGGAAGCGACCGACGCGGAGCATTCGCGCTGCGCCGGAGCGGATGCGCACCTGCACGAGCGCGTCGGCGCGCTCGGCGGGAACGAGCACGTTCCCCGCCGGACCCAGACCCAGATGCCGCGCCGACTGGGGCAGCGCGACTCGGCGCACGAGCGAGCCCGAGCGTGCGTCGTAGACGGCCAGGGACGGGGGTTCGCGCAGTGCGACAGCGACCCGGCCGGCCCCCGAGTCTACGGCCACCCCCTCGGCGGGCGCGCCCACGGCGAGTACGCGGCCACGGGGCCTGACGGACGGCGGCGGCGCGACGGCGGGCTCCGCGGCACGCGGCAGCCGATGAGCCTCGCCGCACCCTCCAGCAGCCGAGCTCACGGCCAACGCGGCGGCTAGCGCCAGCCATGCGCCGCGCCGGCTCACCCGTCGCCGACAATCCCGTGCAAGCCCTGGCGCACGCACGTGATGGGAACCCACGCCGTCGCCTGCGGTCGGCACTGCCCTGGCTTGCGGCCGGCGTCGGCGGGGCGGTGGTGGCCTTCGGTCTGGGCGCCCGGGCGCTCGGCCATGAGCTCGGGACCTCGCTCCCCCCCTTCACGGCGAGCTTCGCTCCTGCGATCGACGCTTGGGCGCTGCCCGCAGTGGCGGTCGTGGTGGGCGCCACGCTGATCGCGCCGCGCGTGCGCGACGCGGCGGTGGGCCCCGCGGGCTTCGCCGCCGCGACGCTGGTGCTGGGACTGGTCCTGCGCCTGGCGGTCAACCTGGTGCGCGCCGGTCCGCGCGATTGGTATGACGTGTTCGGGGCCACCGGCGAAGGTCGGCGCGAGTATCTCCCCGCGCTCGCAGCCTTCGCCAACGGGACGGACGCGTTCCTGCGCCGGTTCGCGGACATCGCCCACACACTGCCCACCCACCCGCGCGCGCATCCCCCGGGAATGCTCGTCACGCTGCACCTCCTCGGCATCGACAGCGCGGGGGCAATGGCCGCCCTGACCATCGGCGCCGGCGCGCTCGCGGTTCCCCTCACCTATCTGCTCGCACGAGGAATGCTCGATGACGGCCGCGCGCGAACGGCAGCGCTGTTCAGCGCCTTCGCGCCCGCCTCGCTGCTCTACGGAGCGACCTCCGCCGACGCCCTGTACGCCGCGCTCGCCACGGCGGCGGCGGTCGCCCTGGTCGCCCGGCGCCGCGCCGCGCGCATGGCCGGCGCTGTGCTGCTCCTGGTCGCGTCGTTCTTCTCCTACGCGCTGGTCGCGGTGGGCGCCTGGGCGAGCGTGGTGACGCTGCGGCGGTCGGGCCCCGCCGCCGCCTTCCGGCTCGCCGCGGCCTGCGCGGCGGCGCTGATCGCAGGGTACGCCGTGCTGCACGCGGTCACCGGGTTCGACGTGCTCGACGCCCTGCGCGAGGCCGGCCGCGCCTACCACGGCGGCATTGCGCGCGTGCGGCCGTACGAGTTCTGGGTGCTGGGCTCGCCCACGGCGTTCCTCGTCGTGCTCGGTCTGCCGCTGGCCTGGCTGGCGCTGCGCCGCCTCGCCGACGGCGACACGACGGCGCTGGCGCTTGCGCTGGTCGTCGCCGCCTCCGCCCTGCTCGGCTTCACCAAGGCCGAGAACGAGCGAATCTGGCTCTTCCTCGTGCCGCTGGCCTGCGTCGCCGCGGCGAGCGGGGAGCGGATCCGCCACCTGCGCTGGCTGCTGGGGGCGCTGGCCCTACAGGCCTTGGCGGTCGAGCTCCTGCTCGACACGACCTGGTGAAGACCGCCACGGGGCCGGCCGGCGCGGGGGCGGTGAGTGAGACCCACGGCGCTCAGCGTAGAGCCCCTCGATTACGAAATCGAGAACGTCGAACGCGACCGCCGGGTCCGCGCGACCGCCTGTGTGATGATCCGGACCATGCCGGCGCGGCGCGCAGGACGCGACCGGTCGCCGGCCGTTGCGGGCGACACGCGGCGCACCGCCCTGACGACGGCGCTGGG
>JBBQBV010000245.1:0-2712 GCA_038318085.1 Solirubrobacterales bacterium
GGACGCCGCGGTCACCGAGGGCTTCCAGGAGATCTACCTGACCGGCGGGGAGCCCTTCGTGCGCCGCGACGCCGCCGACCTCGTCGCCGCGGCCGCCGCCCGGCTGCCGACCGTCGTCCTGACCAACGCGATGCTGCTGACGGGCCCGCGCCGGGCGGACGTCCTCCCGCGCCTGGCCGAGCTGGGCAACGTCACCGTGCAGTCCTCGCTGGACAGCGCGACGCCCGCGATCCACGACCGCCAGCGGGGGGTCGGATCCTGGGCGAAGGCGCTCGCGGGGATCCGGGCGGCCGCCGCGGCGGGCCTGCGCGTGCGCGTGGCGATGACCGAGACCGACGCCAACCGCGGCGAGGGCGACGCGCTGCGGGCGCTGCTCGCGGGAGTCGCCGAGGTCGCGGTGCGCCCGCTCGTCGCGCGCGGCGGCAGCGCGGACGGCCTCGCGGTCACCGACGCGGTGGTGGTGCCCGAGCTGACCCTCACCGCCGACGGCGCGCACTGGCATCCCCTCGGCGCGGACCGCGACGCCAGCCCGGACTTCCGGCTGGGCGACGAGACGCTGACCGTCGCCGAGGCCAAGCGCCGGGTGATCGAGCGCTTCCTGCATCTGCGCCGGGCCGACGGGACGCTTCCGGAGGCGTTCGCGTGCGCGATCTGACGGTTGAGCTCCTGATCTAGACCGGCCGATATGCCTTACAGGAGCAGCGGACAGCGCCCGCCGACGTCCGCGTCACCCATGCTTGACGGCGAACGCGGTGCTGACCGGCGCGGACCGGTTGCCGGCCGCGTCGACGGCGACCAGCCTCAGCCGGTAGGCGCGCGCGGGCAGCGTGCGGTGGCCGAGGCGGCCCGTGAAGCGCAGCCGGTCTGCTCCAACCGGGCGGCGGCGGGCGAAAGAGCCTCTGACGACCACCATCCGCGTGCACCGCGCGCGGTGCCGCAGCTTGGGCGTCGCCTTGACGCAGCGCTTGCCCCTGCGCCGCCCTGGCGTCGGGCGCTGGACGGCGAAGGTGACCAAGGCGGCCTCCGAGAGCCGGTAGGTGACCACTGCACCCCGCGCCGCCGCCGCCACCGAGGCGCCGCGCGGCCGGGCGCGGAAGAACCGCGGGGACAGCCTCACCGCGGAGATGACCGGCCGCGTACGATCGGGGCCTGTCCCCCCGGGACCACCGGGGCTCCCAGGACCATCGGGACCGCCGGGTGGAGCGAGCGCGATCGTCAGCGAGCCGCTGTCCGCGCTCGCTCTGCCCCCGAGGTTGCGCGCGAGGACCCGGCAGCCCACCGCGTGCCCGACGTCCGCGCCCGTCGCGGCGTACGTGGCGGCGGAGGCGCCTGCGATCGCGGTGCCGTCGCGCAGCCACGAGGTCGCGTAGGCCTGCGGCACGCTGCCCGACCACGTCCCGAGGGTGCATGTCAGCGCCTGGTCCTGGACCGGCGTGCCGGCGAGGATCGGCGCGGCGGTGCTCGCGGGCGGCTCGGAATAGGAGGCGAAGCGGCCCAGCGCCACGACGCCGCCCCCGCCCAACGCGACCCCGAACCGCCCCGGGGCGGTCGGGTGCCAGCTCGTGGCCAGGCCCGTGGCGACGTCAAGGGCCGCCAGGCCGTTGCGAGGCTGCCCACCGGCGTGGGTGAAGTCGCCGCCGACGTAGAGCGTGGAGCCGTCGAGCGCCAGGCCGCGGACAGTGTCGTCGACCTGCGTGTCCGGTGGCGTCGCGGCGCCCGTCGTCGCGTCGACGGGATACAGCCCGAACGAGGCGGCCACGAAGACCGTCTGCCCGGACCGGACGAGGGCGTTAGCGTCCGGCGGAGCCGGGTCCCACGGAAGGACGTCACCCGCCGCGGCGGTCACGGCGGCCTGGCCGGTACGAACAACGGCGAACGGCGTCTTGAGGCTGTCGAAGTTCCCGCCGAGGAAGACCGTCGACCCGGAGATGAGCAGGCCGTAGACCTCGCCGTCGGCGGGCCGCGGGTCCCAGGGGGTCAGGTCCCCCGTGTCGAGGTCGACCGCCGCCGCGTTGAGGCGCGCGGCGCCGCCGACCCCGTAGATAGCACCACCAAAGAACAGCGTCCGGCCGGACGTCGCCAGCGCGTACACGCTGCCGTTAGGGGCCGGGTTCCAGGGCGACGCGGCGCCCGTGGCGAGGTCGACCTTGGCCAGGCCGCTGCGCGTGGCGCCGCCGATGGAGTCCGCGCCCGCGAAGCCGCCGCCGACGACGAGGTCGGGGCCGTCGACGAGCAGGGCGCGGACCCCACCGTTGGACTCCGGGGCCCAGTTCGTCGCGCCCCCGTCGAGGCCGTCCAGCGCCGCGAGGTTGCGCCGGTCCACCCCGCCGGCGATCGCGAAGTCCCCGCCGACCGCCACGGTCCCCCCGGCCACCGCCACGCTGAGCGCACCGGGGCTTCCCAGCCACGGCGCCCAGCCGGCGACGCTCCCGGAGGTGGCGTCCACCGCGGCGACGTGATCGCGAGCCACCGCGCCGAGAAAGTCGAAGTATCCGGCCAGGTAGACCGTCGACCCCGCCGGAGCGATATCGAGGACGTCGCCGCTGGGGTCCGGGTTCCAGGGCTGCAGCGCGTTAGCTTGGATTCCCGAACAGCGAATCGGCACCTGGTTCGCGGCCGGGCGGTCAGGCGAACTGGAGGCGTAGGTGGCGTCCGTTCCACCAGGGGATTTTGGTGTCGGGGAGGTCGGCTGAGCGCATCACGGGGCTGTAG
>JBBQBV010000246.1:0-2678 GCA_038318085.1 Solirubrobacterales bacterium
CTTGACGTCGACACGCCCGCGGACCTGGCCGCCGTCCGATGGGCGGGCGTTCGCCGAGCCACCGCCGACGTGATCGCGGCCCTGAGCGTCCCGCTCGGCCTCCTGGCCGCCCAGCCCTGAAGTGGCCCTCGAGCTGCGCGCGTTGGCCGGGCTGCCGGAGGTCCGGCCCGGAGACGATCTCGCCGCACTCATCGCAGCCGCCGAGGCCGACCTTCGCGACGGCGACGTGCTTGCCGTCGCCCACAAGGTGATCTCCAAGTCCGAGGGCCGCCTACGCGACCTCGACGCGGTGCAGGCCACGGCGCGCGCCCGCGAGCTGGCCGTCGGGCACGACAAGGACGCACGGGCGATGCAGGTGGTGCTGGATGAGACGGCCGAGCTGCTGCGCGCGCAGCGCGGCGTGGTGATCTGCCGTACGCACCACGGACTGGTGTGCGCCAACGCGGGGGTGGACGCGTCCAACGCAGGGGCACCGGACCGGGTCGTCCTGCTTCCGCTCGACCCTGACGCCTCGGCGCGCGCGCAGCGCGCGCGACTGCGCAAGCGCGCCGGCGTCGCGCCGGCGATCGTCGTCACCGACTCGTTCGGACGTGCGTGGCGCCACGGCCAGTGCGACATCGCGATCGGATGCGCCGGCCTGGCTCCGCTGGAGGACTGGCGCGGGCGCACGGACTCCGAGGGGCGCGAGCTCCATGCCACGTGGATCGCGCTGGCCGACGAGGTGGCGGCCGCCGCCGACCTGGCCCGCGCCAAGGACGCCCGCCAGCCCGCCGTGCTCGTACGCGGGTTGGAGCGTCACGTGACAGAGGCAGACGGCCCAGGAGCGGTCGCGCTGCGGCGGCCGCTTGCGGAGGACCTGTTCCGGTGACGATAGGGTGCTTGGCGAGATGCGCTCCAAACGACGCAAGGAGGTGAGCCCAGTGAGATCTCGCTGAGTCTCCCGCCCTGTGGCCGCCCCGTGCGGGCGGCGAGTCCCGTTTCAAAAGGAGCGTTTGACATGTCTTCATCGCCAGCTGGGCTGGTCGATCGCGTTCGTGAGGTTGCCGACGAGCAGGTAGCGCCCGCGGCCGCCCGCGTCGACGCCGAGCGGTCGTTTCCCGAGCAGTCGATTCGCGCGCTGGCCGAGGCCGGCGGCTTGCGCCTCATGGTGCCCGAGCCCCACGGAGGGACGGGCGGCGGCCTCGCCGCCCTGGTCGACGCCTGCGAGGCCGTGGGCGCGGCCTGCGCGTCCTCGGGGATGGTGTTCCTGATGCACTCGGTCACCGCCGCAACGATCGCAGCGGGTGGCGGCAAGCGCGCCGACGAGTACCTCGCGGCGATCGCGTCCGGCCGGACGCTGGGCACGCTGGCCTTCAGCGAGCGCGGCACCGGAGCCCACTTCTACGCACCCGAGCTGCAAGCCGAGCCGGCCAACGGCGGGGTGCGGATCTCGGGGCGCAAGAGCTTCGTGACATCGGGTGGGCACGCCGACGTCTACCTGGTGCTCGTCCGGACCGGCGGCGGCGAAGGGCTCGACTGCTACGCGATCGGCCGCGAAGGCGGCCTCAGCTTCGAGGGCGAGTGGGACGGACTGGGCATGGCGGGGAACTCGAGCGTCGCCATGGCGCTCGACGCCCACGTCGATGCGGAGGCGCGCATCGGGGGCGAGGGCGCGGGCGAGGAGCTTGTCTTCACCGCGGTGGCGCCCTACTTCCTCGCCGGGCTTTCCGCCGTCAACGTGGGCATCGCCTCGGCCGCGCTGGCGGCGGCCGTCGAGCATGCCGCGAGCCGGCGCTACGGCGACGGCGGCTCGCTGGCCGAGATCCAGTCGATCCAGCATCAGCTCGCCGACATGGACATGGCCACCCGCTCCGCCCGGCTCGTGGTGGCGGACGCCGCGCGGCTCGGCGACGTCGCGGACGAGACCGCGCTGGTGGCCTTGATGGAGGCCAAGGTGGTCGCGACCGAGGCCGCGACCGCGGTGACCCAGCAGGCGCTCGAGGTGTGCGGCGGTCAGGGCTACACCCGTGCGATGCCGATCGAGCGCCACCTGCGCGACGCGCGGGCGGGTGCCGTGATGGCTCCCACCAACGGTGTCCTTCGCAACTGGATCGGCAAGGCGCTTGCCGGTCTGCCGGTCCCGTGAGCCGCGCGGGCGCCGAGGTGCGGGTGGGCGCCGTCGCCTACCACCCGCGCATCGTGACGATCTGGGAGACGTTCCTCGAGCACTTCGAGCGCGAGGGCGTCACGACCGACTACATCCTGTACTCCAACTACGAGCGTCTGGTCGACGCGCTCCTGGCCGGCGACGTGGAGATCGCCTGGAACACCAACACGGCGTTCGTCGCGCTCGAGCAGGCGCTCGGTGGCGAGGCCCGGATCCTCGGCATGCGCGACATCGACGCCGAGTTCGCGACGGTGATCGTGACGCGCCGTGGCGAGGCCTTCGACGACCCGCGCGAGCTGGCGGGGCGGCGGCTCGCGCTGGGGAGCCACGACTCCGGGCATGCGGCGATCCTGCCGCTGCACTACCTGCGCGAGCAGGGCCTCGACGCCGCCTCGCAGAGCGAGCTCGTGCGCTTCGACACCGACCTGGGAAAGCACGGCGACACGGGCGACTCGGAGCTGCGCGTGGTGCGAGCGGTGGCTGACGGCGACGCGGACGCCGGGGCGATCGGCGACGCCACGCTGTCCGCCTT
>JBBQBV010000247.1:0-2649 GCA_038318085.1 Solirubrobacterales bacterium
CGGGCTCTCAAACGCCCGCGTCGAGCAGGTCAACACCCAGATCCGCCTGATCACCCGACGCGCCTTCGGCTTCCACTCAGCCGAAGCCCTGATCGCCCTAGCCATGCTCACCCTCGCCGGCCTCTGCCCACCGCTGCCACGATGAAACCACCCACTCACACGACCCACGGAAACGTCAGGAGCCCCGCTTTCAGCAGCAGATGGCCGATGAGTTCAAGACCATCGTGGAGCGGGCCACCGGGCGGGCGGTGCGCACGTTTCTCAGCGAGACCAACGTCGAGGACGACGTGTCAGTCGAGATGTTTCTCCTCGGCGAGGGACGCACCGACATGACCGGCTTCGAACCCGGTCAAGCCGACTGACTGGCGGTCTGCGCTCGACGCCGCGGCTCCCTGGGTGTTGCTGTTGTTAGCCGCTCAAGACGTCGGCGCTTGCCAGATCGTGGAGGTCGGGTAGTGTGCCGGGGTAGACGGTTGCTGTTCTGCCGACCGGCCGAAGCTGACTACTTGCCCCGGATAAACGGTGGGGACTGAAACGGCCGCGCTGGTGGCGCGGCCGAGTCAGGCTCATGGTGGGTTGCCCGGTGGAGTGGGCGGCTGGGAGTGTTTCAGCGGGTCCGGATGGCGAGCGTGTCGAGGTCGTAGGCGAGGATCGCCCAGCCGGTCCAGGTCTTCATCCCGTCATGGCCTTTGAGCCGTGAGCGGCGTAGGCCGTAGCCGCGTTTGAGGTGGCTGATGCGTCCTTCGATGCCGGTGCGGTAGCGCGCTCTGCGTTTGCGGGTGCGTCGGGAGCCTGGTTCGTGGCGTCCGGAGAGCTGGATTTGTTCGTCGGTGAGGTCGGGGAGTGCTTCCTTGGTCGGGCCCGGCAAGAACCCACCGTCGCCGATGATCTCGCGGAGTCTGATCCCGGCGCGGTCGAGTTCGGCGGCGGTCGTTGGCAGCAGGCGGTTCTCGGCCGGGTTGCCGGGTGCGTGGCCAGCGGGAAGGATGAACCCGCGCGCGCCCCGCTTGGTGTTCTCTGTCACTTCGCAGAGCTGCGTGACATAGCCAAACTCAGTCGGCTTGCCAAGCTTGCCTTTGCGGATCGGGCGGGCGTCGGGATCTGAGAGCGACACGAGGCGGTCAGTGATCTTCAGCCCGCGGGCGCGACGGTCGATCTGCTCGGCGACCTTGCGAGCGCGGGCAGCGAGTTCCGCGAGCTCGGTGGCCGCCCGCAGCTTGGCCTGCGCGCCGCGACCACGCGCCGAGGCTCTCGCCTGGGCAGCGAGGCGCTTGGCTTCTCGTGCCGAGCGCGCGATCAGCCGACCGGCCTGCTCGTTGAGCGCCATCACCCGCGCTTTGGCCTCGCCGGTGCGGCGGGCCAGTGTCTTTGAGATTGCCCGGACGGTCTTGCCCACCGAGCGCGAGCGATCCCTCACCCGGACCGTCTTGGCCTTGACGAGCGCGGCGAGCTTGTTGCCCTGCCGGGCCAGCGCCCGCGCTCCTTGCAGGGCGAGCATCGCGTCGGAGGGATAGCGAATATCGGCCTCCACGACCGTCGAGTCGACCCTCGCCGCGCGACCGCGAAAACGCGTCTCGCGCTTGGCCTTCTCGATCACGATCCGCGTGATCTCCTCCACGACCTGCGCGCCCAGCCGGCGGGCGAGCTTTCTCACCGTCGACTCATCAGGGACGCGCTGGTCGATGGCGATCAAACAAAACCGCCGCAGGTGCAGCGAGTCTGAAACCTCTCTGACCAGCGTCTCATAGCCCCAGCCAGTGCGCGCCTTGACCACCATCAAACGCACGAACGTCGCGATCGCGATCGACGGCCGACCCCGCTCGCGCGCCGAATCCTCCCAAGCCACCACGACGGGACCCAGCAGCGCCGGATCTGAGAGCACGCGATCCAACCCGGCCAGATCCTCCGGCAGCTCGCGCGCCTGAACCGGCAGCACCTCGTCCCACAAGCACTCCACCTGCTCTCCACCCACCCTGAGCATCACACCTCCAACCGATCAGGAAACCATTCATGAGCAGGCGAATTGTCTTAGACACACCGGACAGACCGGCTCGTTCTGACCGACCGCGATGCCACCCTCACCAGCAGTCGGCCGACAGGAGAAGCGATGCCCAAACCCGGACGCAACGAGCCCTGCCCGTGCGGCTCAAACCGCAAGGTCAAACGCTGCTGCGGACAGCGACGCGGCCCCTCCGAGGACCATCTCGCCCGCGCTCACATCGCGCTGCTCGCGCGCGAGGCCGCCGCCGACCTCGCCGGCCTCTCCGACCGAGCCCTCCACCACCTCTGGGAAGGTCTGCTCGACCTCCCAGCCACCGACCTCTCGCTCCTCGTCACCCTCCCCAAGCTCATCGGCCCCGACCTCCAACGCCTCCGCGAGTCCATCGCAGAAGACGACCCAGACTGGGGCTGGGACGCACTCACCACCGTCGCCCGCCAAATCGACACACCCCAACAACGAGCCCAACTCGCAGACGCGCTCACCAGCCTGCGCGACCAACACCGCATCAACCACCGCCAAGCCGCCGCCGCGATCCTCGACCTCGACAGTCGCTCCACCCGCTTCATCGCCGCCAGCCTCCTCCAAGCCGTCGCCATCTCAACCGGCGCCCAACGCACCCCCGCCGGCCTCCACATCGCCGCCTAACC
>JBBQBV010000248.1:0-2595 GCA_038318085.1 Solirubrobacterales bacterium
GATCCGGCTGATCACCCGCCGCGGCTTCGGATACCACTCACAAGAAGCCGTCATCGCACTCGCGATGCTCTCACTCGGCGGACTCTGCCCACCCCTACCCGGCCGCTAAAACGACCCACGGAACCGGCAGTAGGTTCCTAAAACGACCCACGGAACCGGCAGTAGGTTCGTTTCTTGCCGGGTCGTTGGCCGCGACCGCCGTCAGGTACTCCATGCCGCGGTCGCTGGCCGCAGCCTCGATACCCTTACCCAACGCCACGAAGATCTCCGTGTCGGAGGTGTTCGCCCAGGCGACCCGACGCGGCAGGCCCGTCCGCGGGCCGGACGGACGACTGCTGTCAAACCGCGCCAGTGCAGGCACCGGCGCAGCCGAGTTCGCGGAAACTCCGCCAGGCAGCTCGCGCGTCGCCGGCTCGTCCGACCGCACACAGCCCGTGAGGATTCGCGTCGCGACGAGGCCGGACAAGCCGACCGCGCCGAGCCTCAGCGCCTCTCGACGACTCACGTCGGGCACGAGAGAGAATGTCCCACGATCATCTGCGGGTACTGCTGCGGCTACGTCGCATCATCTGCCACCCCTACGGCCTGGACACTAACCGCGCCGTGTTTCTACTGCGTTTCGTGGAGGATGCTCTACCGAACGGCTGCTGGACGGCGAATACCGGCCTGCCCAGCGAAGCGGACTGATCGAACGCGGCCCACCGAGCTCGCTGATCAGCCCGCAGCGGTCTGGGGCAGCCCGAAGACCGTCTGCAACGTCGCCGACGTCCTCTCGACGACTGCATCGACGTGGCGCCTGTCCAGATGAGCGAATTGAGCCATCTCGCGGCAACCGTACCGCCCTCGGCGCCGTCTAGCACTCGATGATCTGCGCCGCCTGGCACATGCTCACCACCGGCGAGCTCTACGACGATCTCGGCGGCGACTACTACGCCCGCCGCAACCCCGAACGCCAGACCAAACGGCTCGTCGCCCAGCTCGAACGCCTCGGCCACACCGTCACGTTGACAGAGGTGGCCGCATAGGGCTCAGGCGGGTTTCCACTTAGTACGGCCCGGGGCCCGACGCCCAGGCCGTGTCGGCGATGACGAAGTACAACGAGGAGCTCACCCAGGCCGGCATCCTGCTCGCGGCAGACGGCCTGCACCCGACCGCCAAGGGTGCCCGCGTGTCCTTCCCGGGCGGGAAGAGCACCGTGACCGACGGGCCGTTCGCCGAGGCCAAGGAGATGATCGGCGGCTACTGGATCATCCAGGCGCGGTCCAAGGAGGAGGCCGTCGAGTGGGCCTCGCGCTGCCCCGGCGCCGACGGCGACGTCATCGAGGTCCGCCGGATCTACGAGATGTCGGACTTCTCCGAGGACGTGCAGGCGGCAGCCGGCGAGCTGTCGCGGACCCCGCCCGAGCAGCCGGCGGCGCAGGTAGGGCTCGTGGGGCGGGCCGACGCGACCGCGGGCGACGATTGGATGCGGCCCGAGCTGTGCGAGGAGGCGCTGCGGCTCGGCCGCGTCCTGACGGGGTTGATGCCGAAGGAGCCGGAGGTCCACGGCCTCGTCGCCCTGGTGGAGATCCGGGCGTCCCGCGCGCGCGGGAGGGCCCGGCGGGCGAGCCCGTCCTGCTGCCCGACCAGGACCGCGGGCGCTGGGACCGGCTGCTGGTCCGCCGCGGCTCGCGGCGCTGGAGCGCGCCGATCGCTCGGCGGAGCGGCGGGGACCTACGTGCTGCAGGCGGCGATCGCCGCCTGCCACGCGCGGGCGCACACGGCCGACGAGACGGACTGGCCGCGCATGGCCGCCTTGTACGGCGCCCTCGCCGCGGCCGCCCCGTCACCGGTCGTCGAGCTCAACCGCGCGGTCGCGATCGGGATGGCCCTCGGGCCCGCGGCCGGCCTCGAGCACGTGGACCGGATCGCCGGCGAGCCGTCGCTGCGGGACTACCACCTGCTCCCGAGCGTTCGCGGCGACCTGCTCGCGCGGCTCGGTCGCGACGGCGAGGCGCGGGCGGAGTTCGAGCGCGCGGCGGCGCTGACGGGCACGAGCGCGAACGCGCGCTGCTGCTCGCGCGCGCAGGCGCGAGCGCGGGAGGCCCGTGGGCGGCCGCGGCGTGCGCCGCAGTGCCGGCGATATGCTCGCCCGGACCGAGGCGTGGAACGTCGAGCCCGAGCGCCCTTCCGGCGCTCGCCGTCGCCGCCCTACTCGTGCTTGTCCTGACCAGCGTCATCGTCGCCACGGAGCGCATGCGCGTAGGCGTAGCATCGCGCGCAATGGCCTACAAGGTGCCGGACCTCCCATATGACTACGACGCGCTGGAGCCGCACATCGACGAGCAGACGATGCGCGTCCACCACGACAGGCACCACCAGGCCTACGTGGACAAGGCCAACGCCGCACTGGGCGGGACCGAGTGGGACCATCTGGCCCCGAAGGAGATCCTCACCCGCCTGGACGAGCTGCCCGAAGACCTGCGCACCGTCGTCCGCGACAACGCCGGCGGCCAGTACAACCACTGCATGTTCTGGCGCAGCATGGCGCCGGACGGCGGCGGCGAGCCGGGCGGCGAGCTCGGCGCGGCCATCAACGCGGCCTTCGGCTCCTTC
>JBBQBV010000249.1:0-2591 GCA_038318085.1 Solirubrobacterales bacterium
CCGGGCTATCGGTCTCGGCGCGAAGCAGTCGTCTCGAACATCGCCCACGACACGCCCGCCGTGGACGACGAGCGAGCGCGACCCATAGCCTGACGCGCTATCGCGCGTGGGCGCGAAGCGAGAGCGCGCGCTCCAGCGCGAAGCGGCGGGGCGGGCTACGTGGACGACCATCCGGTCGAGAGCTGCTTCCGCGACCTGCGCGTAACGACGCTGTACGAAGGTACCCCGCAGATCCAGCAGCTGATCATCGGGCGCGCGGCCACGAGATCAACGCGCTCGTGCCGGCGGAGCGCAGACGCCCGGAGGCGGTGAGGGCTTCTCAGCCTGCCGGCTGGCGCAGGATGCTGCGCAGCTTGGCCGGCGCACCCGTGCGCAGGATCGCCCGCTCGTAGGCGATGGCCGCCACCCGGATCATGCCGGCGATCGCGAGCAGCGCCGCGACGACGGCGAGCGCCAGCTCCAGCGGCCCCATGTGGCCGAGCACGACGCGCGTCGGAACGACCATCGGGGCGACCGGCGGTATGAACGCGCACACCGAGGCCAAGGTCCCGTCCGGGTCCTGCGCCGCTGTGATGGCCACGAAGTAAGAGCCGACGAGGACCGCCGTGATCGGTCCGCTGGCGCTCTGCACATCCTCCTGGCTGGAGACGAGGGAGCCCGTGAGGGCGTACGCGCCCGCGTAGAGCCCGTATCCGAGCAGGAACCAGAGCAGGGTCAGCGCGAAGGCTTCCACGGTCGCGTCGGGAAGCGCGCTTGCGCTGGTGAGCGCCTGGGTCACCACGGCCGCGACGCCGACAGCGAGCAGCTGCGCCAGGCCCAGTGCGCCGACGCCGAGGACCTTGCCCGCGAGGAGCACGTTCGGGCGCACGGTGACGAGCAGCAGCTCGACCACCCGCGTGGCCTTCTCCTCGATCACGCTCGAGGCGACCGCCAACCCGTAGGTGATGAGCGCGATGTAGAGGATCACGAGTCCACCGATGAGCGCCGTCTTGTCGCGATCGCGTTCGGCGCTCTGCGGGTCAAGGGCCCGCACCTGCGGCTGGGGGGGGGCGGAGAGGGCGCGATCGACACGTTCCTGCGCCAGCCCCGCGGCCACCAGCGACCGCCGGACGGTGGTCGCCCGGGCGGCCGCCTGGAGCAGGCGCGCCGCCTTGCTCCCCCGCGCGGTCTTCACCACCACGGCGCTTCCGTCGATCAGTGCGGCGTCGATTCCGCCATCGCGCAGCTGACGCTCGGCGGATGCGCGATCGGCGAGCGTCACGACGTGCACGCGCGACCCGGCCTGCGCCGCCTGCGCTCTGACCTGACCGGCGGCGGCTGCCGATGGCGATCCGGCCAATCCGACCCGCAAGGCGGAGTCGCCGCCGAGGACGTTGGCGGCGATGACCCCTCCCACGACCACGATGAGGAGGACGACCAGCGAGATCCGAAACGCGCGCGTGCGAGCCCGCTCGACCAGCTCGCGCCGGGCCACGAGGGCGATCATCAGGCTCGCACCGCCTCGCGGAACACCTCGGCCAGACTGGGCTCCACCTCACTGAAGTGCGTGACCTTTCCGCCCGCCCGGGCCGCATCGAGGATGCGCTGCGGGTCCGCACCGTCGGCCAGCGTCAAGCGCGTGCTCGGACCCGCTCGCTCTGCGCTCGCCACGCCCCCGGCCTCGTCCCACCATCCGTCCGGAGCGCCCTCGACGTCCACCCGTAGGACGCGGTCGGCATGCGCCCGGCGCAGCTCGTCGACCGGGCCGCTGGCCACCAGTCGGCCCGCGTCGATGATCGCAACCGACGAGCACAGGCGCTCGACCAGCTAGAGCTGATGGGAGGAGAAGAGCACTGGGACGCCCGCCTCGGCGCGCTCGCGCAGGACCTCCGCCAGTACGTCGGTGCCGATCGGGTCCAGGCCGGCGAAGGGCTCGTCGAGCACCAACAGACCCGGCTCGTGCACCAGCGCCGCCGCGAGCTGGACGCGCTGCTGGTTTCCCAGCGACAACTGGTCGGCGCGGTCGCCCGACCGGTCGCCGAGCCCGAGCCGCTCCAGCCACCGTGCAACGGCGTCGCGTGCATCCACCGCGTCGAGACCATGGAGCCGGGCCAGGTAGGACAGCTGGTCGCCCACGCGCATCTTGGGGTAGAGCCCGCGCTCCTCTGGCAGGTAGCCGATAGCGCGTCTGCGCTCGAAATCGACCTCCCCGCCTTCCCAGCGCACCGTCCCCGCGTCGGCGCGCAGCAGCCCGGAGACGATGCGCATCGTCGTGGTCTTGCCCGCGCCGTTGCGCCCCACGAAGCCGAACAGCTGACCCGGGGGCACCTCGAAGCTGAGCCCCAGCGAGCGCCTGGACGTCCCCGAAGCGGCGCTGGAGGTCGACGAGCTCGAGCATCTCACCTCTTGTACCGTGTTCTGCGGTCGTCAATGCTTGGAGGTCGGCGATGACTCGATGCGCCCGTAGTTCACGCCCCCGTAGACGAAGGTGGGCACGATCGGCCACTGCCGCCGCAGCGTCCCGAGCTCGCTGGAGGGAAAGACGTTGAGCCAGCGCGGGTCGCGCCGGTTCACGTCGGCCAACGCCTTCTCCTTGATCATCGAGTCGTACT
>JBBQBV010000250.1:0-2557 GCA_038318085.1 Solirubrobacterales bacterium
GGGATCAAGGTCGCGATCCTCTCGAGCCTGACGGTCATGTGCGCCCTCGTGCCGCTGATCGACGCGGTCGCCCGGCGCCCGGCCACCCCTTCCCGCGGCGGCTTCCGCGTGCGCGGCGCGCTCGCACTGCACCCGGCCACCACCATCGCCGTGATCATCATCAGCGCGACCGCCCTGGCGGGCACGGCGTCGCTCGCTCACGACAAGGATCTGATCTACATCGAGCGCGGTCTCACGGGCCCGCGCAACGCCCAGTGAGCTGGCCTGGGCTCGCGATTGATCAGGATCGCGTGGCCCGCGCAGGCCGTCGGGCGAAGACCTCGACGCTGACCATCGCGCAGCAACCGGACGGCATCATCCGTTGCTGCGCTCCACACCGACTCGCCTCAGCACGGGCGCCTGCGCGACATGGCTCGGACGAACTGCCGATCGTCGAGCGGCGCGGCCGGCATCGCGGTCGGCGCACCGCGCCGGGTGACAAGCCCGTCGAGCAGGAGTGTCAGCGTTCGCTGCCAGTAGTCCGGGGCGACGTCGCGCGTCTGGTCGGCGACGAAGCCGATCGCGAAGTTCGTGAGCGGAATGTCGAAGCTGTCGACGTCGTCGCGTACCTGGCCGGCCGCCTGGGCACGCTCGAGCAGCCGGGTCGCCACCGGAGCGATCGTCTCTCTCGCCCGCGCCACCCGCTCGCGCCCCCGGTCGCGGGTGTGCAGCGCCTCCTTGAGACCGCGGTCACCGGCCTGCAGGGTGCATGCCTGCCACATGAACCAGCAGAAGCCCTCCCACGGGTCCACGTGCTCGAGACCCTCGTGCGCGATGGCGGTCAACTGCGCGATCTTGTCCTCGAAGAGCGCTTCTATGAGGCCGTCCTTGTCGGTGAAGCGGCGGTAGACGGTCCCGATGCCGACGCCGGCCTCCGCGGCGATCTGGTCGAGCGACACGCCCAGGCCGTGGGTGGCGAACAGCTCGCGCGCCACCTGCAGGATGCGCAGCCGGTTGCGCTCGGCGTCAGCGCGCAGCGGTCGGTCGTACGTCTCCGTGGTGTTCACGATCAGCGACTCTAGCATTGAAATGGAGGGTGACCTCCGCTTGCTGCTACGGTGATGCCCTGAAGTTGAGGCTTCCCTCCGCTTACGCCAAAGGACTCCCGCCATGCCCACCTCACGAAATCCCCACCACGACAAGCGCTGGCTCATCCTCGTGGTCATCGGCGTCGCGCAGCTCATGGTCGTGCTCGACGCGACGATCGTGAACATCGCGCTCCCCAGCGCGCAGAAGGATCTCGGGTTCACCGATGACTCGCGGCAGTGGATCATCACGGCCTACGCGCTGGCCTTCGGATCGCTCCTGCTGCTGGGCGGCAAGCTCGGGGACCTCTTCGGCCGCAAGTGGACGTTCATCGCCGGACTGCTGGGCTTCGCGCTCGCGTCCGCGGTCGGTGGCGCCGCGCAGTCCTTCGGCATGCTCGTGACCGCGCGTGCCGCCCAGGGGGTCTTCGGCGCATTGCTCGCCCCGAGCGCCCTCGCGCTGCTGTCGACGATCTTCAGCGAGGGCAAGGAGCGCGGCAAGGCCTTCGGGGTCTTCGGCGCGATCGCCGGTGGGGGCGCGTCGGTCGGCCTCCTGCTCGGGGGCGTGCTCACCGAGCTGCTCGACTGGCGCTGGTGTTTGTACGTCAACCTGCTGCTCGCCGTTCCCGCCGCCGTCGCCGCCTTCCGCCTGCTCCACAACGAGGTGCAGCCGGACCGTCCGCGCATCGACGTCCCCGGCGCGCTGACGGCCACTGGCGGGCTGTTCGCGCTCGTCTACGGCTTCTCAAACTCCGAGACCCACTCCTGGGGCCACCCCGGGACGATCATCGCGCTGGGGACCGCGGTCGTGCTGCTCGTGGCGTTCGCGCTGATCGAGGCTCGTGTGGAGCACCCGCTGCTGCCGCCGCGGATCGTGCGCGACCGGACGCGGGCCGGCGTGTTCTCGGCGATGGGGCTGGCGGGCGCTGCGATGTTCGCCGTGTTCCTGTTTCTGACGTACTTCATGCAGCGCAACCTCGGCCTGAGCCCGATCCAGACGGGGCTCGGCTTCCTGCCGATGACGCTGACGATCGTGGTCACCGCGGCGGTCGTCAACGTGCGGCTCCTCCAGCGCGTCGGTCCGCGGCCGCTCATGTTCACGGGTGCGCTGCTCGGAACGCTCTCGCTGCTCTGGTTCGCGCAGATCACCCCCGGAACCAGCTACTGGGGACACGTCTTCCCCGGGCTCGTCGTGATGGGCTTCGGGATGGCGAACATCTTCGCGCCCGGCTTTGCGACCGCCACGGTCGGCGTCGCGCGCTATGACACCGGTGTCGCCTCCGCGATGCTCAACACCATGCAGCAGGTGGGGGGCTCGCTCGGCACCGCGCTGCTGTCCTCGATCTTCGCCGGAGCGGCGACCGCCTACGCGGATGGACGGGCCCGCACGCCTGGTCTGCCGGGTGCCGCGGCGGTGCACGGTTACACGGTCGCGTTTTACGTCGGCGCGGGATTCTTCGCCCTCGCCGCGCTGCTCGTCGCGCTGCTGATCA
>JBBQBV010000251.1:0-2526 GCA_038318085.1 Solirubrobacterales bacterium
CCGGAGTCCCTTCACGCTGTGATGGGAAAGGAGATGAACGAGGCGTTCGCCGCCGGATCGATGATCGACGCAGGGGGCCTGGCGCCCACGACCGAGTCGACCCAGATCGAGCTGCGCGCGGGCGATGTCATCACCACCAACGGCCCGTGGGCCGAGGCGAAGGAGGTGGCGGGCGGCTACTCGATCATCGAGGCCCGCTCGCACGAGGAGGCGGTCGAAGGCGCCCGCCGGGTGATCGAGATCCACAAGGAGCACTGGCCCGGCTGGGAGGGCTCTGTCGAGATCCGCCCGATTCACGGCGCCCAGGAGGGCTGACCGCCGGTGGAAAGTGATCCGCGGGCGGCGGTGACCGCCGTCTGGCGACACGAGTCGGCACGCCTGATCGCCGGTCTGACACGCATGACGCGTGACGTCGCTCTCGCCGAGGATCTCGCCCAGGATGCCCTCGTCGCGGCGCTGAGGCAGTGGCCGCGCGAGGGCGTTCCGTCCAACGCCGGGGCGTGGTTGATGGCGGTGGCCAAGCGCCGCGCCATCGACCACTTCCGGCGAGAGGACGCTGCGCGACGGGGCACGCAGACGCTCGGTCACGCGCTCGAGGAGGCCGATCGGCTGGACCTCGCCGACGCCGTCGATCACATCGAGGACGACGTCCTGCGGCTGATCTTCTTCACGTGCCACCCGGCACTGCCGCCCGAGTCGCGCGCCGCCTTGACCCTGCGACTCGTGGGCGGTCTGACCACTCCCGAGATCGCCAACGGCTTCCTCGTGCGGGACAAGACGATGGGCCAGCGGATCTCGCGCGCGAAGAGCACGCTGGCCACGGTGCGCGCCGAGTTCGAGGTGCCGCGCGGCGCGGAGCGAGGCGCGCGCCTGACCGACGTGATGGCGGTCATCTACCTGATCTTCAACGAGGGCTACGCGGCCACCGCCGGCGATCACTGGATGCGGCCCGAGCTGTGTCTGGAGGCGCTGCGGCTGTCGCGACTCCTGGCCGCGTTGGTGCCCGACGAGCCCGAGGTTCACGGTCTTCAGGCGCTGCTCGAGATCCAGGCCTCGCGCACGCGTGCGCGCCGAGGCCAGGACGGCGAGCCGGTCCTGCTCGAGGCCCAGGACCGCCGCCGCTGGGACCAGCTGCTCATCCATCGCGGCTTCGCGGCCCTCGACCGGGCCGAGGCGACGGGTCGGGCAGTGGGCCCCTACGTGCTGCAGGCGGCGATCGCGGCATGTCACGCGCGCGCCAGACGGCCGCAGGACACGGACTGGGTCCGGATCGCCGAGCTCTATGACGTCGTCGGCGAGGCCTACCCGAGCCCGGTCGTCGAGGTCAACCGCGCCGTCGCCCACGGGCGCGCCTTCGGGCCCGACGCCGGGCTGGCGATCGTCGACGCCGTCGCGGATGACGCCTCGCTGACGGCGACGGCGCTTGTCGGCGGGGTGCGGGGCGACCTGCTCGAGCGCCGAGGCGACCACGAAGCGGCGGCGGCCGCGTTCTGCGAGGCGGCCGGCCAGACCCGCAACGAAGCCGAACGACAGCTGCTGCTGCGCCGCGCCGCCCGATGTCACTCCGAGCGCGTGTAGAAAACGGTCGGCCCAGCCCGACGCGCTGACATGACCACTCTCACCTCCCCCGCACCCGTCCACCAGACCGGCACGCAGTTCGCCACCTCCGCCGACGCCACCAGGATCGCCTACGAGGTCCACGGCAGCGGCCCCGCGCTCGTCTTCGTCGACGGCGCGATGTGCCAGCGCACGATGGGTCCGGCCGCAGGCCTGGCCAAGGCGCTGGCCGCCGACTTCACCGTCCACATCTACGACCGCCGCCACCGCGGCGAGAGCGACGCGGGCGCCGCGCCTTGGTCCGTCGAGCGGGAGATCGAGGACCTCGCCGCGATTATCGGCGCCGCCGGCGGCGCCGCCCACGTGTTCGCCGCGTCCTCCGGCGCCGCGCTCGCCCTCGAAGCGGCCCGCGCCGGCCTTCCGATCGACCGACTCGCCCTCTACGAGGCGCCGTTCATCCTCGACGACACCCACGCCCCGAACCCGCTCGACGTGCCGCAGCGGCTGCAGGACCTCGTAGACCGGGGCCGGCGCGGCGAGGCGGTGAAGACGTTCCTGCGGATGGTGGGCCTCCCGGCCCCGTTCGTGAGCCTGATGCGCGTGCTGCCGGCCTGGAAGACGATGACCGGCGTCGCCCACACGCTGCCCTACGACCTGTCGATCGTCGTCTCCCATCAGCAGGGCGAGCCGCTACCTGAGGGCCGCTACGCCGACGTCGGGCCGGAGACGCTCGTGATCGCCGGCGGCAAGAGCCCCGGGCATATGCGCAACGCGCAGGCCCGCTTGGCCGAGGCCGTGCCCAACGCCCGGCTCGAGACGCTCGCCGGGCAGACGCACATGATCAAGCCGAAGGCGACCTGCCCGGTGATCACGCGCTTCTTCCTGCGGTGAGGAGACGATGACGTTCGGGTCATCCGCGTGTGGCGGTGATGACGGCGAGGTCGCGGTCGGCCCAGTGCAGGTGCGCGT
>JBBQBV010000252.1:0-2472 GCA_038318085.1 Solirubrobacterales bacterium
CGGCGGTCGACGGTGAGCAGCGCCTCGTCCTCAGCACCCGGCTCGACGCGGCTGAAGCTCGCGCGCGAGCCGGCGGTGTGCTGCAGGACGCCCCAGGCGGTGAGCAGGTCCAGGCCGTCGGCGAAGGCGACGCGCTCGGCCCGCGCGGTGAAGTCCACCGGGACCGGCGGCTGGGCGTCCGCACCGGCTTGGGCGACGTCACGTGCCAGCTCGGCGATGGCTGTCTGTGTGACCCCGCGTTCCAGGGCGGCGAGGGTGAGCAGCACAAGGACCGCGGCGCGGTCGCCGAGGGCCGGCCATTCGTCGCGCGGGCGCGCCCGTCCGCTGGCGCTCGCGGGGCGCACTGGCAGTTGGCGCTCCAGTGCCGCGACTGTCGGCGTCCCGACCAGCCGGGCGGCGGTGCTGCCGACCTCCAGGCGGTAGCCGAACAGATCGGCGCAGGTGCGCGCGAGCTCCTGCTCGTGGCGGCGGACGAGCGCGTAGGCGGGCTGCTCGGTCCCGACGAAGGCGTTGTCCAGCAGCGCGCGCAGCGCTGCGCGCCGCTCCTGCGCGGCGTCGCCCGGTCCGTGATCGCCCGCCCTCATCTCAGCGTCACCTCGAGGCGGTAGTCCGGCGTCTCGAGCGTCCCGTGCGGCGCGTGCAGCGTCGTCCGGGCCCCGTCGGGCGGTTCGACGAGGCGGATCTCGCCGCGACCGTCGCTCGATGCCGCGCGCCGCACGCCGTCGCGCGCGGGGGCCTCGTAGGCGCGCGACAGCCAGGTCAGCAGATGGGTCAGCTCGCGCTCGTCGACCTGCGCCACGTCGGAGAGGCGCACGGCCCCGCGGTCGGCGAAGCGCTCGAGCACCGAGGCGAGCTCCGCCCGCTCGGCCGCGCGCCGCTGCGCCATGCGCGCCCGGCCGGCGCTTAGGTCGGGCACCCGGGCGCCGCGGCCGTTCCCGTGAGTCCGGGCTCCTGGGCGGCGAAGGTGCGCGACGACTGGCGCGGCGGGAGCGTCGCGCCAGGAGGTCCTGCCGCGGTCGCGGACCTGCTCGGCGTCCTCCTCGGCCGCGCCGACGTGGCGCGGCTGCAGCAGGCCGCAGGCGGCGCGCACCCAGGCCGGGGCCTCCCCCGGCGGGGCCGCCGCCGCGCGCGCGGCGAGGTGCAACAGCACGCTCGCGCGGTCTACGCGCGAGGAGCGCCGCTCGATCAGCCGCTCGGCGATCTCCAGCACGGCCCGGATGGCGTCGACCACGCCGTCGTTGAGGGCGCGCCAGGGCGATCCCGCGTCGTGGTCGCCGACGAACCAGGCACGGACGCCCTGCCACTGGCGCGTGAGCTCATCGGTGCGCCGGGCTCGCTGCTGCTCGACGGTCGACCCGCCGGGCATGGCGACGAAGTCCTCGGCGGCCACGATCAGCGCGACGAGCTCGGCGCCGCCGGCGCGCTCTACGCGATCGAGGGCGTCGAGCACCTCCGCCGCCCAGCGCTGGCGGTCGCGGCGAAAGCCCTGCAGGTGGTCGAGCAGCGCGCCCTTGGTGGCGTCGAACTCCTCCTCGTCGACGAGCTCCGAGCGACGGATGAGCTGACCGAGCGCCTTCATGAACGTCAGCGCTCCGGCATGCAGCGCCTCGACCTGCCCGAGCGCCTGCTCCAGCAGCGCCCGCAGCGCGGCGCCATCGGGGTCCGAGGCCTCCAGCTCGGCGGCCAGCCGGTTGAGGGCATCTCGTATCGCGGGGATGCGCTGCGCGTCGAGCACCCCGTGCTCGTGCCCGAGGTCGTCGAGCTGGGCGAGGAGCCCTTCGGTCAGACGCCCGGCCGGGGTGACGTCGTAGGTGTAGCGGTGCCTGCGCCACTCCGCGGCCGTGGTGGCCAGGCTGGGGTCGTGCTCGCGGTCGACGGCGCCCCACTCCGCGAGTCGCGCCAGTCGCTCTTCGAGCAGCTCGCTCGGCTCCCGCAGACCGAATCGCTCGTGCAGGCGCTCGGCGACCTGGTCGGGACGCAGGCGCAGGCCGAAGGCCTGGTGCTCTAGGGCCAGCACGCGCATGATGCGCCGGTAGCGCTCGGCGTCCTCCGCGGTCGCGTAGCGCAGGACCGGCTGGGCGCGGAGATCCTCGGGGGCAGGTTGGCTCGGGGACGGCGGAGCTTCCCCCGCCAACTGCACGGCCGTCTCCAACACATGCACCGGCAGCTCGAGCTCCATCACGCGTCCTGCCTGACGTCGGACGGTAGCCGGCGAACGAGATCCGACGGCCGCAGCCGGGAGAGCGCTTCCGGCGACGGCGCGCCTCGCTCCATCGCGGCGAGGACGTCGCCGGCGTCCTTGTCGAGGTGCAGCGATGCCTGGGCGAGCTCGGAGAGCCGCTGCAGGTCCGCGCCCGACAGGGTCACGACCTGCGGCTCGGCACCGCGCCGGCGCTCGCCGGTCGGCGCTACCGCCCGGGCAGTCGCCTCGGCGACCAGCTCTGCGGCGAGCAGGAGCGCCCACGCCATCCG
>JBBQBV010000253.1:0-2426 GCA_038318085.1 Solirubrobacterales bacterium
ACCCGGGTTCCGCAGTTGGAGGGCACACGGCGATGATTCTCGGGCCAGAAGCCCAGCGTTTCCGGGCTCTTCGGGCTCTTGGCTCGTGGCAGCGGTCCGGAAACGTGGGCACACGCTTACATCGAATGGGGTAGTAAAGACGGCAGGTATGTGGTAGTGATGTGGGCATGTACTTGCGTACGACGCAGCGGCGGCGCAAGGACGGCTCGCTGACGCGCTACCTGCAGCTGGCGCACAACCGGCGCGTCAACGGCGTGACGCGGGCAGAGGTGCTCGTCAAGCTCGGCCGCGAGGAGGACCTCGATCTGGACGGCTTGCGGCGTCTGGCGGCGTCGATCGGGCGCTTCTGCGACGGCGACGGTGCGGGCGAGGCGCTCGGTGCGCCGGGCGAGTTCGATGTCGTGGCATCCAGGCCGCTGGGCGGCGCGTGGCTGCTGGACGGGCTGTGGCGCGCGTTGGGCGTCGATCGCGCGCTCGCGGGCGTGCTCGGCCCGCGGCGCTTCTCGACGGATGTCGAGCGGGTGCTGTTCGCGCTGGTCTCAAACCGCGCGCTCGCGCCGTGCTCCAAGCTCGCCGCCGCCGAGTGGGCCACCCAGGACGCTCACATCCCGGGGCTTGACGCGATGGATGAGGATCAGTGCTACCGGGCGATGGATCTGCTCGTCGAGGCCGACACCGAGGGCAAGGTCCAGGAGGCGGTGTTCTTCGCGTGCGCGGACCTGCTGAACCTCGAGGTCGACCTCTTGTTCTTTGACACCACGTCGACGTACTTCGAACGCGACGAACCCGACCCGGCCGGCGAGGACGGCGAGCCGGCGTTCCGGGCTTACGGCCACAGCAAGGACCACCGTCCCGATCTGCCGCAGGTCGTCATCGGGCTCGCCGTCACCCGCGAGGGCATCCCGGTCCGCGTGTGGGTGTGGCCCGGCAACACCAACGACATGTCGGTCATCCAGGAAGTCAAAGACGACCTGCGCGGCTGGCGCCTTGGACGCGTGGTGACGGTCGTCGACCGCGGCTTCAGCAGTGATGAGAACCTGCGCTACCTCACGCGGGCGGGCGGGCACTGGATCGCCGGTGAGCGGATGCGCGACGGCTCAGCGGACGCGCAGGCGGCGCTCTCGCGGACCGGGCGCTACCAGACCGTTCGCGACAACCTCAGAGTCAAGGAGGTTCGCGTCGGCGAGGGTGACGCGGCGAAGCGCTTCGTCGTCTGCCACAACCCCGCCGAGGCCGACCGCGACAAGCAGACACGCGACGACACGATCGCGCGTCTTGAGGCCGAGCTCGCGAGGATCGCGGCGGCGCGCGCGAAGACCACCAGCGCCAAAGCCACGGCCGCGCATCACCGCGCTGAGTGCGCGCTGCGCGATCACGTCACGCTCGGACGCTACGTGCGCCAGACCAAGACCGGCCGGCTGCTCATCGACCGATCGAAGATCAAGGCCGAAGCGCGCCTGGACGGCAAGTACCTGCTCTCCACCTCAGACCCCGACCTCAGTGCCGAGGACGTCGCACTGGGCTACAAGAACCTGCTCGAAGCCGAACGCGGCTTCCGTGACCTGAAGAGCACGATCGAGCTGCGACCGGTCTTTCATCGCCTCGAGCACCGCATCCGCGCGCACATCCTGCTCTCCTGGCTGGCGCTGCTGTTGATCCGCGTCGCCCAACGCCAGACCGGCCAGACGTGGCGACGGATCGCGCTGGACATGCAGCGCCTGCACCACGTCACGCTCACCGGCCCGACCGGCACGCTGCAGCAGACCACCCGCATCACCGACGCGCAGCGCCAGATCCTCGCGGCTGCCGGCGTCACCGCCCCGCCGCGGATCACCGCGCTACAGCCCGCCTGACCCCCCCGCAACGCGCCGCCGCACCCTCGCCGCCCCGCCCCGCCCCGCGGGCGTGGGCACACACGCACAAGCTGCACAAAGTCCCGGAACGCCAGCAACCACGGGCGATTCCTGGCTATCCGTGTGACCACGTACTGCGGAACTCGGGAGGAACCGTTCGGGGATCACACGGTGTCCGATTGGCGTGCAGCCGACGGCGCCGGCCGCGAGAAGCGCGTGGCGCACCTCCTCAAGATCCTCGGACTACCTGACCATGATCGCCTGGCGCCGATCCGCTATCAGCTTCTGCACCGCACGGCCTCGGCGATCATCGAGGCAGGCCGATTTGGCGCGGAGCATGCCGTGATGCTCGTTCACTCGTTCAGCCCGGCGGATGCTTGGTTCGACGACTTCGCTGCATTCGCTGCGCTCTACGAGGGGGCGGTCGCCAAGGGATGCGTTGTGCGGGGCTCGTACGTTCAACGGCGTGACGCTGCACCTGGGCTGGGTCAGCGACACGCCACACGCTCTCCTCGTCGCGCCCCCGCTCGGACCTCGGTTCGACCGCGCCTTCGCGCTTGCCCGCGAGCTACA
>JBBQBV010000254.1:0-2412 GCA_038318085.1 Solirubrobacterales bacterium
GCCAAGACCGGCATCCTGATGAAGCACCCCGTCGGCGTCGGTGGTGGCGAAGAGGAGAAGGTGCCCGACGAGGGTGCCCTCGACACGCCGGCCGTCCCCGAGACCGACGTCATCGACGAGTAGCGTCGACTGGCGGCAACGCTTGTGCGAGGGGCGCCGCGAGGCGCCCCTCTCTCGTGGCTTGCACCGCCGCGAGGGATTCGGGAGAGTGGCGCCGTGTCCGTGTCCGTGTCCGTGTTCCGCCCCGGCATGACGCTGCTCGTCCTTGCGCTCACCGGTGCGGCTCGTCCTCCTCCGGCGGCGGCTACGGTCCGCGGTCCACGCCGCGGCGGCGCCGAAGCCCGCGGCGGCGCCGAAGGCCGCGGCGGCGCCGAAGGCCGCGGCGGCGCCGAAGCCGTCCGCGACGGAGGCCTACGTCAAGGCCCAGGCCTTCGCGCTCGGACGCGTCGACAAGGACTCCGGCGAGGTCACCTACCTCAACCCCGCCCAGACCGGGCCGGCGGTGCTGGGCCAGAAGGTGCACACGCTCACAAAGATGATCCGCGCCTCGGCCAAGAGCCTCGCGGGGCTGGACGGACCGCCCGGCGCCGCCGCGCTGCAGCGCCGCGAGGTCGCGCAGCTGCGCGCCTCCGCCAAGACGCTCGAGGCCTGGGTCAGGACGCACCCCAAGCGCACGGTCCTGACGGCGAACGACATCATCAAGTCCGCCCGCCGGAACCTCGATCGCACGATCGACGCCCTCGCCAAGAAGGGGCTGGCGTAGCGGGGCGAGCTACGCGACCGTCGGCCCGACCCTCACCCCGGCGTGTGGTCGAGCACGCGCTTAATTTGGGTCAGGACCCCGATTAAGCGCGTCGTCGCGCGCCTGGGACGGCGCGGATCCTCAAGGCGATCCGAGTCCTGTCACGCCATTGGTGGATGAGGCATCTCATAGATGCCAAATCTGCGACCGGCGCCGAAGGTCCTTCCTCACACGCTGTCGTAGACGCCGGTGGATCGCCAGCGGTGACCCACCCGACAGGCTGCCCCCTATTACGCGACAGCCTCACGGGCCCCCCATCAGGCGCGTCGTCGCCAAGGGGATCGGAGTCCAGGCGCCAGTGGTTCTCCTCCCCGCTGCTGTAGATGCCGCGGCAAGAGCGGGTAGACGGCTCCTCATGCTCCCTGAACCCCCGAGTCCGCAGAGAGGTCCGTCCACCCGTGCCGTCCACGCGGGACGGTCCGTTGGTGAACCCGGCGCGCCGCTGTCGGTGCCCATCACCCTCGCCGCGCCCTACCGCGCGACCGGCTCGATGGAGGCGGCGCCGCACTTCTACGGGCGCTTCTCCAATCCGACGTGGACGGCGCTCGAGCTGGCGCTGGGTGAGCTCGAGGGCGGGCATGCGCTCGTGTTCGCCTCGGGCATGGCGGCCGTCGCCGCGACGCTGCGCGCCGCCCTGGCGCCCGGCGGGCGGCTCGTGATGCCGAGCGACGGCTACCCGGGCATCCGCGCGATCGCGGAGGCGGACGGCCTGGACGCGCGCGCGGTGCCCACCGACACGGCGGCGATCGTCGCCGCCTGCCCGGGCGCCGCGCTCGTGTGGGTCGAGACGCCGTCGAACCCGGCGCTCGCCGTCTGCGACATCGCCGCGATCGCCGCGGCCGCCCGCGCGGCCGGCGCGCTGCTGGCCGTCGACAACTCGCTCGCCACGCCGCTCGGGCAGCAGCCGCTCGTGCTGGGTGCCGACCTCTCGGTCACCGCGGGGACCAAGGCGCTCGCGGGCCACTCGGACGTCCTGCTGGGCGTGGTCGCGGCGCGCGATCCTGCGGTGCGGGAGCGCGTGCTCGCCGTGCGGACGCGGACGGGCGCCGTGCTCGGGCCCTTCGAGGCATGGATCGCCCACCGCTCGCTGGCGACGCTGGACCTGCGCCTGGAGCGCTCCAGCGACACGGCGCTCGCGCTTGCGCAGGCCCTGCGCAAGCGCGACGACGTCACCGGCGTGGTCCACCCGAGCCTCGACCCGGTCGCCGCGGCCCAGATGACGCGCTTCGGGCCGCTGGTCGGGTTCGACCTCGGCACGCAGGGGCGCGCGCAGGCCTTCCTCGCGCGGTCGGAGCTGATCGTCGAGGCCACGAGCTTCGGCGGCGTCAGCACCACCGCCGAGCGCCGCGACCGGGTGGGCACCGACGCCGTCGGTCCGGGCTTCATCCGGCTGTCGGCCGGGATCGAGGACACCGCGGACGTCCTCGCCGACGTGGAGCGCGCGCTCGACGGGGCGTAGATGTCCGGTCCCGGGCCTAGGTTCCGGTGACCGTGGCCCGCTCCGTCTTCACCTGCTCGACCTGCGGCGCCAGCGCCGCCAAGTGGCACGGCCGCTGCCCCGGCTGCGGGGACTGGAACACGCTCGTCGAGGAGGCGGCGCCGCCCAAGCC
>JBBQBV010000255.1:0-2371 GCA_038318085.1 Solirubrobacterales bacterium
GGCGCATCGGCGGGGATTCGAGGCGGCGCTCGGCGCGACGGGGGTGGACGTGAGCGCCGCGCTCGCGGTCGGTCGGTATCTCGTCTTCGACGCCGCCGGGCTCCTGGAGGAGTTCATGGTGGCCGGCGCCCCGGATGCCGGGCGCTTCGCCGAGACCATCGGCGCCGTCATCGCGCGGGCGAAGGCAGGCGGCCGCCGCGTTCAGACCTACTTCAGTGAGTAAGGCGCTGCAGGTCGCTCGGGAATCGCGTAGCGCTCGATGGGCGAGCGTTTCGGGTGGCGGGAGTTGTTGCCGCGCGGGGTTCGGTGGGCGTGGTTGGTGGCGGCGGGTCGTTCGGGCGCCGATCGCGGGGTGCGCGGGGTCGGCGAGGCCGGTGGTGTGGTGGGCGTTGGTCGTCGGGGGCGGGCGGTGCGGGTCAGGGCGGGGGTAGCGCGTAGATCGCGTTCAACGTCCGTTGCAGGGTGTCGGCGTGGCGGTGGCCGGCGGGTAGGCGCAGGGTGATGCGCCGCGCGCTGCGGATGATGCGGGCGGGGATGTTGAACAGGATCCGCCGCAGGGTGTGGGCGTGACGGCGCAGCGGTGTGCGGGGCGGGGCGTGGCCGGATGCGCCGCCGGCTGGGGAGAGGTCGCAGATCCACGCGGTGATGTTCACGGCGAGCATGGCGGCGGTCATCCAGACGCGGTTGGCGTTGATGTCGCCCGATGGTAGGTGCCTGAGCGCCTGGCCGGTCTTTGTGTCTTTGAGGCGCTCTTCGATCTGGGCGCGGTGGCGGTGGTGATGCTCGATCGTGGCGGTGTGCTGGTGGTAGTGGTCGGTGAGGATGAAGCTGTAGCCGTAGACGCTGTCGATCTGTCCGTCCAGCGCCATCTGCAGCTGGTCGGGATGGATCGTCGCGAGGCGCCGGCTGCCGCGCAGCCGGGCGATCTGCTCGGCGCGGAACGCGACGCGGCGGACGATCAACCTGAGTGGCTCGTGCTGCCAGGCGCCTGGCCGGTAGGTCGTCTCGGCGACCTGCGCGCCGGCCATCGCGAGCGCGTCGGTCCAGGCGCTCTCGGGGATCGCGGTGAGGGTCTTCCACATCGCGCTGTTGCGCGGGACCGAGACGGTGAAGCGTGCGTGCTCGGTGCGCAGGCGGTGCAGCAGGTCGACGGCGTAGTAGGCGGAGTCCACGCGCATGTCGAGCGGCCCATGCTCGGGCGGGAGCATCCTGATCGCGCGCGTGGCGATCGTCGCGCAGTCGCTGCCCGCCAGGCGCTCCTGGTTGCCGCCGACCAGTTCGGCGGTCAGCGCGCGGCCGCGTTGCGCCCAGAACGCGATGTGCGGCGCGTAGCTCATCTGCCCGGTCCGGCAGCGCGCCGCGCCGTCCTTGGCGCGGCCGTAGACGGTGATCTGCGTCGCGTCAAGATCGATCGTGACCGGCTCGCCCTCTTCGCGGCCCAGGCCGCGGTCCAGCCGCTGCCCGGCACGGCTCATCGCGCGTTCTGCGCGCTGGCAGTGCACCCGGCGAAAGCGCTTGCTGACCTGCAACGCGGCCGGCGCCGACGGCACGTCGCCGACTGCCCGCAACGCGGCGCCGGCCGTGTCGGCGCGCAGATCCTCAAGATGGCCGAAGAACGCGCCGCCGACCAGCTGGCACTCCGCCAGGCTGAGCACCAGCTCACCGGGCGACACGCCGCGACGGCGCGCCTTGACCGGCCGCGCGCGACGCTCGGACGCCAGCTCGCCGTCGATCAGTCCGGCCAGACCGAGATGGCGCGCCAGATCGCCGACCACCGCCAGGCCCGCGTGCGGCGTCAGCGACGGATCATCGGCCACAACCGCAAGCCGTCCGGCGCCCCTGTCACCGTGCCCCATGCGCACCCCCTGGGTGAGCCCGGCCCACCGCCACGAATTCGTTCATCACACCCCGAATCCTGACGGCCTGACCGGACAGGAAAAGCCCCGCAGATGCGGGGCTTTTCTACGTCAACGGGGATCAACCAGCGACCGGCCCGCCGGCCATCACACGGAGACCAACTGACCCCTACCCACTGATGTAGGTCAGACATCTCGCTCACCAGCTTAACCAGCGCCTCGCAGCCCGCCCAGCGCGACCAGCCCACCGGCAGGCATCCGCACGCGCCACGTCGAAATCCCCGCTCGCAGCCGGCGTCCCGCCTCGGCAGACGTCGTCGTAACACGACGTTGACCGAGGGCGCCGGTCGTGGCGTCACCCTTCCGTGCAGCCCATGGCCTTCAGTGTCAGCCCGCATCAGGAGCAGCTCTCCCCGGCACCGGCTCTACCCGCCCACGGCCGCCGCGCGCGCCTGACGCTGCAGGACGGGGCGCAGACGACGCTGCACGTCGCCACCCACGCGCTCGCGCGCACC
>JBBQBV010000256.1:0-2334 GCA_038318085.1 Solirubrobacterales bacterium
GTGTCAAGGATCACGAGAATTCCCCAGGTGTGATCACCGGAATTCCCCACCTTCTGGGCGTGCGGTGAGGGCGGGTCGGAGTGCTTTGATGGTGTCGCGGTGGCGGCGCATGCGGTAGCTGTCGCCGGTGATCGAGAGCACGGTTGCGTGGTGGAGGAGCCGGTCGAGGATGGCGGCGGCGACGGTGGTGTCGTCGAAGATCGACCCCCAGTCGGCGATGCCCCTGTTGGTCGTGAGGACGATCGAGCCGTGTTCGTAGCGGCGGCTGATGACCTGGAACAGATGTGATGCGGCTTCGCCGGGCAGCGGGAGGTAGCCGAGCTCGTCGATGATCAGCAGCTGCGGCCCGTTCCAGAACCGCATCGTGTTTGCCCAGCGGCCTTCGAGCGCGGCGCGTGAGGTGCGGGCGACGAGGTCGGCGGCGGTCGTGTAGTAGACGCGGTAGCCGGCTTCGACCGCTTGGTGGCCGAGCGCGGTCGCGAGCATCGTCTTGCCGACGCCGGGTGGCCCGATCGCGATCACGTTCGCCTTGTCTTCGATGAACCGCAGCGTCGCGAGGTCCTCGACGAGGCGGCGATCGAGGCTGGGTTGGGCGCTGAAGTCGAACTGCTCGATCGTCTTGCGGGCGGGCAGCTTCGCGAACCGCAGCCGGCCTTGTAGGCGTCGCTGCTCGAGGCGCGTCGACCTCGCGGGCGAGCAGGCCGTGGAGGAACTCGGTGTAGCCGGGCTGGCCGCGGTCGGCGGCCTCGAGTGCCGGTGCGAGCTGCTCGGCGACCGCGGGCAGGCGCAGGTAGGCGAGCTGCTCGCGGAGCTGTTGGTAGATGGTGTCGGTCATCAGCGCGCCGCCTCTGCCAGGGCGGCGTAGTGCTCGAGCGAGATCACCGGCGCCGCCGCCGGGTGGCCGCGGAGGCGGGCGAGCTCGGCGAGCGCCTGCTCGCCCGCGGGCCGGTTGACCTTGCGGCGACACTCGGTGTCGGTCGTGAACGCGTCCAGGACGGCCCGCTCGAGCTGGCGGGCGTGGTCGCCGGTGCGGATCGTCTGGGCGGCGCCCGCGGGGGCGCGGCGGTGCGTCGCGACCAGACTGCCGGCGGGCGAGCAGACGGTCAGCAGCGGCTCGCCGACGCGGGCGCGGACGGTCACGGTCCGGCCAGCGTGAGCCGGCGGGACGCTGTAGCGGTTGCCTTCGAACGCGACCAGCGCCGACCGCGACGCGATCCGGTCGACGACGATCTCGGCTGGGAACCCGAGCGCCGGCAGCACCCTGAGCGGTGCGTCGGCGCCGAGCTCCCCGACCGTCGACCGATGGCGGCGACGCGCGTCGGAGGTCCCGGCGGCGAAGTGGTCGAGCGCCTGCTGGGCCTCGCCGACAGTCCGGGCGCGCAGCGTGCGCCAGAAGCGGCCGCCGATGAACCGGATCGCGGCCTCGACGACGCCCTTGCGCTGCGGCCGGTGCGCCGGGCAGACAGCGACCTCAGCGCCGTAGTGCTTGGCCAGTCGCGCGAACTGCGGATTCAACCGGTCCGTTCCCGCGATCACCGCGGTCGCCATCCGGTCGACCCGCCAGACCCTCGCGGTGCCGCCCAGCGCCTCGAGCACCTGGTGCAGCGCCCCGGCGAGGTGCCCGAACGTCATCTGCTCACAGAACACGCCGCGCCAGCGGCCGGAGTGCGAGAGCGCGCCGACCAGCACATAGGCCGGCTCACCCCACGGCGTCTGCGGCAACTCGAGCCAGTCCCACTGGATCTCCTCCCCCGGCGGGTGATCGATCTCGGTCGTCGGTGCCCGTCCACGGCGCTGCTGACAGACCAAGCAGACCGGTCGCAACTCAAGCGCCCGCAGCTCCCTGACCAGCGTCGGATAGGACCGATCGAACCCGGCCCCAACGAGCTCGTCGAACAGCGACACCGCTGGCAAGTGCGGATCGTCGACGAACCGCGCGGCGATGTAATCACGGAACGGCTCAAGGCAACTCGGCGCCCGCCGGCGGTCCTGCCCGGGCCCGTCGCCGTTCAGGTACTTCGCGACCGTCTTGCGGTCGCGGCCGGTGTGCCGCGCGATCGCCGACACCGTCCAACCGCGCGCAGCCAGCGCGTGAATCTCCACGTCGTCCTCCTCTGTGAGCATCCCCCCGGGGACTCCTTCCATGCGGTCGATGGCGTCAAGCACCACCGACCCTGGAGGGGGCCCCCGACAGAAGCGCGCACGCGCGTGGGAGCGGACTCCGGCTCGCCCCTCCGGGGCTCACCTACGCCCACTCCCACACACGTCTCTACGCGCTAACCGCCTCGGGAATTCTTGTGATCAGGACCGGGGAGAAAACCGTGATCGCGCCCA
>JBBQBV010000257.1:0-2333 GCA_038318085.1 Solirubrobacterales bacterium
TCTGCGGCAGCGAACGGTGAACCGTCCAGACCACCGTCAGGAATCCGGCCAGGAGGACGAGCACCACGGCCACCGCTGCCCAGCTCGCAATCTTCAGAAGCCGGGGCACGGCCACCATTGTGCCCGCAGTGCGACTGCCCCCTGCCCGACCGCTTCCGAAGGGCTACAGATCTTGCGAAGGGAGGGTCGTCCGGGCGACCACGACACCTCATCATCGCGATACCTCGGGGCGTCAACTCGACGTGGCCGGGCATCTCGGCTCAAGCGACGCGCTTTGCATCAAGTCCACCCCTGACGCACAATGGACGTGCGATTAGCAGTCGAGCGTGTCGAGTGCTAATGCGGTCTCGACAGCAGCTGGCAGACCAGCTGGCAACCCGGAAGGACCATGCGTGCCCGTCTACCAGTACGCCTGCACGGAATGCGGCGAGGAGCTCGAAGCGCGGCAGAGCTTCACTGAAGACCCGCTCACCGTCTGCCCGGCCTGCAACGGCCGGCTGCGCAAGGTGCTCACGGCGGTCGGGGTGGTCTTCAAGGGCTCGGGGTTCTACCGCAACGACAGCCGAGCCGCCGCTGCGTCGGCAGAGTCCGGTACGACGACCAGCACCGCGGAGAAGTCCGGCAGCGCCACCGGCGACGCGGCTTCCAAGCCGGGTGGCTCCACCGGCGACTCCGGCTCCACATCACCGGAGAAGGGCTCCGGCGGGAAGGGCTCCTCGCCAGACGGGCCGCCCAGCGGATCGCCGCGGAAGGGTGGTCCCGCCGCCAAGCCGCCGACCGGGGGCGCCAAGCCGGCCGCTGCCGCTGCACGCTGATCCACAGGTCACCCTGGTCGGCCACTCCCTGTGGACGAGCTCGGCGCGAACCTCCGTCGGATGCCTAACGTGGACCGATGGCCGACTTCCGTGCACAGTCCGCGCGCGCTCGCCGGCTCCTGGTTCGCTACCGCCGCATTCTCAGCGCCGCACTGGCAGCGCTCGCCGTACTCGTTGTCGTCGAGACCCTGGCGCCCGCAGCACCGCCGCGATTCGCGGTCGTTGTCGCGACGCATGACCTGCTGAGCGGCGCGACCTTGGCCAGCGAGGACGTCAGCGTCGAGCAGGTGCCATCGGCCATGGTTCCGCAGGGCGCTGCCTCATCGCTCGACGAGGTGGCCGGCCGGGTGCTCTCGGGACCCATGCGTGCCGGAGAGCCGGTCACCGACCAACGGCTTGTCGGGCGCTCCCTGCTGGCCGGGTATCCCTCCGGAGTCGTCGCCGCACCCGTCCGCATCAGGGATGCGGCCGTGGTCGACCTGCTGCAGGTGGGCGACCGGATCACCGTCTATGCGGCTCGAGGTGACACGTCCTATGCCGAGCTCGTCGTCGACCGGGTCGCCGTCATCACGCTCCCGCAGGTCGACGACGCGCAACAGGGTGGTCTCGTGGTGCTGGCCGTCACGCCGGCACAGGCAGCCGCTCTTGCACAAGCCAGTGCCACCGCGCCGCTGTCGCTGACCCTGCTGCGGTGAGCTTTGCGGCTGGACCGGGGCGCGGCGCCGCTCTGCTAGCGTCGACGGCTCGTCAGCGCTGCTGCCGGCACACACCCGTTACGACAGACAGGATGAGACGACATGCAGGACGGCCAAACGTGAAGGGCTTCCGGGGCTTCGTCCTGCGCGGAAACCTTGTCGAGCTCGCGGTCGCGTTCATCATGGCGGCCGCCTTTGCTGCCGTCGTCACGACCTTCGTGCAGGTCGTCATGGACGTCATCGGGAAGATCGGTGGCTCACCGGACTTCTCCGACTACCGGCCCGGCGGCGTCCATGTCGGTGTCTTCCTGACGTCGCTGGTCGCGTTCCTGGTGCTGTCGGCAGTTGTCTACTTCCTCATCGTCATGCCGTACATGGCCGCGCGGGAACGATTCCACCTGGCCGACGGCGACGCGGCGGCACCGACCGAGGACATCGTGCTGCTCACCGAGATCCGGGACCTCCTGCGCGACCGGAACCCGTCCGGCGCCGGCTAGGCCCCATGGTGCGGCGGTACGTCGCGCAGGAGATCGGCATCACGCCGCTCGGCAGTGGCGCGCGCGCCGTCGTGTTCGTCGTCGTCGCCGCCGCCGGCTCCCTCAGCAAGCACGTCTCCGAAGACCTCCGCCAGTCGGCGCCGTTCAGCAGCCGCCCGGCGAAGCGCCGCCTCGTCTGCTTTCATCGCGCCGGCGCAGTGTCGATCCAGTCGGCCTGGAACACCGGATGCTCAGGCTTCCAACCGGTCATCTCGTGCAGCCTCGTCGCGGACACCCGGTGCGAGCGGGTGAGCGGTTCGAGCCGCTGACCCGCCATCCTGACGGCC
>JBBQBV010000258.1:0-2253 GCA_038318085.1 Solirubrobacterales bacterium
GCCCGCCCTGTGCCTGTCGGCGCTCACCGGGCCCGTGGTCAGCACCTACACCGCCGTGCTCATCGCCAACACCGCGGTGCCGGTCTGGCGCGATGCCCGGCGCACGCTGCCGTTCGTCTTCGGCGGCTCGTCCATGGCGTCAGCCGGCGGTGCTGCCGCGATGCTGACACCGGTCGGCGATGCCGCCCCCGCGCGGGCACTGGCCGTCGCGGGCGCCGCGCTCGAGCTGGCGGCGCAGACGACGATGGAGCGGCGCCTGGACCCGCGTGTCCGCGCGTCCTACGGCGCGCCGACCGTCAAGCCGTTTCACCTGGCGTCGCAGGTCTGCACCTGCGCCGGCGCGCTGGTGCTCGCGGCGCGTGGCGGGCGTTCCCGCGCGGCGGCCGTCGTCGGTGGCCTGGGCCTCTGTGCGGGCGCGGCCCTCGCCCGCTGGACGGTCTTTCAGGCGGGGACCGCGTCGGCCAACGATCCGGCGCAGACCGTGGGCCCCCAGCGCGACCGCGTCGATCGACGCGGCACATCCGCGGGCGCCGGTCCCACGTAGGGTCATGGGTGATGGGGATCTTCTCGACACTGCGCATGTACGCGAAGCGCACGCAACGGCTGGACGCGCCAACGGACATCTACAGCCACTCGGTGGGCCTGCTCGAGGGCGGAAGGCTCGACCTGTCGCAGCTGCGCGGCCGCCCGACGCTGATCGTCAACACGGCCAGCAAGTGCGGCTACACCCCGCAGTTCACCGGCCTGCAGGAGCTCTACGAGCACTACCGCGAGCGCGGCCTGCAGGTGCTCGGCTGCCCTTCGGCCGACTTCGCCGGCCAGGAGCACGACGACGCCGGGGCCATCGGCGAGGTCTGCCAGCGCAACTACGGCGTCACGTTCCCGATGGCGGAGAAGATGTCGGTGCGCGCCGATCCGGATCCGCTGTGGGCAGACCTCGCCCGCCAGCCCGACTCCGCGCCGCCGGTGTGGAACTTCACGAAGTACCTGGTCGGCGGCGACGGCAGGCTGATCGCCCGCTGGGCGACCAAGGTCAAGCCGGACGATCCCGACCTCGTGGCCAAGGTCGAGGCGGCGCTCCCGGCCTGATCCGGGCTGAGCGCGCCGCTCGTCATCGGCCACCGCGGCGCCTGCGGCTACTGCCCGGAGCACACGCTGGCCGCGTACGAGCTGGCGGTGCGCCTCGGCGCCGACGGCGTCGAGGCCGACCTCGTCTGCACGCGCGACGGCGTGCTCGTCGCGCGCCACGAGCCGGAGATCTCCCAGACGACGGACGTCGCCGAGCACGCCGCGTTCGGCGGGCACCGCACGACGAAGGAGATCGACGGCGTCGCGGTCACGGGCTGGTTCACCGACGACTTCACGCTCGCCGAGCTCAAGACGCTGCGCGCGCGGGAGCGCATACCGCAGCTGCGCCCGGACAACGCGGCGTTCGACGGGCATTGCGAGATCGCCACGTTTGAAGAGATCGTCGCGCTGGTCGAGCGCCACTCGTCGGAGCTCGGTCGCCGGGTCGGCCTGTGGGTGGAGCTCAAGCACCCCAGCTACTTCCGCGCCGTCGGGTTGCCGCTCGAGCCCGCCGTGGTGGCCGCGCTCGACGCCGCCGGCCTCGACGCGGCCGACGCCGGCGTCGTCGTGCAGTCGTTCGAGGTCTCCAGCACGCGGACGCTGCGCGAGCAGCTGGACGTCTCCGTGCTGCAGCTGCTCGAGGCGCGCGACAAGCGCCCGTACGACTTCGTGGCGGGTGGCGACGCGCGGTCGTATGGAGCGCTCGCGACGCCCGACGGCCTGCGCGAGATCGCCGGCTACGCCGACGCCGTCGGGCCGGCCAAAAGCCACATCGTCCCGCGCGACCCGCGCGGCGCCTCGCTGCCGGCGACCACCTTCGTGGACGACGCCCACGCGGCCGGGCTCACCGTCGTGCCTTGGACCTTCCGGCGCGAGAACGCGTTCCTGCCGCTCGAGCTGCGTTCCTCCACCGACCCGGCCGGGATCGGGGACGCGGCGTCAGAGCTCGAGCAGTTCCGCGCGCTCGGCGTCGACGGCGTCTTCACGGACAACCCCGACCTCGCCGTCGCCATGCGCTACGGCGAGTGCTAGTCGCGCAGCGTCCGCCACGCCAGCAGCCCGCCGAAGCCGGCGATCGCGGCGCCCGCGCCGGCGTCGATGGCCTGCAGCAGGCGGGGACCGACGAAGCGTCGCGCGGCCGCGACGCCGCAGGCGAGCAGCGAGCACCAGCTGAGGCTGCCGATC
>JBBQBV010000259.1:0-2190 GCA_038318085.1 Solirubrobacterales bacterium
TCATCGTCGGCGGCAGCCAAGAATGAGTTAGCAAACGCGCGCAGGGCGCTCCGGATGCACCCTGGCAGCGCAAGGGGACCTCAAACGCGTCGTGGATTTCTCCCTCCTCGATTCTGGTCCGTCCGCAATGCCGTTTGGCGACCGCGGGCTGTGGATGGACAGCCGCATGACACTCATGGTTCGCTCAAGCGCGCGGATCGCGACGACGCCGGCGCCCATTATGTATGACCTCATAGCCCCAGATCCCCGGTGTCAACGCTCACGGGCATGCAACCCTCACGGCCCCACTGCTCTTGTCCGCACCTGGGCGTTCATTTCCCCCTCTCGTCCAGCCCCCAGTCGACGACCACCGCGCCCCAGGTAAAGCCGGCTCCAAACGCCGCGAACAGCAGCCGCTGGCCCGGGGCGAGCGTGCCGTCCGCCTGGGCCTCCGCGAGAGCGATCGGAATCGTCGCCGCCGACGTATTCGCGTACTCAGCGATGTAATCCAGTACGCGCTCCGAGCGAAGCCCGAGCCGCTCACCGACGGCGCGCAGGATGCGTCGGTTCGCCTGGTGATAGACGAAGAGGTCGATGTCGGAGATCTCGATGCCCGCGGCCGTGAGCGCCTCCCCGGTCACCTCGCTGAGGCGCGCGACCGCGTTCTGGAAGGTCTCGGCGCCCTGCGTTTGCAGCCTGCCGCCGTCACGATTGGCATAGATCAGCTTTGCTTGGCCGCCGTCCGCGCGGAGCACGGGAGTGCTCACCCGCCCCGGCGGGGCGGTCGCGGTCATCACGACGGCGCCGGCGCCGTCACCAAAGAGAGCCGCGGTGCGCCTGTCGTCATGGTCGAGGTACTGGACGAGCGCATCCGCGCCGATCACGAGCACGCGCTGCGCAGCGCCCGTTTCGATCTGACCGCGCGCGACGGCAACCCCCGCGACGAAGCCCGTGCAGGCCGCGCCCACATCGAAGGCCCCCGCACGTAGGGCACCGAGCTCGGCGGCCACCAGCGGTGCGGCGTCCGGCGTGATGTGGTCCTTGCTTGTGGTCGCCACGAGGACCAGGTCGACGTCGCCGGCGTCGAGCTGTGCCCTCCCCAGGGCGTCGGCGCCGGCCTTGGCGGCGATGTCGATCAGCCGCTCCCCGGGGCCGAGGACGTGGCGCCGGCTGATTCCAGTGCGCTTGACGATCCACTCCGCGTCGACCCCGAGCCGCTGCGCGATCGGCTCATTCTCGACGACCCGCTCGGGCACAGCCATGCCCGCCGCCCCAATCGCAGCGCCCGCCACCGAGCGCTCCGGACCGAGCGCCGGTCGCTCCGTGATTGCCGCATCAGGCATGTGCACCCCGCACCGCCAGCACGCTCATGAGGCAGGCTGGGTCTGACGGAGACTTTCAAACGAGGATTCCGGTCCTCGGGAGAGGAAGCACCCGTAATGGCCCGACCGAAGAAGTACCCCGATGAGCTGGTGGCGCGCGGCGTGAGGCTGGCGCTGGAGAGCGGCCGCCCGATCGCGCACGTCGCCGCTGACCTGGGAATGCATCCCGAGACGCTGCGCAAGAAGGTGCGCCAGGCGGAGGCCGACGAGGGTCTGCGCCCGGATCTGCCGACGAGCGCGGAGCGTGAGGAGATCCGCAAGCTGCGCGCGGAGAACTTCGAGCTGCGGCGCGCGAACGAGATTCTCAAATCCGCCTCGGTGTTTTTTGCCAAGGAGCTCGACGAGGACCGAACGAGGTGAGCCGCTATATCGACGAGCACCGCGGCTGCTTCGGCGTCGAGCCGATCTGCCGGATCCTGGACGTGTCGGCGTCCGCCTACTACCACCGCGCCAACGGCGAGCGCTCTGAGCGCGTGATCTGCGACGAGCGGCTGCTTGGCGTGATCAAGACGACGCACGCGGCGAACTACTTCGCCTACGGCTACCGCAAGATGTGGCTGGCGCTCAAGCGCGCCGGCCACGATGTCGGCCGCGACCACGTCAAGCGGCTGATGCGCCAACACGCCATCCAGGGCGCCAAGCGGCGTGGGCGGCCGTGGCGAACCACGACCCCGGATCAGTCCGCTGCGCGCGCGCCTGATCTGGTCAACCGCGACTTCACCGCGACGCGCCCCGACGAGCTGTGGGCGGCCGATTTCACGTATCTGCGCTGCTGGCAAGGCGTCGTGTTCTTCAGCTTTGTCATCGACGTGTTCTCGCGCCGGATCGT
>JBBQBV010000260.1:0-2190 GCA_038318085.1 Solirubrobacterales bacterium
AGCGTCAGCGCGTGCGGATGGTCGGCGACGTAGTAGCCGCCCGAGACGTTGAGGACGGTCGGGGTCAGACAAGCAAGCGCCTGCTGAAGCGGAGCCAGAAAGGCGCCGACAGCTTCAGCCGGAGTCCGCCCCGCCAAAGGGAATCAACATTGAGACCCGCGCAACACCCGGGTCGTGGTCTGGATCCAGCTCGCCTCGCTCCCACGCGCGCACGAAATCCTCACCGCTCATTCCGAGGTAGCGGCGCGCTTGGCGATCGATCAGCTCACGCCCCTCACGAGCATCGAGCTCCTGCACCGACTCTTGAATGACTGCAGCCATTGTCTCACCTTGCCTATCGCCGGGAACCGATGCTCCGCAGCACCGTACGTCTACACCCGGACGGATAGACAAGACTACTCCGCCCACGAGCTACGCCAAACAGCGCAAAGGCGCAGGCGCCTCGCCCCGCCGAGCGTCACGCGTCGAGCTCGTCCGTAAGGTGTGGATCGGCCTGAACGATTGCGGCCAGCGCTCGCTCGCGGGGGAGCCACGCGTCCGGTCGCGGAAGCGGGATGAGCTCGGCCACGGGGCGCCGGTCAAGGGTTATGCGCAGGCGCTGGCCGCTCTCAACGCGGCGGAGCACGTCAGCCGTGTGACTGCGCAGTTCGTGCATCGAGATGTCGCGGTCGGGCATGCCAGTCCGACTGTAGCGCCCAAGCTTCAGCTTCCGGTCTAATCCGCCGCTCACACGCCCGCCCCCGCTTGTCTTCCAGGGGAAAGGGGAGAAGGTGACGATTGCTGCAATGTCCGTCCAGTCTTGACAGTATGTGTCCAGCGCCTCTAGCCCGGCCCGTGGGGCAATCAGAGGGTCCAAGGGCGCTCGCAGAGACAAGCATGAGGAAAGGTGGTTGACATGGTTACGGCACTCGTGGAAGTCGACGGAGGTCTCGTCTCCGCGCTCGTCGTCATCGGCTCACTACTCGTCGTGATCATCGCCCTGCTCATCGCCAGGGCGGCGATGCGTGGCACGATGGGCAAGGGCAACTGAAAACGCCGGTCGCCGTTTGCCGCCTAGCTCGGTGCCAGGCGCGTGTCGAACGCACGACTCACGTCGGGCGCTGCATGGACGATGCCAAAGTGCAGGTCCCACGCCGCCCACGCCCGTAGGCGCGCCGGATCGAGTTCGCCGTAGCGGCCGTCGGGCGCGCGGAAGGCGGGGCGCACCGCGTCGAGCTGGCGCCGCGTGAGCCGGCGGTCGAGCCCCGGCTGTGAGCGGATCAGATCGTCGACGCTGCCGCTCGGGTCGCGTGCGGTGAAACGGTAGCCGCGCGCGATCGCCCGCACGGCGGAGCGCACCAGCCCCCGTCGCTGCCGCAACCTGCGCCGGGTCACACAGAGCACGAGCTCGGGGTAGCTCGGGGCGCCGAACTCGTCCACGCGGAAGCTGTGAAAGCCCGGCCGGCGTGCTTGCAGCGCCACCCCCTCCGCGTTCCAGAACGCCGTCGCTCCGGCGATCCGACCCGCGAGCAGGCTTGGCACCGCGTTGAAGCCGATGGTCACCCGCCGCACGCGCGCCGCCTGCCCGTGCGCGCCCGACACGATCGACCGCAGCACGGCATCGTCGCTGGGCACGCCGGTCACTCCGACGCTGCGGCCTTCGAGCTCGCGTGGCGACCCCACCCGCGGTCCCGCGATGACCGCCGCCAGCGGGCGCTGGACCAGCGCGTAGACGCCGACGATGTCCCGTCCCTGCTCGCGGGCCAACGCGAGGTCGTGGATATCGAGCACCGCGAGGTCGGCCCGGCCGGCGACCAGCAGCTTCACGGCGTCCGCCGAGGCCGAGGGGGCGCGGACGTCCAACCGCGCGCCCTCCGCGCGGTCGTAGTGGTGGGCGACGGCGCTGAAGATCCCGGCGTGGACCGCGTTGGGCATGAAATCCAGCAGCAGGGTCGCGCGACCGGGCGAGCTGCCCCCACATCCCGCGAGCGCAAGACCGGTGGCCAGCGCAAGCACCGTCGCTGCCAGGCGGCCTACCAGTGCACTCCCTTCATCAGGTTGGCCACGGCTATCTGCTCCATCGAGGCCTTCTCGTCGGGATCCTTGCTTCCCTTCGCCGCGGCCGAGTCGGGGAACACCCGGTAGGCCATGTGCAGGATCTGGTCGACGACCTTGGGCTGGAGGGCGTAGGCGACCTCGCCGAAGGTCCCC
>JBBQBV010000261.1:0-2190 GCA_038318085.1 Solirubrobacterales bacterium
GCGTGGCCGCTGTGATCGCAGCGGTGCGACAGAGATGACCGGAAGCGTGACCCACGGCGGCACACCACGGCGCCGGCGCGACGCGGCCAGCGCAACCGCGGCGGGCATGTACACCGCCAGAGGCCAGCGAACGATGCGCCCGGCGTAGCGTTGCCGACGGCGCCGCCGCGGCAAGACCTCCTGCACCCTCCCAATCCAGCGCGCGACGGGAGTCGGTCGCCAGCACCACCACGCCGATATGCAGCCGAATGAGCCACGCTGGATTTCGCGGAGACGTTTGGAGGGCACGCGCTAGTGGGTAGGTCCCAGTCGGTGGCAGATATTGCCTACACATCGCGCGTGCGGATCGAGAGGCTTGAAGGGCCGCAGCGGCTTGCTTATCTGCCCGCCGAGGACGAGCCGATCGCTTTTGGCGTGCACGCCGAGGTGGCCGAGCACTACGGGGTCAAGCCGGGTGACTTCCCACCGCACGCAACCACGCTCGACTACGTGGTGGCCGCGG
Organism: Solirubrobacterales bacterium; assembly: GCA_038318085.1. Taxonomy (GTDB): domain Bacteria; phylum Actinomycetota; class Thermoleophilia; order Solirubrobacterales; family Solirubrobacteraceae; genus DATLGB01. Next base: position 503 of record JBBQBV010000261.1, read on the forward strand.
CCGGAGGCTGACTGGCGGGCACCTTCGCCGGCGCGCTGGAAGCGCGTCAGATCGAGGTCAAGCGGGGGCAGTTGGAGGTGGAGGCGGTCGGTGAGGTGGTCGACGATGCCGGAGTGCTCGTGATCCAGCGGATCAATGTGCGCTACAGCCTCAGCCTGCCCGAGAGCGAGCGCAAGGTGGCCACGCGTGTGCACGGCTTCCACGCTCGCTCCTGCCCCGTGGCACGTAGCCTCGAAGGCGGGATCGAGATGAGCACGGAGCTCGAGTTCGTGTAGGTGCGGCGGAGGTTTCCGGGGCGCGCGCCTCAAGCCTCGCCGCGGGCCGGATAAGTCGTACGTCCGGGCCGCCCCACTCCCGCACTGCCGACGAGCGAGCATCTCGGGACCGTCGCGCCCGACGCCCGTATTGAACGCCTGGGAGCGCGCCGTCCGGCGCGCATGGCTATCGTCTGGCCGTGGCGGTCCGGTCGCAGCGGCGTGGCGTTGGCGTCAGGCGCGTGCTCTTTCTTCCAGGTGTTTCCGGTGCTGGCCGGTTCTGGCAGCCGGTCGCCGACGCCCTCCCCGCCGGCTGGGAGAAGCGGCAGCTGGACTGGCCCGGATTAGGTGATGTTCCCGCCTCGTCGAGAGTCGAGAGTTTCGAGGACCTCACAGCGCTTGTTGTCGCCGAACTCGACCGTCCCGCCGTCATCGTCGCGCAGTCGATGGGTGGCGTCATCGCGGTCAAAGTCGCGCTGCGTACCCCGGCAAGCGTTACCGGCCTCATCTTGTGCGCGACCTCGGGCGGAGCGGACCTTTCGAAGTTCGACGCGCCAGATTGGCGGCCTGGCTACCGGGCTACCTACCCAAACGCACCCGCGTGGCTCTACCAACCGCTGCCGGACATGTCAGAACGTCTACGTGAGCTGACCATCCCGACGCTGCTGATCTGGCCAACTCGCGATCCCATCAGCCCGCTCGCCGTGGGTCAGTACCTCGCGCAGGTCCTGCCCAATGCAACCCTCGTGAGCTTCGACAGCGACGACCATTGGGTTGCCCGCTCGCGGGCCCGGGAGGTGGCTCAAGCCATTGAGACCCACCTCGAATCCCTGCGCGGCGACGGCCAGTGAATGACATGGCGACGACCCGAGCTACATTGCGGAGGCCTTGCGCGCGTGCCCAGGCGAGCGCGCGAGGGGTAAGGCGCCTAACATCGCCGCCGTGTCGGGAGGAATGGTGCACGCGGCAAGAGCGGTGGTCGCCCGTGGCGCGCTCGCCCTCACCCGGCGCACGGGCCGTCGGCTTGGGCAAAACGTGACGCCGGCCAACGTCTACACCGTGATCTTTGACATCCCGCCCGTGTCCGATCCGATTTGGTCGCGCCGCTGCGACCTCTCCGTTGACACTGACGCGGCAATTCGGTTCATGGAGGAGGAGCTGGCCAGCTTTCTCCCTGAGGTTGGCCCGGTGCTCCACGACGCAGCGCGGCACGGCTTTCGCCTCTGGAACGAACCCTATGACCAGGGGCGATCACCGCGGCGATGGTCGAGCTGAGCGATCCGGAGGTCGCTGACGGCTGGGGGCGCAGGCCCGCGAGCACTCGGAGCAGTTCACCTGGCGAGTGACCGCCGAGCGGCTGCGTCAGGCGCTCGCGAGAGCCGCGGTAGACGGCCTCCGGACGAAAGCTCCCCGCGCCGTGGCGGCCGCAGAAGG
>JBBQBV010000262.1:0-2177 GCA_038318085.1 Solirubrobacterales bacterium
CTCGAAGTCGGCCTCGGTGAGGCCGCCCTGGGAATGGTTCGTAACGCTTAGGCGGACCTTGTTCCAGCCGTGGAGGAGGATGTCCGGATGGTGGTTGGCCGCCTCGGCGGCCTCGGCCACCCGGTTGACGAAGGCCAGCGCGCCGGCGAAGTGCTCGAGCTCGAAGTCGCGCACGATCTCGTCGCCCTCGCGCCGCCACTCCGAACCCTCGAGCCGCTGGGTGATCTCCTCGCCGTCCAAGAGAGCCATTGCGGCAGCCTACCTCTACTCTCTCCGATGCGGTGCGCATCGTCAGCCTCGTTCCCTCGGCCACCGAGATCTGCTTCGCCCTCGGCCTCGACGAGGAGGTCGTGGGCGTCACGCACGAGTGCGACTGGCCGCCCGAGGTCGAGGAGCTGCCGAGGGTTACCCGCGACGTGCTGGCGTCCGGCCTCGGGCCGGCGGAGATCGACGCCGCGGTGCGCGAGCGCACGCTGGAGGGCAAGGCGATCTACGAGCTCGACGAGGAGGAGCTCCACCGCCTCGAGCCCGACCTCGTCATCACCCAGGCGGTCTGCGCGGTGTGCGCGGTCGCCTACGAGGACGTCGTCGCGCTCGCGCAGACGATGGAGCATCCACCCGACGTGATCTCGCTCGACCCCAGCACCCTGGGCGAGGTGCTCGGCGACGTGCGGACGGTCGCCGAGGCGACGGGCCGGCGCGACCAGGGGGTCGACCTCGTACAGGAGGCAGCGGAGCGCATCGACCGCGTTCGCCTCGCCGTGCGCGACGCCCCCCGGCCGCGGGTGGCCGCGCTGGAATGGCTCGACCCGGTCTACGCCGCCGGCCACTGGACGCCGCAGATCGTGGAGTACGCCGGCGGCGAAGACGTCCTCGGGCTTCCCGGCGAGCACTCGCGCGTCATCTCCTGGGAGGAGGTCGCGGCCACGCGACCCGAGGTGGTCGTGGTCATGCCCTGCGGCTACGAGGAGCACCGCGCCGCCCGCGAGGCAGAGGTCTTCGCCCACCGCCTCGCCGCCCTGGGCGCCAACCGCGTGGTGGCGGTCGACGCAGCCGCGCACTTCTCGCGCCCCGGCCCGCGGCTGATCGACGGGCTCGAGGAGCTCGCGCACGTCCTGCACCCGGTCCTCGTCGACGAGCCCGAGGGCGGAGCGCGAGCGATCGACCTGGAGGAGCGCCTCGCCGGCCGATAAGCCGCGCACCGTCCTCTACCTGCACTCCTCGGCGGGGCGCTACGGCGCCGACCGCCAGCTCGGGCTCATCGCCACAGGCCTGGATCCGACCCGCTACCGGCCGCTCGTCGTCCTCCCCGAAGAGGGCAGCCTCGCGACCGACCTCCGCAGCGCCGGGGTCGACGTCCAGATCCGTCCGCTCGCGGTGCTGCGCCGGGCGCTCATGTCGCCGCGCGGCTTGGGCCGGGTCAGCGCCGCGTGGGCCGCCGACGCGGGAGGGCTGGGGCGCCTGGCCCGCGCGCGCGGCGTCGCGGTCGTGCACACCAACACGTCGGTGACCCTAGGTGGGGCGGCGGCCGCCCGCATCGCCGGCGTGCCCCACGTCTGGCACGTGCGCGAGATCTACGCCGGCTTCGAGCGCTGGTGGCCCGGCTACCGGCGGCTCCTGCTGACCGCCGATGCTCTGCCGTGCGTCTCGGCGGCGACCCTCGCGCAGTTCGACGGCGCCCCCGGGGCACGGCTCTTCTCGGACGGCCTCCCCCGCGAGCCGCGCCGCGCCGACCGCGAGGCCGCGCGCGCGGCCCTCGACCTGCCTGCGGATCGCTTCGTGGTCGCGCTGCTGGGCCGCATCTCGGCGTGGAAGGGCCAGGACGTACTCGCCCGCGCGCTGGCCGACCCGGCGCTGCGCGATGTGGGCGCGATCGGCCTGATCGCCGGCGCAGCCTGGCCTGGCGAGGAGCGCCACGAGCGCGAGCTCGGCGAGCTGGCCCAGCGGCTCGGGCTCGGCGACCGGCTGCGCCTGCTCGGCTTCCGCGACGACCCCGAGACGGTCATCGGGGCCGCCGACGCTGTAGGGGTCCCCTCCACCCAGCCCGACCCGCTGCCCAACGCCGCCCTGGAGGCCGCCGCCGCCGGCTGCTGCGTCGTCGCCGCCGCCCACGGGGGACTGACGGAGATCGTGATCGACGGCGAGACCGGCCTACTCGTGGCGCCCGGCGACCCCGC
>JBBQBV010000263.1:0-2090 GCA_038318085.1 Solirubrobacterales bacterium
GCCTCGGCGCGGTTGCGCATGGCGCGCAGCCCGCTGGCGCCGGGACGCACGTCGTCGGGCATGCCGGCGCCGTCGTCGGCGACCACCAGCTCGAGCCGCCGCGCGCTGGCCCGAATCCCGATCTCGACATGCGTGGCCCGCGCGTGGCGCAGCGCGTTGGTCAGCGCCTCGCACCCGATCCGATATGCGTGGGCGGCGACGAAGGTGGGAAGGGTGGGGGCGTCCCCCGCCACGCAGACCTCCGTGCCGGCGCCGACGCTCATCCGCTGCGCGCACTCGCACAGGGCCTCGCCGAGCGTCGTCCCCTCCAAGAGCGTCCCTCGCAGGTCGGTGACGCTCGTCTCGATGTCGGCCGTCGCGGCGCTGAGCTCGCGCCTCGCCGCCTCGACGGGCGAGGCGTCCCCGTCCCGGTCGCCGTTGGGCGGCAGCGCGCTGAGCATCAGGCTCGCGGCGTGGATGCGCTGCTTGGCGGAGTCGTGCAGCTCCCAGGCGATGCGCCGGCGCTCGGCCTCGAGCGCCAGGCGCTCCGAGCGCCGCCGCTCGCGCTCGAGCGCGCGGAGCAGCTCGGCACCGAAGGTCAGGGCGGCGGTGACCAGCAGCGGGACGAGAAGGTGGGCGAAGAGGCTCTGCACTCGGGCAGTCGTGGCGATCGCATGCCAGTCGATGCCCACGTACAGCGCCGCCGCGAAGAAGGCCAGCACGAAGCCCCCCCCGAAGGACATCGCCCGCCGGGGCGCCAGGGCCGTGGTGGGCAGGACCAGCGCGGTCAGCGCGAGCAGGTAGAACGGGCTGCGCCAGTTGCCGAAGGCCACGATCAGCGCGAGCACGGCGACGACGTCGACGACCCACGCGGCGCGATGCGTGCGAAGCGACGGCCACCGGTAGCCTGCGGCGACCGTCAGCGCGCCGTAGAGGAGCGCGCAGGCCGAGAGCAGCACCTCGCGGCCCTCCAGGCCCTGCAACGTCAGCAGCAGCGGCGCGACGACGGCCGTCGCCGATCGGGTGATGCAGAACAGCGTGAACCATTGGGCCGAGAGGATTCGCTCCGGAGGGAGGACGCGCACCAGTGCTTTCATTACCGTCTCTGCGCCGCTCGAAGGCCGCCGTGTCAGCTGCCGGACCTCGGGTTTCGAATGTCGACCATTGACGACCGGAGTATGGACGACGGATGGCACCAAAGCGCCAAGCGGTCTACTTGCTCGACGCCGACCCCGACCTCGCCGACGCCCTGGACGCCGACACGCTGGCCAAGGCGCGTCCCTACAGCGTCGTGCGCGTCCACACGGTGGAGGCCGGGCCGTGGCGGCCCAAGACCGAATGGGATGCGGAGCCCGGGCGGATCGGCCTGCTGATCCTCGACGGGATCCTGGCCCGCGACGTCGAGGTGAGCGACCGCGTGGGGACCGAGCTTCTCGGCCCCGGGGACCTGGTGCGACCGTGGGACGACGATGAGCCCCTCGCCTCGGTGCCCACCATGACCACGTGGACCGCGCTGAGCCCGGTCCGCCTGGCCAGCCTGGACGCGCGGTTTGCGGTCGTCGCCGGCCGCTGGCCTGCGCTGATGGCGGCGATCGTCGCGCGCTCGGTGCGCCGCTCGCGGGCGCTGGCCTTCCGGCTCGCCTTGACGCAGGTCACCGGCGTGGACGTCCGCCTGCACGTCCTCTTCACCGAGCTCGTAGGTCGCTGGGGGTACGTGCGCCCGGACGGGGTCGCCCTCCGGGTGCGCCTGACCCACGAGACGCTCGCGCGGCTCATCGGCGCCCGGCGCCCGTCGGTCACGACCGCGCTGCGTGCGCTCCAGGACGAGGGAATCGTGGTTCGCGAGGCCGAGGACCTCTGGGTCCTCCCCGGCGAGCCGGTGTCAGCTGGCTGACATGCCAGCGCCGCATCCGCTCCGCCCACCGGCCTCGGGGGATGACGCACCCGACGCGGTTCACTACGACAGGAGGCGGAATGCAGCGCAGGCAAGTGAGATGGCTGGCGGGCGCAGGAGCGACGTGCGTCGCGACGGCGGCGGTGGCGGTAGGAACGGGAGGAACGGCGGGAGCGGTCATCGAGCCGACACCCGATCGCAGCCAGGGCAAGAAGGG
>JBBQBV010000264.1:0-2077 GCA_038318085.1 Solirubrobacterales bacterium
GGCGGCGGCGGGGAGGAGTGGGTGCAGTCCAAGGTCGCCCAGCTGCGCCACGACCGGCGAATGCGAACCTGGGAGCTGTTCGCGTTCGACTGGCGCGGCCGGCGCGTCGCGTACCCGCTCCTCGCCCCGAGCCGGGACCTCCAGCTGCTGCTGGATGAGCTCGAGAGCGACCCGATCTGCATGTTCTGGGGGTCGCTTCCCGTCAAAGCCGCGCAAGGAGCGAGCTCGTGAGCCATCAGGTGGCGGCGCGCCGGCCCGTATCTAGGATGAGGCGTCCGGCCGCACGGCGATTGCCTCGATCGAGACGAGCAGGTCGAGGGGTAACCGCACGTGGGCTGGGGCCGAGCGGGCCGGCGGCGGGTCGGGCATGTGCCGGGCGTAGACCGCGTTGAGCTGGGCGAAGTCCTCGACGTCGGTGTAGAAGATCGTCGTCTTGACCACGTCGGCCATGGACGCGCCGGCGTTGGCGAGCACGGCGGCAAGGTTGAGGAGTGCTTGTTCGGTCTGCGCCTCGATCCCGTCCGGGGCCGTGCCCGTGGAGGGGTCGATTCCTGCCATGCCCGAGCAGAAGACGAAACCGCCGGCGACGATCGCCTGGCTGTACGGCCCGAGCGCGGCGGGGGCTTGGTCGCTGGATACCGCCTGTCGTGTCATCGCCTGCTCCTCTGGTGGTAGGTGGCCTCAGGTCGGGCCGATCCGGGGTTTGGTGGGCGCAACCGGTGTTGCGTTCGACATACCGCCTGGATGAGAGGTCGGCACGTGCGGGCTCTTCGACCTGTGCACGGCTTCCACGGCGGGCCGAGCCGCGAGGCAGCGGCCCGGCGCGGCATTGAGGACGCTCAGCCCAGTCGCCTCGGATGGTACCGGTGACGAGGTTGCGGGTCAGCCGGTGTGGCGTACGTCGGGTCTTGACGCCTCGCCGCTGATGGCACTCCTACACCCGAGAAGACGGAGCGCTCGCTGCGCGGCGATCCCGTCCGCCGCGAACCGCGTCAGCCGCTTGGCGTCTGCGATCGCCGCCCTGGTGCCTGTGCTGCGCAAGAGACCCGACGGCCGCCAACCCGACGAGCAGGACCGCGACCGTGCGCGGCAGCGCGAACGTCGCCGCGTCGATCAAGCTGGTGAAGGCGCTCCGGCCCGCCCTGCCGGCGTTGACCGGGAACCCCGTTTGGCCGCACCGCCTTGCTGGCACAGTTCTCAGCGCGCCCGTGGGCGCTCGAGGGCGAGGTCGTCCTGCGCGAGCTGCGGTCGTTCGCGGACTCGCCGGTGATCGAGGCGGTGCTGCGCGAGCTCGCCACCGGTCCTGGTCAGGAGGGCGCTCGGGCGGGCACGGCGCAGGGGACCGTGGTCATCGGCTGGGGTCGCCGCGACCTCGTCACCCTGCCCAGCCAGGCGGCGCGCGCCCAAGAGCGCTTCCCCGATGCCCGCCTGCACTGGTTTGACCGCTGCGGGCACTTCCCGCACTGGGACCGACCCGACGAGACGGTGCGGGTCATCCTCGACGCGACGGCCTAGGTTCGCCGCCTGCCGCGAGCGCGCTCGCCCTGGACCTGAAGGCCGGCCGTCCGGGCTCACCTCACCGTCAACGGGGCGCGAACGTCGAGCACGTCGTCGATCGCGGAAGTCGCGGACGTTGTGTGTCAGCAGGGGGAGCCGGTGTGCGCTTGCGGTGGCGGCGATCGCCAGGTTGATCGCGCGCGGGCGGGGCTTGTCGCCGGAGCGACTCACGGCCGCGGCGAGCCGTCCCCATTCGCGCGCGACATCGGCATCGATCGGCAGCGGGTCGAAGGCCGACTCGATGAGGCCGAGCCGCCGCGTGCGCCGAGCTCGCTCATCATCGTCGGTCGCGACGAGCACACCGAAGTGCAGCGGGAGAAGCGGTGACGGCCCTGCAGCGTCAGCCGGCGGCCTGGGTCGGCGTCGACCACGTGGAATCCCGGCAGCGCCTTCCCGGACGGCCGTCGAACCCCGGCGTACTGTGGAGCGAGTCGCTGCCCAGCACGCGGGCGACGACCGCGCCGCCGCCGCCGAACGCCTGCCGGAGCACGTGCGTCAGCGCCGTCCAGACCGCTTCGCG
>JBBQBV010000265.1:0-2028 GCA_038318085.1 Solirubrobacterales bacterium
TCGCGAAACGGCCGGAGCGCTCCATATCAGCGAGGGCGCGCTGCGCCAGCTCGTGCACCGGGCGCGCACCACCCTTCGGGCCAGCGCCACCGCCTTGACCCCCATGCCGCTTCTCACGTGGGCCGCGAACGGGGGCAACGACCCCGTCGCCGCGCGCCTCACAGAAATCTGCGCCGGCGCGGGGATGGCGGCGACCGCGACCAAGGTCTGCGCCACCGTCGCCGTGAGCGCAACACTCATCACTGGAGCCAGCCAGGTGAGTCCCGGCAGGCACGCGCACCCCGCCCATCGACAAGGCGCCGCGGCGGCCGCGCAGCGAGGCGCGCTCGACAGCGCGGCGCGCGCCGAAACCAGCGCGCGGGGGTCGGTCGACGCTTCAGGCGCCGCGGCCACGCCCTTCGATCGGCATCCCGGCGGTCGGCATCCCGGCGGTCGCCGAGATGCCGGCGTTCAGGGCGCCGTTGGGCTCGACCAGCCCGGCCAACAACAGAGTGGCTCACCAAGCGCCGGTGAGCGGGGCCAGTCGCACCAGGCCGGCGACAACCAGCACGGCCCCGGCGAGCCAAACGCCGGACCCGGCGCGAGTGACGCAGCGGCGCCGCACGGAACGTATGACACCGCAGGCGACCAGCGTGGTTCCGACGCGCAGCAAACGGCAAGCCAAGAGGCCGACGGCACCAGTGGCGCCAACTAGTCCTGACCTCGCCAGGGGGCACTCGAGCAGCCCGCCAAGAACACTGGGGACACACGGGGGACTAACCGCGAGACCGGCCGCGCCCCCCCACGACGCGGGCATCTAACACTCGCATCTGCGGACAGAGCACGCACGACGGGTCGCCGTCGTTGCTACGGACGACGTCGAGCGCGGGGCTGGCGAGTTGTCGGCTCCCGCATCGCCCGGAAGGAGCAAGAGTCCGGACGACGGCGTCACCGATGCTCCCAGCTCGTCCGGTGCAGGCCTCTGGCGGATCCTTGCCCGGATGTCTGCTCGTCGCGCGAAGCAGCAGTCCGCGTCCCCGGCGACGGTCGGGTGCCGCCTCGCATGGAAAGCGGAAGCGGCGGGGCCGCTCGCACGCCCATGCGTCAAGCGTGAGCGCGCGTCCCATCGGCGACCAGTTCCCGACTTGTGCGTGGGAAGATCACCGAATGGACAGGCTCTCCGATCACGAGTTGCAGTTCTTCTCGACCGCGGCACAGGTCTTGCCGGTCCTGATGCTTGCCTTGGCGATTGAACTGCGCACTGCTCGGTCGCTCGGCTTCGCCATGGGCGCGCGCGGAAGTCGGGGGTGGAAGATCGTGCTGTGGGTGATCTTCGGGCTCTACGTGCTCATGTGTGCCGGCGAGTTGATAGCGCTGACCGCCTTGCAGAACGGCGAGGCCGCCGGCTCCGCGGACACGTGGGTGATCCTCGCGTTGCTCGGCGGCGTGGTCGCGCTCTTTCTCGGCGCGCTCGACCGAGTGCTGCCAACGGTCGTGACCGAGGCGATGAAGACCGCGCCCGCCGCGGAGCAGAAAACGCGTACCAAGGCGCTGATCGAAGAGTCCGACTCCGTCGCTGAGGAAGCCGAGAAGGTCGCAGGAGCGCATCCTCCGGAGGACTCGTCCATCGGGGGTGAGAAGTGATGCCAGCGTCCGTGCTTCCCCTCAGACTTCCCCCGCCGCGCCTAGAGTGCCTGCGCTCGACGCGGTCTATGAAGCGCGGCGAAGGCCCCGTCGTCTCCGCGCAGCATCCGCGCCCTTGCCGCTTGGCACCAGAAGCGAGGCTGGGCCTAGGCCTAAAGAGAGCGACCACCGCGGCAATCGCCGCGACGACGGCGGCAAGTCCGGCCACGAATGCACCGATTCGCCGCGAGCGCGTCCAGAACGAAGCCCCGTCGCTCAACTACGCGACTGGGCAACTCGCCAGGGATATGCCACGGGACCTGGACGAACGGAGGTATCTCCCGACGAAGCGCCCGCGGTGACCGGGTATGCCCCTTCTGCCGGAGCTTCCGCTTTGGACGACTGGGGAGCATCCGGGACGCCGTC
>JBBQBV010000266.1:0-1985 GCA_038318085.1 Solirubrobacterales bacterium
GGGCCGGCTGGGCACGCGCGACCCCGCGGAGGGCGACCGCGTCGCCGAGGCCGTGGCCCGGGCGCCGGGGCTGGAGCTCGCCGGCGCCATGACCCACTTCGCCACCGCCGACGAGCCCGACGACGACGGCTTCTTCGACGCCCAGCTTGCGCGCTTCACGGCGTGGGCCCGGGCACTCAAACGGGTCCACCCCGACATCCTGGTCCACGCGGCCAACAGCGCGGCCACGCTGCGCGATCGCGCCGCGCACTTCGACCTGGTCCGATGCGGCATCGCCGTCTACGGACTCGACCCGCGCAACGAGGATCCCGGCGACCGGGAGCTCGAGCCGGCGCTGCGCCTGCACTCCTACGTCGCCGACCTCAAGCACTGCGAGCCGGGGGAGAGCGCCGGGTACGGCCGGCGTTTCGTGGCCGCGGCGCCCACCGAGCTCGCCATCCTGCCGATCGGCTACGGCGACGGCGTCCGGCGGGGCTTGACAAACAACGCCGACGTGCTGATCGCAGGGCGCCGCTACCCGTTGGTCGGCACCGTGAGCATGGACAACGTCTCGGTTGATGTCGGGCCGGCGCCCGAGTTCGCTGGCGGCGCTCCGGCCACGCTGATCGGAACTGACGGCAGCGAGCGGATCACGGCGGAGGAGATGGCCCGGCGCCTGGACACGATCAACTACGAGATCACCTGCGGATTGACGGCACGCGTCCCCCGCCGCTACCACCGCGACGGAGTGCCGGCGTGACCGCGGCACTGCAAGCCGCGCGGGCTGCCCTGGGCGGCGATCGTGCCTGGCTGGTCGGCGGAGCGGTGCGCGATCGGCTTCTCGGCCGGCTGCCGATCGACGACCTCGACCTCGTGGTCGAGGGAGACGTGCGAAGCGCGGCTCGTGCGCTGGCCCGAGCCGGCGATGGCACGGCGTTTTCGCTCTCGGAGGCATTCGGCGCCTGGCGGGTGACCGCGCCGCGCCACGGATGGCAGGCGGACCTCATGCCCCTCGCCGGGGCAAGCATCGAGGAGGACCTGGGGCGGCGCGACTTCACCGTCAACGCCTTGGCCGAGCCGCTGCGGGGTGGTGAGGTCGTCGATCCCGACGGCGGGCTCGCCGACTTGGAGGCCCGGCGGCTTCGGATGGTCTCGCCCGCGGCCTTCGACGACGATCCTCTGCGGGTGCTGCGCCTCGCTCGGCTGGCGTGCGAGCTCGGCCTCGGTCCCGAGCCCGCCACCGTCGCGGCGGCGCAGGCCCGCGCGCCGCGGCTGTCGGAGGCGGCGCCTGAGCGGGTGTTCGTCGAGCTGCGGCGCCTGCTCTCGACGCCCGCGGCGCTGGAGGGCCTGGACCTGATGGACCGCCTCGGCGTGACCGGTGCGGTGCTGCCTGAGCTGGCCGCCATGCGCGGGGTGAAGCAGAGCCGCTTTCACCACCTCGACGTCTACGACCATACCCGCGCGGTGCTTGCGGAGCTGATGGCGCTGGAGCACGACCCCACCGCGGTGTTCGGAGCGCATGCCGACGCGGTGTCCGACGTCCTGCGCGAGCCGCTGGCCGACGAGCTGACCCGAGGCCAGGCCCTGCGCCTGGGGGCGCTGCTCCACGACGTCGGCAAGCCCCAGACGCGCGCTGTGGCGTCGGACGGGCGGGTCACGTTCCGCGGCCACGACGACCTTGGAGCGCAGCAGGCGCGCGCGGTCCTCACTCGACTGCATACGAGCGAGCGACTGCGTGCGCACCTCGCGGCGCTGGCGCGCCACCATCTGCGGCTCGGCTTCCTCGTGCACGAGCGCCCGCTGGAGCCTCGGGCCGTGCACGCCTACCTGCGCGCGTGCGAGCCCGTGGAGGTCGACGTCACCGTCCTCTCGGTCGTCGATCGCCTGGCCACCCGGGGCGACAACGCCGAGGCGGCGATCGCCGCCCACCTGGGCCTCGCGCAGGAGCTCATGGGCGCCGCCCTGCGCTGGCGCGCGGAAGGCCCGCCGCGCCCGATCCTGCGTGG
>JBBQBV010000267.1:0-1948 GCA_038318085.1 Solirubrobacterales bacterium
ACCGATCGGCCTCGCGCAGCTTGCGGATGACCTGCTCCGGCGTATGCCTGCTTCGCTTCATCGTGATCGTCCTTGCTCGCCCATCTTCGCGGGCGCATAGAACTCTCACAAGCACCGGACCGAACCACCGGGGTCACGCCAGGGGGTGCCGTGCGGCACGCGTTACGACAAGCTCCGCGCGGCCTCTGCCGTCGCTGGCACCGGGGCGATCCACACGCTCGCGGGAGGCCTGAGCAGGAACGCTGCCACCGCGGCGCCGGCGATGCAGAACAGCGCGCCGACGGCCAACGCGAGGCCGAATCCGTCCGTGAGCGCCCGGGCCGTGCTCACCCCGAGCTCGCTGCGCGTCTGCGCGGCCGCGACCGTGCTCAGCACCGCGAGGCCGAGCGCTCCGCCCATGAGCCGTGAGGTGTTCAGCAGGCCCGACCCGAGACCGCTCTGCGAGCCGGCGACGCCCTGCATGGCCACGATCGTCGAGGGCACGAGCGAGAAGCCCATCCCGAGCGCGGACAGGAGCCCTCCGGCCAGCACCGTCCCCACGTATGTGCCCCCCGGCGCCAGGCTCGTCAGGAGCAGCATGCCAGTGGTCGCGGCAAGCATCCCGGCGGTGATGACCCACCGTGGCCCGAACCGGCCGACGAGGCGCGGCGCCAGCGAGGACGCAGCGAAGATCGACAGCGTCATCGGCAGGAACGCCAGGCCCGCCTCGATCGCGTCGTAGTGAAGCACCTGCTGGAGGTAGAGGGTGAGGAAGTACCCACACCGGGAAGAACGCCGAGTAGAGCAGGATCACAACCAGGTTTGCCGCCCGGAGCTGGCCGACGCGGAAGATCGACAGCGGCACGAGCGGGGCACGCGCACGACGAACGGCGAGCGGCGCCGCGCCGAGCTCGCCGACTTCCTCCGCAGGCGACGCGCAAGCTTGCGGCCCGAGGATGTCGGGTTCCCAAACGGAGGGCGACGCCGGACCCCCGGCCTGCGCCGCGAGGAGGTCGCGCAACTGGCGGGCGTGGGCACCACCTGGTACACCTGGCTCGAGCAGGGACGCGATGTCCGCGCGTCGCTCGACGTACTGGAGGCGCTCTCACGCGCGCTGCGGCTGACCCCGGCCGAGCGCACGCACCTCATGCTGCTGGGCCGCGGCGAGGAGCCGCCCCCGTGCAAGTCCCCCGCCGAGCGCGTCTCCCCGACGCTGCGGCGCGTGATCGAGAATCTTGGCGTCAATCCCGCCTTCATCCTCGGTCGCCGCTGGGACTACCTCGCGTGGAATCACGCCGCCACCGCTTTGTTCGGCGACCTCGGCAGAATCCCCCGCGCCTCACGCAACCACGCGTGGCTCACATTCATGGACCCCACCCGCCGTGAGATGTTCACCGATTGGGACCGCACCTCCCGACTGCTGGTGGCGAAGTTTCGCGCCGACAGCGCTCGCCACCTCGGCGATCCGGGATTTGAAGAGCTGATCAACGCGCTGCGGCGGTCAAGCCCCGAGTTCGGCAAAGCGTGGAGGCGCCACGAGGTGGCTCGCAGCGGCGAGGCACGCAAGGAGCTGCGCCATCCGCTGGCGGGAATGCTCGCGTTCGAGCACGCGGTGTTCAACCCCGTCGAGGCTCCCGATCAGCGGCTGATCCTCTACTCGCCGCTACCGGAGTACGACACCCCCGCGAAGCTGGAGCGGCTGCTCAAACGCGACGCAATGCCGGTAAGCGCTGAGCGCGCGAGGACCGGATCAGCTCCGAGAGCATGAGGCGGGGCGCACTGGGTGTCCCTCACCTCAGGGCGTCGGGGGACTCCGGGGCGCCCATCATGCCTCACCCTCCGAGCTTTCTGAAGCCGCGGTCCAGGAGGACGCGCGCCTGGTCGGCGGGCATCGGCGAGTCCAGCAGGACGACCCCGAGGCGCACGCCCCGGCGATGGGCGGAGGCGACGAGGCAGCGCCCCGCGGCCT
>JBBQBV010000268.1:0-1938 GCA_038318085.1 Solirubrobacterales bacterium
GACCGCGAAGCTCGGACCGAGGTAGTGAAAGATCGCCGAGACGACGAAGTAGCCCTGTGGCGGCACGGGCCGAAACGCTGCCGCAGGCGGGCGCTCGCCAGAAGAGCCGATCGACGGTAGATTCGGCCCGATGGCGTTCAACGGCACCCTGCTCGACCCGTCGAACCTGCGGATCCTCGCCGAGCTGCAAGAGGACGCCCGGATGTCGCTGGCCGAGCTCGGCCGGCGCGTCGGCCTGTCCTCTCCCGCCGTCGCCGACCGCGTCGCCCGGCTGGAGGCCGCAGGCGTCATCTCCGGCTATCACGCCCGCGTGGAACCGCGGGCGCTCGGGCTGGCGCTCGGCGTGATCATCCGCGTGCGGCCCGCTGCGCGCGAGATCGCCAAGGTCGCCGAGGTCGCGCGCGCGTCCGAGGAGGTCGTCGAGTGCGAGCGCATGACCGGCGACGACTGCTTTCATGTCCGCGCCCACGTCCGTGACGTCGAGCACCTCGAGGAGCTGATCGACCGCTTCACGCCCTTCGGCCAGACGACGACGTCGCTGGTGCAGTCGGCGCCGGTGCCGCGCCGCGGCCCCGCCCTCCCGGTGCCGTGATCAGCCTCGAGCAGGTCCGCGCGCACTGCCTGGCCCTGCCGGAGGTCACCGAGCGCCCGAGCCACGGGTCGCCGGCCTGGTTCGTCCGCGGCAAGAGGACGTTCGTGATGTACCTCGACAACCACCACGGCGACGAGCGCCGCGCGCTGTGGTGCGCGGCCCCCGACGGCGCGCAGGCGGGCCTGGTGGCCGCCGCTCCCGAGCACTACTTCCGCCCGCCCTACGTCGGGCACCGCGGCTGGGTCGGCGTGCGCCTGGACCGCGGCCTGCAGTGGGACGCCGTCGCGGGCGCGATCGAGGAGGCCTTCATCCACGTCGCCCCGGCGAAGCTCGTCGAGGCGCTGGCGGACGCGGCGTCCCAGCCGCCCCGGCCCCGCCGGCGCGTGCTGCATGGTCCCTCTTGATCGAGAAACGATGTTCGGCGGCGATACTGGCGTCATGGACCATCCCAGGTTCTTCTACGACCTTCGCTCGCCGGGCGCCTGGCTGGCGGCGGAGCGCGTCGTGGCCGTCCTGGGCACGGTCCCGGAGTTCGTGCCCGTCGAGCTCGCCGGCCTGGACGCGGGCGACGTCGGCCCGTTTCGCTGCGCGGCCGAGATCGACGCCCATTTCGAGGACGTCCGCCGGCGCGCCGAGGCCCTCCAGACCCTGCCGGTGCGCCCACCGGCGCAGTTCCCCGCCGGCGACACGCACTTCGCCATGCTCGCGGCGACCTACGCCAAGCAGATCGGAAAGGTCGTCGCCTTCAGCCTCGCCGCCTTCCGCCAGGCGTACACGGCCGGGCGTGACCTGGCCGACCGCGACACGGTCTTTCTGGCCGGCGCCGCCGCCGAGATCCATCCGCGGGCGCTCAGCCAGGGCGCCGGGCTCAAGGGCACCGCGCAGCGCCTGCGCGTCGCCACCGCGCAGGCCGCGGAAGCCGGGGTGCTCGACGTACCCGCCGTGCTCGCGGCCGGACGGGTCTTCCACGGGGATGCCGAGCTCGGGCTCGCGGCGGAGGCGCTGGCCGCGTGAGGGCCAATCGCGCCTACGAGCTGCGGGTCAGCGGGCGCGGTCCTGCGCCGATGATCGAGGTGCTGGACATCGACACGGGCGAGATCGCCCTGTTCTGGGATCTGCTGCCCAACCAGCTCGGGCGCATGGCCCGCGCGCTGCGCGCGGACCTCGCCCAGATGGAGGCCGAGGGGTTTCTCTCCAAGTGGCGGCAATGGGAGCCGAGCAGCGCATGACATCTCCGTTTCAGGTCCAGACCCCATCTGCCGATCAGAAGGAGTGCGGCCGGGGCGGTCGTCCTGCCCACGGCCGTCCCGACCGCCATACCATCCCGATGTCCAGCCGAAGCTCGC
>JBBQBV010000269.1:0-1917 GCA_038318085.1 Solirubrobacterales bacterium
GCGCACCAGGACGCCGTCTGGACTCGCGTCGCCCTGGCCAACCAGCTGCGCGCCGAGCTCGAGCGCGTCTGGCCCGGCGCCACGCGGATCTTCGCTGCGATCGACAGCCCGATCGCGCTCGCCTTCCTGGCCCGCTACCCCAGCCCCACCGACGCCCAGCGGCTCACCCACCGCCAGCTCACGGCCCTGCTGCGCCGTCAGCGCTACTCCGGCCAGCGCAGCCCTGACGAGCTGCTTCAACGACTGCGCAGCGCACCGGCCGGCGCCGCCGGCCCGGTCGAGCACACCGCCCGACGCACGATCGTGCTCGGCCTGATCACCGCGCTCACGGCGATCACCGCGCAGATCCGCACGCTCCAACGCGACATCGACACACAGATCCACGCGCACCCCGACGGACCGATCTTCCTGAGCTTCTTCCGCGCCGCCAGCCTGACCGCAGCCCGGCTGCTGGCCGAGATCGGCGACGACCGCGGCCGCTACCAGACCAACGACGCGCTCACCGCGCACGCCGGCGCCAGCGCCGTCGCACGCGAGTCCGGCCGCCGCAAGACCGCCAGCTTCCGCTCGGCCCGCAACCACCGCCTGCGCCAAGCCATCACCACGCTCGCCGACACCAGCCGCCACCACCACCCCTGGGCGCGCAACACCTACACCGCAGCCCGCGCCCGCGGCCACGACCACCCCCGCGCACTGCGCGGACTCGCCCGCAACTGGATCCACGTCCTCTGGCGCTGCTGGCACGACCACACCCCCTACAACCCCGCCCAACACGGAGCACTCACACAACAACTCGCCGCCACCGCTTGACACAGGGCGTCTCACAGCTCCTCCTCGAGTCGCGCGAGCGCGCGCGACAGCCGTGACTTGACCGTTCCCGGGCGGCACCCGAGCGCAGCCGCGGTCTCGCGTTCGGACAGCCCGAGCAGGTGACGGCAGGCCACGACCTGCCGCTGCTCCTCCCCCAGCGTGTCGAGCGCGGCGAGCAGCCGCGCGCGCTGCTCGCCGGCGAGGAGCGCCGCCTCCGGAGACGGGGCCGCGTCCCGGGAGGGGCGCTCCTCGGCCAGGTTGAGCTCGAAGCGCGCCCGGCGCGTCGCCGAGCGCCGGCGGTTGCGCGCCTCGTTGGCGACGATCGCGAGCAGCCACGGGCGCAACGGCTCGCCCTCGCGGAAGCGGCCGAGCGCGCGGTGCGCCTTGACGAACGCATCCTGCGCGGCCTCCTCGGCGTCGGCGGCGGACCCCGTGATGACGTATGCGGTGCGGAAAGCCATTCCCTGGTGCTCGCGGACGAGCTGCTCGAAGGCGTCGAGATCCCCGCGCTTGGCGTGCGCGACGAGCTCCGATTCACTGCGTGGCCGGCCCACCACTGCCTCTTCTACACGCGTGGGCCGACCGCGGTTCCCGCGCGGCCTTCTAGCCTCATCCCATGCCCGTCACTCGACAGGACCTGCGCAACGTCGCGATCGTCGCCCATGTCGACCACGGCAAGACGACGCTCGTCGACGCCATGCTCTGGCAGTCGGGGGCCTTCCGCGCGAACCAGGACGTCGCCGATCGCGTCATGGACTCGATGGACCTCGAGCGCGAGAAGGGCATCACGATCCTCGCCAAGAACACGTCGGTCCGCCACCGCGGGGTCAAGCTCAACATCATCGACACGCCGGGGCACGCCGACTTCGGCGGCGAGGTCGAGCGCGGGCTGACGATGGTCGACGGGATCCTGCTGCTCGTCGACGCCTCCGAGGGCCCGCTGCCGCAGACGCGCTTCGTCCTGCGCAAGGCGCTCGAGGCCCGGCTGCCGGTGATCCTCGTCGTCAACAAGGTCGACCGGCCCGACGCGCGCATCGCCGAGGTGGTCGACGAGGTCTACGAGCTCTTCCTCGACCTCGACGCCGACGAGGAGCAGATCGAGTTCCC
>JBBQBV010000270.1:0-1908 GCA_038318085.1 Solirubrobacterales bacterium
AGCTCACTCCAGATCAGCGATCCGCAAACAGCCGCCAAGCTCTGGAACAGAGTCGATCGGGACATCGTCAACCAGGCGCCTTGGGTGGCTTGGGCTAACCTGCGGGGAATCGACTTCGTTTCGGCTCGCGTCGGCAACTACATCTACAACCCGCAATGGGGGAGGTTGTCCCGTTCGCTGTGGAACTTCGATGGCGGTCCGGGTCTTGGGTGTCAGGCAGCGATGAGGGTAGCGGCTTCCTCGGTCGGGGTGTTGGGGTGTTGCTCGCGCCGGATGGCGGTGGTGAGCTTGGGTAGGTCGCGGTGGCCTTTGACGCGGCGGAAGCTGCGCTGCGCCTCGGCCATCCCGGCGGCGGTCCAGCGCAGGCGCATGTCGCCGTCGCGCCAGCGCTTGATGTTGCGCTGCGTGCGTCGCACGGTTGAGATCATCGACTCGATCGGGTTGGTCGAGCAGAGGGTGCGCTTGAGCGCGCCGCCGACGCCGAGGCGGGTGAGTGTGAGCGTCTCCTCCAGGCCCTCACGGAGCGACCCGGC
Organism: Solirubrobacterales bacterium; assembly: GCA_038318085.1. GTDB lineage: Bacteria > Actinomycetota > Thermoleophilia > Solirubrobacterales > Solirubrobacteraceae > DATLGB01. The sequence continues at coordinate 534 of JBBQBV010000270.1, forward strand.
CGCGTCCGGGTGGACCTTGGCCAGCTGGCAGGCGAGCGCCCGCAGCGACGAGAGCGCCGCGGTGTGGTCGGGATCGGCCCAGGCCTTGCGCAGCTTCGCGCGCACCCAGGCGCGCTCGCGCTCGGGCAGGTGATCGACCACGTTGCGTTCCTTGTGGCGTTGGCAGCGCTGCACCGGCGCGCGCACGCCGGCGACGTCGCGCACGGCCTTGCGGAGTGCCTTGGCGCCGTCGAGCACGAATAGCTGCTCCTCGTGCAGGCGCAGGCCGCGGTCGCTCAGGTCGCTCAGTAGCGCGGTCGCGACCGTCGCGTTCTCGGTCGAGCCCTCCCTCAGCGACAGCGGCACCTTCGTCCCGTCCGCGGTGATCCCCAGCGCGACCACGTGCGTCGCGCCGGCGAGCTCGATCCCGTCGACCATCACCACCGCCAGCTCGAGTCCGCTCAGATCGCACGCGAGCAGCTCGTCCAGCGCCGCGCGCGTCGCCGACACGAACGTGCGCGAGACCGACGACTTCGAGACAGAGCGCGTCCTGGCCTCGACCTGGGCGCCGACAGGCTCGCCCACCCCACGCGAGCGGCGGGTGGAGACGCCGGCCAGCATCCGCTCCAGCACCACCCCGGCGAGCAGGTCACGCGAGGCGAATGTCCGGTAGCTCGCCAGCTCGACCTCCGCGCGATCGTCTGCGCTGCGCGCCCGCGGCCGGCTGATCGGCACCCGCCGCCCGCCGAGCGTCACCTCACCCGGCGTGTGACCATGGCGCTTCGCGCCGCGCCGCGCGTCATGACGGCCCTTCGGGCCGACGACCCGCTCGACCTCCCACTCCATCGTCTCGTGCAGCACGGCCAGGCCGGTGCCGACCGCGAGCGCCAGCAGACCCTCCTTCGCCACCCCGCCGATCTCCGCCAACGACAGCTGAACGTGCTCGGGAAGATCGAGCCGTGACGCCTCAGGCGTGCCGACCTCGACCAAGTGTAGCTTGCTCATGCGGTCCTCCTTCGTCGATCTTTGCGGGATCCGCCCCGAACGCTCCCAACCGGAGCGGACAGGGCGGGAGGACCGCCGCCTCAACTTCTACAGCCGCCGGGACAACCTCGACCGCCTGAGACCGCCCTAGTGGACATCGCACCGGCGCTGACGCGGCGTACTAGCCGGGGTTGCGGCCGTTGCGCCCATCTTGGCGGTGGTCGTGCGCTAGAACGTCAGGGTTGATGCCCTGCCGCGACTACCCTTGGCGCTAGGCGGGGAGTAGTATCGGGTTCGGTTCAGCCTGAGGAGGTGGTTGTATGACCGGTCGTTTCGTTGCGTTCGCTGCTGTCATCACGCTCAGCGTGTCGAGCGGTGCTGCGCTGGCAGCCAAGGCGTTGCTCGATGGCCC
>JBBQBV010000271.1:0-1865 GCA_038318085.1 Solirubrobacterales bacterium
CTCGAGGCGGAAAGTCGGCTGCGCCCCGCTTGCGTGCTGGTCGCAAACCAAATCGACTCGCCGAGGTACTCCTGTGCGCCTTTCAAGCGACGGCGCCGGCTGCAGGCCGAAGCGACCTCAGTGACGCCGTAGATCGGGCGCCAGGTCCGTCGCCCGTCGGAGGTGCTTGGTTCCCGTGGCCGCGCTAGCCTGTGAATCGAAATGGGACTGCCGGGGCCAGCCCGTCGGGTGCGTGTCAAACCCAAGCGTGAGGAGCGCCCGCTTCAGGCGCCGCCGCCGCAGCACCAGCCGCGGCCGAAGCCTGAGCCAGCGAGGCAACCGCCGCGCCGAAGAGTGCCGGTCTAGCCGTGGGTGATTTCGTCCCAACCTGGCTATCAAACCTCGGTGCGCTCTCAATGCGCGACGCCTACGACCCGGTTACGCAGCTCCGGACCTATCGCGTTTGTATGCGCGACGGTGGGGAGGTCGTGTGCCACGTTGCCGACGCAATCACCGAGATCCGCGACCAGCTCACCGCCGCCATCTGCCGTTATGAGGAGGGCAAGCGCAGCGACGACGCTGACTCGTTCGTCCCCGAGATCGATGGTGAAGTGGTCGGCTTCCGCGCCTGGGCGCTGTACGCGTGGAAGCTCGGCATCGCCGGCAAGACAAGCGCCCCGCCATGGCAGCCGGGTGTCAACACCGCTCGCTGCCACGCCGTGGCTCAACGACTCGGGCCCTCCAGCGACAGGACAAACGCGCCATTCGCCGACCGGCACGACGCGCCCGACGAGGACTGCGACTGCGGCCTCTACGCGCTACGCGAACCCGACAAGCAGTGGACGGGGGTGGGCTCGGAATACTGGCGCGAAATCAGGGTGTGCGGCGCCGTGCTCGCCTGGGGCGACCGGTTCTTCTTGCACCCCACCGGGTTCCGCGCCCAGTACGCCAAGCCGGTGGTGCTCGCAACCAGCGAGCAGTGGCCACGGCCGATGCGCGCAATGATCGCGGCGCTCGCGCAGGACTACGGTTGCGACGTGGTCAGGCTGGAATACCTGCGGGATGCAGCCCGCGAGCACGGCCAGCTCGTCCCCGAGGATCTCGTGCCCGAGGCGGACGGAATCGGCGGCACAGCCGGCGAGCTGGCCGCGCAGACCGGCGGCGCAGGGTGGCGCATCGGGTCAAGCAATCCAACGCCAGCGCACCCCCAGAGCGTGGCTTTCCCGGACGGTCCTTAATTAAAGGGAGCGGCTCGAGAAGATCCTTTCACCACACGACTTACGGGGGTGGGTCGGGAACCGCTTGGAGTCCGACATCCAGCGCAGCAGCGTGGAGTCGATGATCCCACGTGGCGAGAACAAGGTCATCGAGGGGCAAGAGCAAGGCTGCGGCTAGGTGCATCGCGTCGAGGCTGCACAGGTCGTGCGCGAAGGCCAGCGTCGCGGCCTCCTCAGCGAGGCGCTGGTCGACCTCGATCACGTCGATGGAGCTCCACTCGTCGCGAGCCCGTCGCGCCGCGGACGGCCCGGCGGCCAGTCCGACCGCTCTGACCGTCTCGACGTAGCCCACGCGGCACATGAACCAACCATCGGCGGCACGCATGAGCTTGCGCACGAGATCACTCCCGGGCTCGGCGACATAGCGCTTGACCAGCGCGCTGGCGTCGAGATACAGAATCAGTGCTCGGCGTCCCGTTCGCCGAGCACGAGCGCCGAGGCCGACCGGGGCACCTCGGCCAGACGCGGCGCGCGCTTGGGTCGCGACCTCGCGGCTGGGACAAGCCGTCCCGCAGCCACAAGGGCTCGCAAACGGTCATCACCGGCGACCGCGCCGGCAGGGATGATGTCGGCGACCGCCCGACCGTGAACCGTGACCCGCACACGCTC
>JBBQBV010000272.1:0-1858 GCA_038318085.1 Solirubrobacterales bacterium
GCCGCTGGACCCGGGGAGCGAGTTCAGCCAGAGCGGTGATCCGCGGTACGCCGACCTGCCCGCCGAGATCGTCCCGCGCACCGAGTGCCTCGCCGACGTGCTCGACCGCGTCCTGCCGTACTGGTACGACGTGGTGGTGCCCGACCTTCGCCGCGGCCTGACCGTCCTCGTGACCGCCCACGGCAACTCGCTTCGCGCGCTGGTCAAGCACCTCGACGGCATGTCGAAGGAGGCGGTCGTCAGCCTCAACATTCCGACCGGGATACCGCTGCTCTACGACCTCGACGAGCAGATGCGGCCGTTGACTCCGGGCGGGGAGTACCTCGACCCGGCCGCGGCCGCCGCCGCCATCGCCGCCGTCGCCAACCAGGGCCGCTGACTTTCGCCGCCGCGACCGTCCGCAGCCGTCCACCCCGCGACATCCGCGCACAGGTGCGGTTCCGGCGTCCTACCGGGCCGGCGGGTTCAGGGGGTCATCGCACCTTCCGCGCACAGGTATTCCAGCGCCGAATCCGGCCGCCCGGTCGCAACTTCCGCGCACAGGCTGCGGTTCCGGCGCGTGAATCCCCCAACTTTCGGCAGTGACTCGGGACGGGACTCAGGAAACGGGAAAGTGGGGACGCCACGCTTGCGACGCAGTCGTGGGCACTCTGCACCCGCGAAGGCGCAGGGCCCTCGACACCCGCTCCAAGGTCTGCTCGGGCTCACGGTAGATGCCCTTCGACGTCACCACGACCAGCTTCCAGCCGGCGTTCTCGAGGAGCTCACGGCGCTCGAGATCGTGCTGCCACTGGGATGCATCCTCGGCGTGCTGACGGCCGTCGCACTCGACGATCACCGAGTAGTCGAGATAGCTCAGGTCGAAGCGCGCCACCCACTCACCTGCGAGGTCCCGCAGAATGTGGTTGACCCTCGGCTCCGGAAGCCCTCCCAACACGATCAGCATCCGCAGCCGGGTCTCCATCGGTGAGTCCACGCCGTCGCGCACGAAGCCCGCGGCCCTGCGGGCACGGAGTGCGCCGCGCTGGCCCGAGTGCGCCACAGCGGCGACCAGCGCCTCGGGTGTGGTCAGGCGACTCTTCACCATGGCATCACCGACGGCGACCAGGTCGACGAGGGCGAGAAGCGGGGCCAGGGCCACGAATGTGTCGGCTGGGCAGGACACCGGGAGGCCGTGGCGCATGGTGACATGCGTCTCGTCCGAGCAGACGTGGCTCCGAACGCCGTCCCGCAGCCGCCGATCGGACTTCCTCAATACCGTCACATGCTCGTCCGGTGTGTGCAGGACGGGGAGGCCATAGAGCCGCGCGGCACTCAGGTGGCTTGCGAAGGCCCCGGGAGGATGGAGTCCGAGAGCCGCGCGGACGCGCTGCACAGAGTCGCGGTCCGCGCCGGCCACGACGTAGCAGCCCTGAAACAGCTGACGGTAGCCCCGACCGCGGAGCTGGCTGGCTGTGATGCCGTTGTCGAGCGCTTCAGCTCGGGTGAACGGGAGGCGCGGGTCGAAGCCGGCAATCAGCATGTAGTCACGATCCCGCAGTCGCAGGTGGGACCGTGGTGACCGTCCACAGGTCCGAGGAAGCAGAGCCGGCTGTGGATGACGCACTGCTGGCTAACCTGTCGCAAGCTGCCGCGTGCCGACGGCAGTACGGCAGTCCCGCACACCACAACCGAGCCTGTGCGCGGAACTTGCGACCCCACCCGAGAACGGCACACTACAACCGAGCCTGTGCGCGGAACTTGCGATCGGCCGGCGGCTCCAGGCGGCTACTCCGGAGGTTGGTGCTCGAGCCAGCCGCGGAAGGCATCGAGGTTGCGGGTGGACTCACCGCGCTCGCGGCGCCAGTCCCACTCCTTG
>JBBQBV010000273.1:0-1843 GCA_038318085.1 Solirubrobacterales bacterium
CTGCGCGCCGAGGCGCTGGCCGGAGCGGTGGATTGCGAGGGGCTCCTGTGGACGCGCACCGCGGGTGTCGGGGAGACGACCGCCGGGGGCGAGACCCGCGTACTGGCGGGGGCCGAGAAGCTCGAGGAGGAGCTTGGTGGGTTGCGCTTCGCCATCTCGCCCGAAGCGTTCTTTCAGACCAACACCGAGATGGCGGAGCGACTGTACGAGCTGGCCGCAGAGAGCGCGGCGCTGCGGGGATGGGAGCGCGTCTTCGATCTCTACTGCGGGATCGGGACGCTCGGCTTGACACTTGCTCCGCGTGCCGGCGAGCTGTGGGGGCTCGAGGTCGTCGAGGCTGCGGTCGCCGACGCGATCGAGAACGCGGACGCCAACGAGGTCGACAACGCCCGCTTCTTCGCCGGCGACGTCCGTCTGGCCATGCGCGAGCTGACCGAACGTGCGGGGCGACCCGACGTCTGCATCGTGGACCCGCCGCGCGCCGGCCTGTCGCAGAAGGTCGTCCGGCGCCTCATCGAAGCCGGGCCCAAGCGGATCGTCTACGTCTCGTGCAATCCGACGACGCTCGCGCCGAACGCTGCGCAGCTCGTCGAGGCCGGCTACGTCCTGAAGCACGTCGCGCCCGTGGACATGTTTCCGCAGACTCCGCACATCGAATGCATCGCGCTGCTGGAACGAACCGCGCCGGCAACCGGTTCCGGAGGTACTTACCAAGCGTAAGCTATCCTTGCGGTCTCGTCCCCTGCCGAGGAGAAGCCCGCATGCAAGCTGTGGTGATGCACGAGACCGGAGGCCCGGAAGTCCTGCGCCTCGAAGAGGCAGAGCGGCCGCAGCCGGGCGAGGGGGAGGTGCTGATCAGCGTGCAGGCCGCATCGGTCAACCCGGTCGAGTGGAAGCTCCGGCGTGGGTTAATGCCCAAGCAGCTCCCCGCAGTGCTGGGCAGCGACGTGTCCGGCACGGTCGAGGCGTCACGCGCCGAAGGGTTCGCCGAGGGCGAGGAGGTGTTCGGGCTCGCCGCGAGCGGCGCCTACGCGCAGTTCGCGACGGCCGCGGCTGTCGTGATCGCGAAGAAGCCCGCCGGCCTCAGCCACGAGCAGGCGGCGGCGATACCCGTGGCGGGGCTCACCGCATGGCAGGCGCTGTTCGATCGGGGGGCGCTGGCGTCCGGGCAGACCGTGCTGGTAGCGGGCGCCGCGGGCGGCGTCGGGCACTTCGCCGTGCAGTTTGCAAAGCACGCCGGGGCGCGGGTGATCGCCACCGGATCCTCGCGCAACCGCGACTTCGTCACCAGCCTCGGCGCCGATCAGTACGTCGACTACACCCAGGAGGATGTCGGCGAAGCGGTGAGTGACGTGGACGTGGCGTTTGACACGGTGGGCGCAGAGACGACGCAGACGCTCCTCCCGGCGGTCCGCGAGGGAGGCATCCTCGTCACCATTGCCGGCGCACCGCCCGAGGAGGCGGCGAGCGCGCGCGGCGTGCGTGCGGAGCATCTCGTGATGAGCCCCAGCTCAGACCAGCTGGCCCGAGTCGCCGAGCTCGTCGATTCCGGCGCCGTGCGCGTTGAGAACGCGGAGGTGATCGCGCTCACCGACATCCAGCGGGCGCACGCGCTCAGCGAGTCCGGACACACGCGCGGAAAGCTCATTCTCACGCTCGAAGGTTGAGCGCCCGGCGGCGTTGGCATCGCATGCTCGGAACGATCGCCGAACTGTGCGAGTATGCGCGCCGTGCCCGCTCTCTCGCCGGGAGATCTCCTTCAGCCGGCGTTGGCCCGCCCGGTCCTCGGAGTGTTCCTCCCCATCGGGTTGGTGCTGCTGCTGCTGGCTCTGGGAGTCGTGCT
>JBBQBV010000274.1:0-1842 GCA_038318085.1 Solirubrobacterales bacterium
CCGCGACGAGCCGTCGGTCGGCTGCACGCCGAAGGGATATGCGCGTGTCGCTCCCGCTCGCGAGCACATCGCCACGGATCTCGCTGCCGATGTGGTCGCGCTGCTGTCCTCCGGCGCGACGATCGAGCGCCGCTCCAAGGAAGGCAGGAGCCTCGGCCGCGAGGGCGTGCGGCCCGGAGACGTCGCGGTGCTCGTGCGCACCAACCGCAACGCCGCGCTGATTCGCGAGGCCCTCGACGACGTCCGCATCCCCGCGGTCATCAACGGAGCGGGCAGCGTCTTCGGCACCCCGTCCGCGCGGGAATGGCTGCGCCTCCTCGAGGCGATCGAGCGCCCCGCCTCCCCCACCCGCGCGCACTCGGCCGCGCTCACGTGCTTCATCGGCTGGTCCGCCGAGCAGGTCGTGGCCGCGGACGAGGGCGCCTGGGAGGAGGTCCATCGCCGGCTGCACGACTGGGCGAGGGCGCTTCGCGTGAAGGGCGTCGCATCCATGACCGAGACGGTCACGCTGGTCGAGCGCCTGCCCGAGCGGATCCTGGCCACCGCCGACGGCGAGCGCCGGCTTACCGACCTGCGCCACGTCGGCCAGCTGCTGCACGCCGCGGCCGCAGCCGAGCAGATGGGGACGACAGCCCTGACCGCGTGGCTGCGTCGGCGCATCGCGGAGGCCGAGCAAGACACGAGCGACGAGGAGCGCAGCCGCCGGCTCGAGTCCGACGCCGAGGCGGTCCAGGTCCTGACGATCCACCGCAGCAAGGGCCTGGAGTTTCCGATCGTCTATCTGCCCTTCCTGTGGGAGCCCGGCTACATCCCGGATAAGGCCCAGCCGGTCTTCTTCCACGACCCCGACGCCGGCGACGCACGGACCATCGACGTGAGCCTGGAGGGCGCGAATTTCTCTCGCCACCAGGAGCAGAGCATCGTGGAGCAGCGCGGCGAGGACCTCCGCCTCGCCTACGTCGCGCTCACGCGCGCACAGCACCAAGCCGTCGTTTGGTGGGCCGGCTCCTGGGACAGCCGAAACTCTCCCCTCGGCCGGCTGCTCTTCGCGCGGGAGGCCGACGGCACCGTGGCACCGTGGGGCGCATCGCCACCGGATGACGCCGCCGCCGGCCAGTGCTTCGAGGCACTTGCGGCCGACGCGCCGGGTTGCATCGCGGTCGAGCGGTCGGCACTCGGGTCGCCGAGGAGCTGGGTGGGGCGGCCGGCCGAGTCTGCGGAGCTTTCGGCCGCGGTGTTCGACCGCAGCCTCGACTGGCGCTGGCGGCGCACCTCCTACAGCGACATCACGGCCGGGGCCTACGAGGCGCGCGTCGCGAGCGAGCCAGAGGAGGCTGTGCTCACGGACGAACCCGCGCCCGGGACGACGCTGCCCACGACGCCGCCGCCGCTCGAGATGCCCACGCCGCCTGGCTCCCCGCCGGCGCCGGGGGCACCACCGCCCGCCACGGCGAAGGCCGCCGACCACGGGTCCATGGCGATGCCCTCCCTACTGGCCGAGATGCCGATCGGCCTCGACATCGGGACGCTCGTGCACCGCGTGCTCGAGGCGACCGACTTCGCCGCGGCGGACCTGGACGGCGAGCTCCATGCGCAGGTCGCGGCCGCGCAGGCGCGGCGCCACGTCGAGCTCGGCGACCCAGCGGCGGTGGTCGCCGGGCTGCGCGCGGCCATCGAGACGCCGCTCGGCCCGCTGCTTGTCGGCGGCGCCCGCCTGCGTGACGTACGACGCCCGGATCGGCTCGACGAGCTGGAGTTCGAGCTGCCTCTGGCCGGGGGCGACGAGCCGACCGGCCGGCTCACTCTCGCGGCGATCGGCGACGTCCTGCGAGAGCACCTCCC
>JBBQBV010000275.1:0-1833 GCA_038318085.1 Solirubrobacterales bacterium
GACGCAGGCCAGCGGCACGAGGAAGAGCCAGATCCGCTCGTTCTCGGCTTTGGTGAAGCCGAGCAGGGCGGAGGCGGCGACGACCAGCGCCAGCGCCAGCGCGGTGGTATCGCCCTCGGCGAGGCGGCGCAGCGCCAGCCAGGCCAGGGGGAGACCGAGCGCGACGAAGAACGCCGTGGGCGAGCCCAGCACCCAGAACTCGTACGGCCGCACGTGCGCAATGCCGCCGTGATAGGCGCGGCTGGCCTGGCCCAGGGCGTCGAGCACGTCGAATCCGGTGAGCGCGTGCAGCGCACCGTAGCCTGCGATCAGCGCTGCCGCGCAGGCGGCGGCGAGCCTGAGGGCCACGGCGGGCCCCGACCTTCGCAGCGTCACCACGGTCGCCCAGGCGCCCACCGCGACCAGCGCGTAGGAGAAGAACGACGCGGCCAGGAGCAGCGCCGCGCCACCGATGCGCGCCGCACGGCGCCGGGCGACCAGGGCGACTGCCGCCGCGGTGGCGAGGGCGGCGTAGAGGGCGTCGGCGGAGGTCGCGCCGTAGAGCAGCGAGGCTGGAGCGAAGGCGCAGAGCAGCGCGGCCGTGCGAGCACGTCCGTCGTCGAGGACTGCTCGCCCGAGCAGATAGGTCAGGGGAACCGCGAGCGCGCCGACGCCGATGGTCAGGGCGGCCATTGCCCCCGCGCTGTCGATGCCGAGGAGGTGCAGCGTGACGAGCATCCCCGGGGGATGCGCGCGCGGGTGGGTGGGCAACGTTGGAGCCAGGTCCGCGAACCGGCGCAGGAACGCGTCCGTCCCGTTGGCGAAGGCCGCGAGCGCGGGGAGATACTCGCGCCGACCTTCGCCGGTGGCTCCGAACACGTCATACCAATCGCGCGGACCGGCCCGCACCACGTTGACCGCCAGGCGCAGGACCAGTCCCAGCACCAGCGTCCCGGCGGCGAAACCCACTGGGCCCACCGCCGCGTCGCGCCCGCGCGGCGCGATCAGCACGGCGCCGACGACCACCGCCACTGCGGGCAGCGCCCAGGGGTCGATCGCCGGAGCGAAGCTCGCCGTGAAGGGGGGAAGCGAGGTCCCGAGCTCATGGCCGAGCGCCCGGGCGCCCAGACCGAAGGCCACCACCGTCCCGCCGATGCCGGCCGCAACCCAGGGCAACGCCAACCGCAGGCGACGCCGTAGGGTTTCTTCGCGTGAGCGCGCGGCCAGGGCTTTCGCAGGAGGATCTGCCACGGGTGAGCCGGCGCGGCGCATGGCTGGCGCTAGCCGCCGCGCTGGTCGTGAGCCCGGTTGCTGGAGGGTGCGGCGAGGCTCATCGGCTGCCGCGGGCGGCGGAGCCCGCCGTCGCGCCGCCGCCGGCCGTCAGACCCCGCGGCCGCGTGCTCGCCCTGGGAGCGCCCGCCGAGGGTGTGGCCGTCGACTCGGGTGCCGGTCTGGTCGCTGTCGCACTGCGCGAACCCCCGTCCCTGGCCGTCTACGACGCGCGCTCGGGCTCGCGGGTGCGCCGAGTGGCGCTGCTCCAGTCGGCCCGGCATCTGGGTCTGGGTCCGGCGGGGAACGTGCTCGTTCCCGCCGAGCGCGCCGACGCGCTCGTGCAGGTGCGCATCCGCTCCGGCGCAGCACGAATGCTCCGCGTCGGTCGCTTCCCGCACGACGCAGCGGCGGGAGGGGGCCGCGTCTTCGTCACCGACGAGCGCGGGGATCGCCTGACGGTGGTAGCCGCGGGTCGGGTGCTGTCCACGCTGAGGACCCCGATCCAGCCGGGTGGGGTCGCCTTCGCCGACGGCCGTGTCGGGGTCGTCGCTGTGCGCCAGCGGGTGCTCGCCCTCTACGACG
>JBBQBV010000276.1:0-1805 GCA_038318085.1 Solirubrobacterales bacterium
GCACTGGCGGCCGCGCTGGCACTCGGTGCCGCGCTTCCCATCGGAGCGTCCGCGCGCAACAGCTTCACTCTCGACACGAGCCCCGACAGCTTCGCCGCGCTCGCCGTCGATGGAGCCGGGGCCGGCTACTTCGCCTGGGAGCGCGGTGTGGCCGGAGCCGACGACGCGACGGTGTTCTGCAAGGTCGCACGCGGGGCAACGTGCACCAGTCCACTCGTCCTGCCCACACCGCCGCTGAATCCGGCGCCCCACGACAGCACGCAGGTGTCCGCCGCCTTTCCCGTGCTCGGCGGCGGCTCGACCGTGTACGTCGTGGGCCCGCGCTACGTCGCGGCGGATGTCGTGGTGTGGACTTCGACCGACGGTGGCGCGGCGTTCGGCCCCGCAGTCCAGGTCGCGCAGTCAGGGGCATACATGGGCAGCAACGCGACTGACGTCCTGGCGGCCGGCACTTCGTTCGACATCTCCTCTCACAACCCGGGCCTGGCCTTCACAAGCGTGCCGGCGAGCGGAGCGGGACCCGCCGGCGGCGCTGACCTCACGCCCGCGGGCGGCTTGACCAACATCACCGGCTCAGCCCTCGGGCTGGCGGCCGGGAACCCGGTCGAGGCTTTCTCCCGGGCCAACGGAACACAGCCGCAGACGATCGACGTGACGGGCTACGCAGGAAGCGGGGATCCGAACTCGCCCGCAAACTGGAGCGCCCCCGCCGGGGTCACCAGCGGGACCCTTCCGAGCCTCGCGGGCGGCCCTTCCGGACTCTTCCTGGCCTCTCAGGACGCCGTCGGAGGCAGCTATGGACCGGTCGACGTGCGCAAGTACGCGGCCGACGGCTCGTTCGGTCCACCCGTGAAGGTCCAGTCGGGCACAACCGGAGACAACGCCGGGCGCATCTTTGAGACGCCGGCGAGCGGCCAATTGCTGGTGGCATGGCAGGCCCCTGATCTGCCTGATGGCGGTACACCCGTGCGGCTATACCGCTCGACTGACGCGGGGAGCTCCTTTACTCGGGTCGGTGACATCGGAGAGGGTGCGCCTTCCTTCGCCATCGGCCCCGACTCGATCCGCCTCGCGGCGGCCGACGACGGGCAAGGCTTCGCGACCTTCATCGACTACGGCGGTGGCCACTCGAATCTGCGCGTTGCCGACTTCAGCCCGATCGCAGAACTCAACCTCCGCTCGCCCGCTGTTAGAGCGAAGACATTTGTGCTGGCGGTTCCCGCGGTGGTTTCTGGACCGGGGACGGTCTCCGGCGTCGCGGTCGTGCCCGCCGCCCAAGCCGCCCGCGCGGGGAAGTGCAAGCCGCACTTCGTGCGCCGCCACGGCAAGTGCGTGTCGACGATCTACGGCACAGGCAGCGTCCGCGCGCGCGCCGCAGGCACCGTCACCTTGAAGATCCACCCGACCCACAGGACGCTCAACAGCCTGCACAACGGCAAGCGTCTACGGGTGCGGCTGACCGTGACCTTCCGGCCTACGGACGGCGGAAAGACGGTCACCCACAGCGAGCGCATCACCGTCCACGGAAAGAAGAAGTAGCCCTCCGCACGCTATGCGGGTCGGCGGAGGACTCGAAGCATCACGCCGGCTCGGGCAGCAGCCGGTCGACTAGCTCGAGGGCCGGGCGGCCCTCGAACAGGGGCAGGATGTCAGGGCGGTAGAGGACCAGCGCGAGGCTTGGCGCGACCATGAAGTCTGCGGCGTTCAGCTGCGCTCCACCCAGGACCCCGTCCGCGATCCAGGCGTCGATCCGGTCCAGCATCGTGGGTAGGTCCGCCAGGAGCCCGCGCTCCGCGGCCCGGTCG
>JBBQBV010000277.1:0-1799 GCA_038318085.1 Solirubrobacterales bacterium
TGTGCGCGATGCTGCTCGCGGTCGTCGGAAAGGGGGGAGCGGGGAAGTCGCTGCTGTCGGGCACCCTGGCCCGCGTGCTGGCGCGTCGCGGGCGCCGCGTGCTCGCACTGGATTCCGACTCGATGCCCGGCATCTCCTTCAGCCTCGGCGCGCTGTCCCCGGAGGCGCCGCCGTTGACGGCGGCCGTCGAGCTCGGGGCGGACAGGCGCTGGCGGTACGTCAAGGGCATGGGTGCGGTGCGCGCGGTGCAGCGGTGCGCCACAGAGGCGCCCGACGGCGTGCGTCTGCTGCAGGTCGGCAAGACCAGCCGCGACGGTCCTGCCCAACGGGAAGCCTCCGTGAACGCGTTCTACATGACGGTCCACCGCCTGGAGCACGCCGCGGCGTTCCGCGACTGGGTGATCGTCGGCGACCTTCCCGCGGGGGTGCGGCAGGTGGCCTTGGACTGGGCGCCCTACGCGGATCACTTCCTGCTGGTCGTCGAGCCGACCTGGCAGTCGATGCTCACGGCGCGCCGGCTCAAGCGCATCGCCGCCGGCGCCAGACCCGCGGCGCGCGTGTCGCTCGTCGTCAACAAGGCGATCGACCCGGGCGACGCCCGGCGCGTGAGCGACTTCCTCGGCCTGCCCGCGCTGCAGGTCGTGCCCGTCGACGAGGACGTCCGCGCGGCCGAGCGCCACGGCGTCGCGGTGCTCGACTCCGCGCCCAGCTGCGCGGCGGTGCGGGCCATCGAACGGCTGGCCGACCGGTTGGAGGCCAGCAGCGCTTCGCGCTCGGCGCCGGAGGGGCCGGCCCCTCCGATGCCGTGCGGGTGCGGCGCACCGCCGCGCCCGACGCGGCGCGGCGCTCAGGAGGCGGCGGGCGTGAGCGGCTGAAGGTTGCGAGCGACCATCCGGCCTGCCGCGTCCGACGATGTGGTCGTTCAGACGAAGTGGGTATGGAGCCGGGTTGAGGCTAGGGTTGGGATGCCGGTCAGCGACCACGCGTTCGTGGCGGGATCGTAGGTCTCGGCTGTTCAAGCGCTTCCTTGCGGAGGGATCCTGGCCATGAGCCTGATGGTCTCCTCCTACGCGTCCGTCATCGCCTCGGTGGTCAACCAGCGCGAGAACGGCGTCCTCAAGCGCCGCCGCGGTACCCCCATGCCGTAGTGGATCATCATCGCCGGGCAGGCGATATCGACGCTCGCGATCGCGGCGTCCTCGGCCACCGTCCTGCTCGTCGTCGCCAGGCTCGCCTTCGCCGTCGGCGTCTCGGTCACCGGGCTGGTGTCCGTCGCGCTCGCCGTCCTCGTCGGCGCGCTGGGCCTGTCCTGCGTCGCCTACGCGGTGGCCTCGGTGATCCCAACGCCGGCATCGTGATCGCCGCCCGGCGCTTTCACCTGGCTGCCGCGGTCGGCGTGACCCGGAGCTCAGACGACCCCGACCAGCGAGGCGCACACCCAGTTGCGCGCGCCGGCGCCGCCCGCCCACAGGCGGGCGGCGAGCCGGTCCTGCTCGGCCTTTGAGCTTTGAAAGGCCTGCCCGGAGCCTCCCAGGCCGTGCCAGGTGTCCGGCAGCATCTGGTAGTAGCCCGAGGCACCGGCCGAGTTGGGCGGTAGGTTCTGGCCGCCGGACTCGCATTGCACGATCGCGTAGGGGATCGCCCACGGCCCGCCCGGACCGGCGGCGCTGACCGCCGCGGCGGCGCGGGCGGCGAGCAGCCTGCCGAGGGCCTTCTCGGCCCGGCGGCGGCCGAGACGGGTTCGGGTCAGCGCGGCGACGCGGGCGGCGTGGGCGCGGGCGAGCACGTCGCGGCGCTGG
>JBBQBV010000278.1:0-1797 GCA_038318085.1 Solirubrobacterales bacterium
GCGTCCCGTGCCGCCACCGCTCGCCGGCGCTCACGTTCCAAAGCATGGGTCACGACGACGGCCCGGCTGTTCGCCTTTCCCTGGTTCACCAGCCCATCGACGAAGTCAACGATGCCGTCGGGAAGGCGCACGGTAATCTGCCTGCTCATCCCAATATGATACCAGTCTGGGATGCATACTCGTCCGGCTCGTGAACGACGGCGGGGCGGCCAGGGCCGCCCCGCCGTTGGATCCATGCGGGTTGCTGCGTCGCTAGCCGAGCTCGATCTTCTCGAACACCGGACCGGCGCTGGTGACCTCCACCTCGGCCTCACGGACCATGCGGCCGGCGGTCAGGTCGGTCGAGCAGGCACGGTGGTCGTTGCCGTGGTCGTTGCCGTGGTCGTCGCCGTGGTCGTCGCCGGACTCGTGGTGGTCGCCCGAGCCGGGACCGGAGTTCGACCCGCTGTCGGCGCTCCCGCCGTCGCCTGAGGCGTGCGTCGCTGCCGCGTGCTCGTTCTCGCACTTGATGCGCGTGACGCCCGCCACGACCTTGGCGGTCAGCGTGCCGCCGCCCGCGAGTTTGATGGTCAGCAGGCCGGTCGTGGCATCGACCGGACCCGCGATCGTGCCGGCGTGCTCGTCCCCGTCGCGGACGCCGTCGTTGTCGGTGTCGGCGTCACGCGGGTTGTCTCCGGCCTGGAACTCGCCGCGGTTGTTCAGGCCATCCCGATCCTGGTCGCGACGGGCCTGGTTGACCTTCAGGCTCAGGTGGTGCTTGCACTCCCAGCGGTCGGGAATGCCGTCATGGTTGCGATCGACGTGCGCGCTGTGCGGGCAGGAGTGCTTGCGCGCGAGCGCCGACCCCGGCACGAGAGCCAGAGCTGCGAACAGCGCTGCGGCCACACCCACGGTCATGATCTTCCTCATCGAGAACTCCTCAGCTTGGCGTTTACCGGGGTTGCCTTCACTGGCTGGGACGCACGAGCGGAGAAAATGTCACGCGGCAATGGACATTCGTCTATGTGAGTCGCAAAGGACGAGGTCGCCCAAGGTGAGCGCGTCCACCCCTATCTTGGACCGGCGCCCGCCGAGCCTAGGGATGCAACTCGTCCGGCGAGCCGTCGCGGGGGCCTGGCCCGCCGCCGCCGCTCGACCCGCTGCCGGACGAGCCGCTGCCGCTCAAGCCGCTTCCGCTGCCACTGTCGCCCGAGGAGCCGCTGCCGGAGCTTCCTCTGCCGCTGTCACCGCTCCCCGATGAGCCGCTGCCGCTGATGCCAGAGCCTTCTGAGCCGCTGCCGGAGTGATCCTCGCCGCCGCCCGGGACGCTGTTGAAATGGCTGTCCCCCCCAGGTCCCGGGCCCGAGCTGCCCGAACGCTCGCCGCCGTCCGAGCCGTGGCGTTCGCTGCCTGGGTCGTGATCCGCACCCGTGGAGTGGTCTTCGCCCCGGCTCTGCCCCGAGCCATCGGCGCCGCGGCGCGGGGCCGCCCGCACGCGGTCGCTCGAGGATGAGCCGGAGTGGCGATTCCCGAGCGCCTTTTCGCTCGCTACCTCGGGGGCCGCGGACTCCGGCTGCCCGAGCACCCGGCTGGCGACTGCAGCGGCACTCGCCACCTTGGCGGTGGCGCTCGGCTGGTCGCCTGCCGCTCGATCGTCGGGCTTGAGCGCGGACGGACCCACCGCCAGAGCACCCGCCGCCACGACGACCGCGCCGCCCTTGAGCAGGAGCCCTGCTCCGCCGGCGGCGCCACCGCCCGCCGCCAACTCGGCCACGCGCTGCGCGATCGGACCGTGGTGCTCGCGAGCCGCGGCCGCCC
>JBBQBV010000279.1:0-1795 GCA_038318085.1 Solirubrobacterales bacterium
TGCGGGCTGCGGTGGCCTGCCCCACGACGCGGCCCTGGAGCTCGGCCGCTCGCTCGGGCGCACGCCCCGCCCACTCGCGCAGGCGCTTGACCTCTCGCGCCTGCGCGAAGTAGAGAAGGGCGAGCACGGCGATGCCTGGAATCGCGACGAGGCCCGCCAGGGCGCCGATGTCCTTCAGCGTGCCCTGGAGGGAGAGGGCGAACACGGAATGCATGTGCGCGCCAGTCTACGGCGCCGTCCGTACGCCAGCGTCCGTCCGGCTGCGTGACAGCTCGACGACGCGCGCGGCCAGCCCCGTGGCATCGTCTTCGAGCACGAGCACGTTGACCTGGTCGAAGACCTCTTCCACCCACTCGGGATCCAGCGGCTCGCGCTCGGCCAGCGAGATCTTCTCGGCGGCGGTCGGCTGGGAGCGCTCCTCGGGATTGAACAGCTGCTCGTGGAGCTTCTCCCCGGGACGACGCCCCACGTACTCGATGGCGATATCGTGCTCGGGCTCCAAGCCCGAGAGCCTGATCATGTCGCGCGCGAGGTCGACGATCCGGACGGGCTCGCCCATGTCGAGCACGTATACCGGCGCCCCGCCCGCCCCCTGCGCATCCTTGCTCGCCAGGGAGCCCGAGCGGATGATCAGCTGGACGGCCTCGGGAATGGTCATGAAGTAGCGCGTCATCTCGGGGTCGGTCACCGTGAGCGGGCCGCCCGCCGCGATCTGGCGGCGGAAGATCGGGACCACCGACCCGGAGGAGCCGAGCACGTTCCCGAAGCGCACGCTGGCGTAGCGGGTGTCGGCGTGGCGCGCACCCGCCGCCTCCACGGCCCACTCCGCAAGCGCCTTGGAGGCGCCCATCACCGTCGCCGGCGCCACTGCCTTGTCGGTCGAGACCAGCACGAAGGTCCTCACTGGCTGCTCGCCCGCGATGTGGGCCACGATCCGTGTCGCGAGCGCGTTGTTGCGCACGGCTTCGATCGGGTTTTGCTCCATCAAGGCCACGTGCTTGTAGGCGGCGGCGTGGAAGACCACCGACGGGCGGTAGGTGGCGAACACCTCTCGCATGCGCTCCTCCTCGCGGCAGTCGGCGAGCACGCCGACCGCGGTGCGCACGTGGCGGTCCTCCTCCAGCTCCCGGAGAATCTCGAACAGGTTGTCCTCGGCATGGTCGACGAGCACGATGAGCTTGGGCCCCACGCGGGCGATCTGGCGGCACAGCTCGGACCCGATCGAGCCACCGGCGCCGGTGACCAGGACGACCTGTCCGTTGAGGTAGCCTCCGACCCGATCGAGCTCGATGCGCACGGGCTCGCGCCCGAGCACGTCCTCGACCCGCAGGGCGCGAAGCTGGCGCATGACGTTTCCGCCCGACTGGAGCAGCTCGAACACGGTGGGCAGGGTCCGCACGGGAATGCCCCGATCACGGCAGGCCTTCATTACGCGCGCGCGCAGCGTGCCCGGTGCGGAGGGAATCGCGATCACCACCTCGTCGGGCTCGACCTCGTCGAGGATGCGGGGCAGCTCCCCCGTCGCGCCGATGACCGGCACGTCTTCGTGGCGCAACCCCCGCATGCGCGGGTTGTCGTCGACGAAGCCCACCGGCCGGTAGCCCAACGCGGGGTTGCGCAGGACCTCGCGCAGGATCATCTGCCCGCCGCTGCCGGCTCCGACGATGAGGACGTCGCGCGCGTCCTTGGCCGGGTGAAAGCCCCGCGGCGGGCGATCGCGCACCGCGCGGACGAGAAAGCGAGCGCCGCCGCAGAACAGCAGGGTGAGCAGGAAGAAGAGGGCGGCCACGCCCAG
>JBBQBV010000280.1:0-1790 GCA_038318085.1 Solirubrobacterales bacterium
GTTCGGCAAGGATCGCCGCATGCCGATCAGCAACGCGTGGCGGCCCTTCGCCGCCGAGGAGGCGCGGCTGGCGCCCGGCAAGGCCGTCGGGCCCTCGTGAAGCGTCAGCCGCCGATGTAGGACATCTCGACCTTCGGGTGCTTTGCGGTCGCGTGCGTCCGGGCCTCGGAGTAGCGGTCGCTGCGGACGAGCCAGGTGCAGCGCAACCGGTCGGCAAGCTGCTGGTCACTCGCCCCGCTGCGCAGCTGCGCCCGCAGGTCGTGGCCATGGGCGGCGAACAGGCAGGTATAGAGCTTGCCGTCGGCGGACAGGCGGGCCCTGGTGCATCCCCCGCAGAAGGGTTGGGTCACGGAGGCGATGAGGCCGATCTCCCCGGCCCCATCGCGGTAGCGATAGCGTGCCGCCACCTCGCCCGGAGCGCTGGGGGCGAGCGGCTCCAGGGGCCATTCCGCGTCGATGACCTGGTGGATCTCGGCGGCGGGGACGACGTCGTCCATACGCCATCCGTTGGTCGTGCCGACGTCCATGTACTCGATGAACCGCAGAATGTGGCCATGGCGGCGAAAGTGGTCGGCCATCGCCAGCACGGAGTGGTCGTTGACGCCGCGCTTGACGACCATGTTGACCTTGATCGGCGTGAGGCCGGCGATCGCGGCCGCCTCGATGGCGCCCAGCACGCGGGCGACGGGGAAGCCCACGTCGTTCATCGCCCCGAACGTCTCGTCGTCGAGCGCGTCGAGGCTGACCGTGACCCGCGTGAGCCCGGCATCCTTGAGGGCTCGAACCTTGGCGGCCAGGCCGGCCCCGTTGGTGGTGAGGGCGACGTCCGCGATGCCCTCTATGGCAACGAGCATCGCGACGAGGCGCACGAGGTCTCGGCGCAAGAGCGGCTCGCCTCCGGTGAGGCGGACCTTGGAGACGCCCAGGCTGGCGAAGATCCCCGCCAGCCGGGTGATCTCCTCAAAGCTGAGCAGCTCCGCGCGCGGCAGGAACGCGTGGTCGCGGCCGAAGGCGTCCGCGGGCATGCAATAGCCGCAGCGGAAGTTGCAGCGGTCGGTGACCGAGATGCGCAAATCGCGCAACGGGCGGTCCAGGCGGTCGGTCGGCTTGCGCATCGTTATCGGCTGGGGGCGATGAGGGGCACGCTTGGCGATCGGGCGCTCGCGGTCCGCGCGTTCAGTCCGAGGACGCGGTCGTCGAACAGGCTGCCGACGCCGAGCGATCCGCACTCGCCGGTGCCGGTCATCTCGAGCCAGCCACGCACGGCGTTCGGGCGCTGGATCGGCTCGTCGATGTCGGGAAGCTTGCGCTCGGCCAGGCGTCGCAGCCGCTGGTGTGCGGGGCCGCGGTCGCCGGCGAACCGCTCGCGGATCTCCCCGAGTGTGCACCCGACGCGCTCGACGACGTCGACGATCGCCAGGCGGCGCACCACATCCGGGCTGTAGCGCCGCATCCCGGAGACGCGCCCGGGTGGGGGGAGCACGCCGCGC
Organism: Solirubrobacterales bacterium; assembly: GCA_038318085.1. Lineage (GTDB taxonomy): Bacteria > Actinomycetota > Thermoleophilia > Solirubrobacterales > Solirubrobacteraceae > DATLGB01. Next base: position 1,491 of record JBBQBV010000280.1, read on the forward strand.
GACTCGTTACAGCGGATGCGCGCGGCGCACATTCCCGCCTTGCGTGCCACCTCGCCGATCGTAAGCCGCCGCACCTCGTCTGCCATCACGTCTCCGCTCTTGACCTCAACCCGGGCTGAACCCCGAGACTAGCACCGTGCCTGACACAGCCGAACCCGTCCCGACCGCGTGCTTGCTGACCGCCGCGCGGCCGCGCGGCGCGAGCGTGAGTGGCGCGAGCCGCTCTCTCCGAGCTCGTCGCGCATGTCGGGGAGCTACGCTAGTTCGACGCGCACACGCCGTCAGCGACGCCGGTGTGAG
>JBBQBV010000281.1:0-1766 GCA_038318085.1 Solirubrobacterales bacterium
GGTGGTCGGCGGCAGCAGCTCGAGCTGACGGCGGTCGAGCCCCGCGACGAGGATGTTGCGCACCGTCTTCATCCGTCCGTCGGCGGTGAGTGCGAGGGCGCAGGCCGCTTCGAGGCGCGCCGCGTCGTACTTGTCGCTAAGGCGCAGCAGCGCCTGGACCTCGCGCAGCCGGGTGAGCCCGCCCTGCTGCAGGAGCGCGTCGACGAGACCGGCCGTCGAGGGGCCGACCTCGGCCGCGCGCCGGCGGCACCAGGCCGGCGTGCGCATGAGGAACGCCACCTTGTCGGGCGGCAGGTCGGCGTCGTCGGTGATCCGCCGCCGACCGTCCTTGACGTGCGTTTTGACGAGGGTGTCGGCGTCGAAGAGCTCGACCAGCGACGCAGAGACCTTGGCCGCCAGCGTCTTGCCGACCTGCTGCCAGGGCACCGAGTACAGCGTGCGGTCGATGGCCACGTGGCAATCCGGGTGAACCTTCACATCCTTCCACTCGACGAGCGCAAAGGGACGCTCGGGCAGCGGCAGCAGTGCGGGACGCTCGTGCAGCTCGAACAGCTCGCGTACGGGCACGCCGTGGACCCGGTGGCGCCGGCGCGGCGCCACTTCACGCGACCAGACCAGCGCCTCGGCGACGATCTCCTCGAAGCTCCGGAAGATGCGCCCCGACCAGAAGCTGTCGCGGACGTACGGAACAGCGCGCTCGACACGCGGCTTGTCCTTGGGATGGAGCGCCCTGGCCGGGTCGATGAGCGCGCCGTGGTGCTCGGCGAGTTCTCGATACGCGCGGTTGAGCTTGGGGTCGTACAGGTCCGCGGAGAGCACGCCGGTCTTCAGGTTGTCGCAGATCCAGAGGCGCGGGCTGCCGCCGAAGAAGGCGAGCGCCTCCTGGTGAGCGGTGAGCCACATCCGTCGGTCCATCTGGAGGACCGGCCGCACGAAGTGCTGACCACTGGCGCGGGGCGTGGCGACGAAGGCCCAGACCGCGCGGCGCCGTCCGCCGAGCGGATCGGTCCATGCGCCGAGCCGGCCATAGTCGATCTCCATCGCCTCGCCGAAGGTGGGATCGGGCATCAGCACCGTCAGGCGCGATGTGTCGGTGGCGCGGATGTGATCGATCACGTACCGGCGGAAGGTCGGAAAGCTCGCCCCTGTCCGGCCGCCGTCGCGCAGGCGCTGCCAGACCGTGGTCATCGTGCTCGCCGCAAGCGCTGTCGCGATCTCGTCGTGCAGCGGAACCAGGCTCATGCGCACCGCGAAGCGGCCGGCGTCCGTGCCGCGCTCGGCCGCGGCCGCGGCGAGCGCCGCTCGCCACTCCGCCGCGGTCCAGGGTGGGCCCTGCTGCCAGAACCCGCTGTCCTCGGCCTGGGCGATGCGGTCGCGCACGGTGATGCGCGAGCGGCCCAGGCTGCGGGCGATCTGGCGGATCCGTCTGCCCGCCCGCCAGTGCACCAAGATCTCGACGTCGTCGTCCACGGTCATCCTCCTGCGGCCCATGCCTCACCTCCTCTTGGGAGGAGGCTGGCAGGGCCTAATTCAGGACGGCGCCGGGTGGGTCAAATCCGTGAACGGGGTGGTCCATATCCGTGAACGAAACTGGTGGGGGTGGGTCATATCCGTGAACGCTGACACCGTGCACGGAGTGCCAGTCGAGCGCGTTCACTGACGCCGCGTGGACCTTCACGAGCACGCGGCCTGCGATGAGGACCGGCTTCTGGATCTCCTGAAGCCGCAGCACGTCCGCCGGAACAACGCCGGGATCGTGCGCGACG
>JBBQBV010000282.1:0-1727 GCA_038318085.1 Solirubrobacterales bacterium
CGAGGACGGCTACTTCTGGTACCGGGCGCGCAGCGACGACATGATCATCTCATCCGGTTACAACATCGCCGGCCCCGAGGTGGAGGAGGCGTTGCTGTCGCACGCCGCCGTCGCCGAGTGCGCCGTCGTCGGCGTCCCCGACAAGGCGCGAGGATCGGTCGTGAAGGCGGTAGTCGTGCTGGCCCCGGCCTTCGAGCCAGGCGACGGACTGGCGAGTGAGCTGCAGGACTTCGTCAAGCAGCAGATCGCGCCGTACAAGTACCCGCGCATCGTCGAGTTCGCCGCCGAGCTGCCGCGTACCAGCACCGGGAAGCTCCAGCGCTTCCGGCTACGCCCCGACCCGCCGTCGCCGGCTGGTTGACGCGCTTCGTCAGGAAGTGACCGGCAGCCCGAGCTGTGGCTTCGACCAGGCTGACAAGGTGGTGCTTGTGCAGCAACCGCTGTCGGGGAAACCCACCAGTTCGTGAACCGGTGACGGTTCGGCGTAAAGGAGCACTATGACGGATGCCACAGCAGTGTTCGAGGGAGTCGGGGTAGCTTTGGCGACTCTGTTCGCCGAGGACGAGAGCGTCGACTTCCGCGCCACCGCCGCACATGCTGTTCGCTTGGTCGATCTCGGGGTCGCCGCGATCATCGTCTGCGGGACGACCGGAGAGGTGGATGCGCTGTCGGACGACGAGCGGCTGAACCTGCTTCGAGAGGTGAAGAGTGCCGTCGGCGACCGCGTTCCGGTGATCATTGGAACGGCACACGCCTCCATGCGGGACACGCGGCTGCTCACCGCCGCGGCTGCTGAGCTCCAGCCGGCCGCGATGCTGGTCCGGTCACCACCGCGCGTCGCAGATCCGCGGCCGTTCTACAAGGAAGCGGCAGATGCCGCGGGCAGCCTGCCCGTCCTCGCCTACCACTATCCGGCTGTCTCCCCGCCGGGCATTCCGCTCGACCTGCTGGCGGAGCTGCCGGTCGCGGGATGCAAGGACTCGTCGGGTGACCCGACCCGCCTGCTGGCGACTCTTGACGCGTTCGACCGGCCTCTCTACGTCGGGTCGGCCGCACTGCTACTTCTGGCGCGAGGTATCGGTGTGACCGGCGCGATCCTTGCTCTGGCCAATGTGCAGCCCGAGCTGTGTGTCGCGGCTTTTGCGGGCGACGGCGCAGCACAGCGCCAACTGGTCCCTGCGCATCTTGCGTCCATCCGCGACTTCCCGCATGGCCTGAAAGCGACGATGGCCGACCGGTTCGCGACGTCTCCACGAGCCAGGCTCGGCTGAGCGTCGCAAGCAAAGGACTTGCCAGCGGATCGATGGTGGAGCGGCAGCGGCGATCTTGTCGGCCGCTCAAGAGTGGGCGACCGGCATCCACGCCGGACGCTCGGACTCGAACCGGGCGATGTCGTCGGCATGGGTCAACGTGACGGCGATGTCGTCGAGGCCCTCCATGAGGCGCCACCGCACGTAGTCGTCGACCACGAACGACGCCGAGACACCGGTGGTGCGGACGCTTCGGTTCACCAGGTCGACCAGGATCGCCGATGACGGGTCGGCTTCCACGACCCCCATCAGCGCATCCACCTCTGCCTCAGGCAACTGCACCGGCAGCAGGCCGCCCTTCAAGGCGTTCTGCCGGAAGATGTCGCCGAAGCGCGACGATATGACCGCGCGGAACCCATGGTCCTGCAGCGCCCACACCGCGTGCTCGCGTGAGGACCCCGTCCCGAAGTCCGGCCC
>JBBQBV010000283.1:0-1697 GCA_038318085.1 Solirubrobacterales bacterium
CATCACGTTCACGCTCACCAGCCCCGGCTGTCCGATCGGAGACCAGGTGGCCGAGCAGATGAAGGAGTTCGTGGGCGAGCTCGACGGGGTCCAGGATGTGGTGCCCAAGATGGTGTTCACTCCGCCGTGGACGCCTGAGCGCATGAGCGAGGACGCCAAGTTCGCGCTCGGCTTCTGATCGGCGCCTACGCTGCGCAACTGCAAGTAGCCTCCGGGTTCTGAGTATGCAGATGAGTCGCGCGCTCTCGATCGGCCTACTCGGCGTGGTGGCCGCCCTGGGCCTGGCTGCTCCCGCCGGCGCCGCGGCTGACGCCCGCTTCGAGGTCCTCCTCCGGGGCGGTCACGGTGCCGCCGCGCACGCCTCCGCCGCCCGCGGGCTGCTGGCCAGAGCCGGCGCGCGCCGCGCCGGTCCCAGCGTGCCGGAGATCGGCCTCGAGACCGTTGCCCCGGCACCGGGTGCCTCGGTGCGGGAGCTGCTCGACGCCCTGCGCAGCGATCCACACGTGCGCGCCGTCGTGCCCGTCCAGCGGCTGAGCCTGCGAGCGGCGCCGAACGATCCGGCGCTCTCCCAGCCGGAGGCGACGCCGGGCACGCCGGCGGGCACCGTGCTGCAGTGGCCCTATGCCCGAGAGGGGCTGGATCGGCTATGGGACATCAGCCACGGCGACGCGGCGCTGGTCGGAGTCATCGACACCGGCGCGAGCGGGGACCATCCCGACCTCGCCGGCAAGATCCAGGCCGGCGTGGATCAGAATGGCGACGACGGCTTTTCGCCCACGACCGACATCAACGGCCACGGCACGCACGTGGCTTCCCTGGCCTGTGGGGCCGCGGGCAACGGCGCGGGGATCGCGGGCGCAGGCGGGAACTGCCGGCTCGTCGTCGAGCGGACCGACCTCACGACTGCGAGCGTCGCGGCCTCCATCATCGATGCCACCAACCGCGGGGTGCAGGCGATCAACTTGAGCCTCGGCAGCGATGGCGGGCGACCGCCCGACCCTGCGTTCGTATCGGCCATCGACTACGCCTACCAGCACGAGGTGGTGGTGGTTGCGGCCGCGTCGGACTTCGCGGACACCGATCAGGGACAGCCGGCAAGCCTGCTCCAGCCGACGGGTACGGGCCCGGACCTGGGCTCCTCGCAGATCAAGGGCCTGTCCGTGACGTCGGCCACGTTCGGCGAGGCGTCCTCCGGAGGCGGGATCGGGTCGCAGATCTCCCTCGCGGCCTTCGGGTCGTTCAACGCCTTCGACTCCGGAGGGGGCGGTCCGCGCGGGCTGATCGGCGCCTTTCCCCCGCCGACGCTCGCGCGGGAGCAGACCGACTTCTCAACCTTCCCGCCGCGGGCCCCCTGCGCCTGTCGGACATCGGTCGGCGCCGACAACCGCTTCGGATACCTCCAGGGGACCTCGATGTCCACCCCGCAGGTCGCTGGCGTGGCTGCCGTGGTGCGCACCATCAATCCGCTCCTCTCGGCCGCCGAGGTGATTCGGCTGCTCAAGCAGACGGCGCGCAGGCCCGCCGGCGCGGGGTGGACGGCCGCGCTGGGCTGGGGGATCCTCGACGGCGGAGCCGCAGCCGACGCGGCGCGCCGCACGGATCGTCTAGCACCGACATCTCGCCTGCGGGCGCCTCGGGTGACGAAGGCCAAGCGCTTCACGCTGCGCTGGTCGGGCGGGGATGCGCCGGGTGCGCCG
>JBBQBV010000284.1:0-1650 GCA_038318085.1 Solirubrobacterales bacterium
CTTATCTGAACTGGGGCCCGTGTCAAGTGCCGTGGCGGGGAGTGGTTGCGTTCGGTGGTGGGCTTGGCGGCTCCGTGGATGCCCGGCCTTATCTGGGTCCGCGACCTGGTGGTCGGTGAGGTGATGGTCGATGGGTCAGTCCGGGTGGAGTGACTCCAGCCGCTCGGTCTTTGGTGGGCCGCCGCCCGGAGGCGGGAGCCGCAGCACTTGCGGGAGCTGGCCGGAAGCGTGGAAGTCATCGAGGAGTGGTGGGCGTGAACGGAGCGGACGTGGCGGTGCTCAGCGGGACGGGACGGGTTCCAGGGCGGCGGGGCCGAGCTCGCGCAGGACGTGGTAGGAGCGCCGCGCGAGTTTGCGCGCGATCGTCAGTGACGCCCGCGTGTGGCTGAGCCCGCGGGCCTTCAGCGCGAGGTAGTCGGCGTGGTCGGGGCTGCTGGGCCGGCAGGCCGCTAGCGCGGCCTCATAGAGCGCCCAGCGCAGCTGCGGGGAGCCTTGGCGCGTGAGCTTGCCGACGCGGGCGCGGCGGTCAGAGCGATGCACGCCGATGTCGATGCCGGCCATCCGGACCGCCTTGCGCGACGCCGACAGGCGCCCAACGTCGCCGAGCTCACAGAGCGTGACCAGCGAGGTCAGCTCGCCCATCCCGTCGAGCCCCATCAACGCGCGGCAACCGGTCTGGCGCCGCGCCAACTGGCGCAGCTCGCGCTCAAGCGGCGCGATCTGCGCGTCGATCGCGTCGACCATCGCGAGCGCGATCTCGATCCGTTCGCGCGCGCCGGCCGGGACCTCGAGCACGTCGAGGAACGCTCGCCCGCGCGCGTGCGCAGCTTCTCCGGCGTCCCGCTGATGGCGTGGTGATAGAGGGTTGCCTGGATGCGCTGCATCCACTGCGTGCGCTCGTCGATCAGCGTGTGGCGCAGCCGCGCCCGTGAGCGCCATTGACGGACGGGCTCGGGCGGGATCCACGCCTCCGGCAGCCGCCCGTCGACGAGCAGTTCGCGCAGCCAGCGAGCGTCCTCGCGATCAGTCTTCGCGCGCCGCTTGCGGCCACGCAACGCGCGCGTCTCCACCGGCTCGGCCAGATGCGCCACCGCGCCCGCAGCGACCAGCGCGTCGCACACGAACAACCAGCCCGTGCACGCCTCCACCGCGACGTGCACCTCGCGGCCCCTGAAGCGCTTCGCCCACCGCCCGACGGCCGCCGGCGTGACCTCAATACGGCCACGGTTCACCCCACCCGTCGCGGTGTCCAGCGCGTCGAAAGTGATCTGCGCTCGATGCACATCAAACCCGGCTACGATCGCCATCAGGGCCTCCTCTAAAGCTCCGGCATAGCCATCCCGCGCAAGTCACTCGCGCCGAGCGAAGGGCGCCCTCGTTCATGCCATCTTCGCGCGAAGAGCGGGTGTCTTGGTCTGAGTCTTCAGAGTCGGAGTGAGGCGCTGACAGGGATCATCGGTGCCCGTCGGGCGTGGACGGTTTCGACGATCTCGGCTTGTCGATGCCCTGCCGGAGCCTGTCAAGCCGGATGAGACACTTTCGCTGCGGATTTAGTGAGCCGCGGCCTCCTTGTCGGCGGGCTTGTTGATCCACGCGGCGGTGGGCAGCGCGGGCGGTCGTGGCGTGTAGCGCACGAAGCGTTCGGGGGTG
>JBBQBV010000285.1:0-1620 GCA_038318085.1 Solirubrobacterales bacterium
TCCATGGAAGTCCGGGCCACCGGCCGCAAGCGCAAACACGGTGCCACCGAGGAGTACCCCGATCACGAACCAGCCGCGCCAGTCAAACGTTGCCCGTCGAGCCCTGAGCTGGCCGACGATCTCCGAGTAGCCGCCCGTCACGCCGAGACGGCCGTTAAACAGAGCCCGGCAAGCGACGACACACAGCCCAAGCGCCGGGCCGGCGATGTACCAGGCAAGCTGGGGATGAAGCACCGCTGCCTCCTTCGATCAAGCACGGGCCGCGGCGCGGCCCCCGTGACAGTGAGCCAAGGCTAACCCATGGCCGCCCCCGGTTTCGGCGGTGACGTACTCGATCACCTGGACGCTCGCGACGATGAAACGCCCGCGTGTGATCTCCCTCGTGATCGTGTAAGAGCAAGGGAAAAGCGAGTCGAGCCGGCTATCGGGCCGGCCTCCGCCCGTCCGCCGGCTCGACGAGGATCACGGCGCCGCCCGGGACCGGGAGCTGGCTCGGTCCCAGCGACCCCGGGTCGACCTTGGAGGGCGGCCCCGCCGCCCGGGCCCGGACGACGGTGAACCTTGAATCTCGGTCGACCCGAACCTGGCGGAACGGCGGCGGAAAGTAGGAGGCGGCGGGGCGCGGCGGCTGGGGCTGCTCGCCTTCACGCACGCGCCGGGCCACCCCGAGCAGGTCTATCTCGCTGACCACCGCGCCCGATGGCGACATGGGCCGGGCCCGCGGAAGGTAGACCTGCAGTGGCAGCACCCCGTTGAGGGGCGTCACAAGGATGGCTCGCGCGCCGTGTGCTCGGCCCAGCGCACGCACGGCGCCACGCCAGTCGTCGCGCTGGTAGGGGCGATGCAGATCGACCGACACGACGGCGACAAGGCCGATCGCACACAAAGCGATGATCGCGGCTGGCCCGACCTTGCCGGCTCCGGCCGCCGCGAAGCCGATCGCCGGCAAGAGCATGAGGGGGAGCCACGCCTCGATCATGTTGCGTGTGTTGAGGTAGTCGGTGCCCACCAGCGCAGCGGCCAGGACCACCGCCACCGCGGCGCAGCCGAGCCCGGCGGCGAGCGCGGCCCCGCGCCGTGCTTCCGGCCCGCTGCGACGCCACGCCAGCCACGCGCCCAGCGCCGCCAGCGCGAGCGCCGCGACCGCCAGCGGGCGCTCGGCCGTGCTGCTGAACGCCAGCAGCAGCTGCTTGGGCAGCTCAACGACACGGGTGCCCAGCGAGCCCGGAATCGAGGTCTTCGCCGGCTCTCGCTGATCGAGGGCGAGTGGGAGCAGGGCCGCTGCCACCGCGAGGATGCCGCCCAATCCGAGGAGGATCGGAGCCCGGCGCCTGCAGCGCCACAACAGCCACACGGCCTGGGGCCCGATCACGAGCAGCGCGAAGTAGTGCGTCGCCAGCGCCGCCATCGAGAGCCCGGCCCACCACGCGACCTCGCGCGGCCGTCCGTCCTCCAATGAACGCAGGAAGAACACAAAGGAGAATGCCGTCAGCAGGCTCAGGAGGATGTAGGGGCGCGCCTCCTGTGAGAACCACACGAGCAGTGGGCTGAACGCGGCGAGGGCGGCGATTGCCACGCCGGCTCTTCGACCGGCGAGCCGCGCGCCGACCGCGTAGACAG
>JBBQBV010000286.1:0-1551 GCA_038318085.1 Solirubrobacterales bacterium
CTCGCGACGGGCGACTCCGCCAACGACCTGCTGCCGATCGTGCTCGATCGCAACGTGCACATCTCGGAGTTCAAGGCGGCCACCTGCGACGTGCGGCCGGGACGCCGGCCGCAGGGCCCTGCGCTGCTCGCCTACGTCGACGACTACCGCCGCCGGGCCGGCGCGGGAGGCGGCGCGTGAGCACCTACGAGCTGCCGACGCACGTGCGCGCGGCCGGCTATGGGGACGAGGCCCGCGCGCGCGTCGGCTTCTTCACCGACACCTCGCTGTGCATCGGCTGCAAGGCGTGCGAGGTCGCGTGCAAGGAGTGGAACCAGGTCCCCGAGGACGGGCTTGACTTCCTCGGGCTCTCGATGGACAACACGGGCGGCCTGGGCGCCGACACCTGGCGCCACGTCGCCTTCATCGAGCAGAAGGTCGGGGTCCCCGACGCCGACGACGCGATGCGCTGGCTGATGTCCTCCGACGTGTGCAAGCACTGCACTGATGCCGCCTGCCTGGAGGTCTGCCCGACCGGCTCGCTGTTTCGGACGGAGTTCGGGACCGTGGTCGTGCAGCAGGACATCTGCAACGGGTGCGGCTACTGCGTGTCGGCCTGCCCGTTCGGCGTCCTGGACCAGCGCAAGGACGACGGGCGCGTGTGGAAGTGCACCCTGTGCTACGACCGGCTCGGCGACGACCAGGAGCCGGCGTGCGCGAAGGCGTGCCCGACGGACTCGATCCAGTTCGGCCCGCTCGACGAGCTGCGCGTCCACGCGGGCCACCGCGTCGAGGCGCTCCACGAGCGCGGCGAGGCCTCCGCGCGCCTGTACCTCGGCGGCTCCGAGGACGGCGTGGGCGGGGCGGGCGCGTTCTTTCTCCTGCTCGACGAGCCGGAGGTCTACGGCCTGCCTCCCGATCCCGTGGACGCGACGCGCGACCTCAAGGGCGCCTGGGTCGCAGCGGGCCAGGCAGCGGCCACGATCGTCGCGGGCGTCGCGGGCGCGCTGCTGTGGGGCCGGCGCGGGTGAGCCGGCGCGGCGAGCGGGCGATGGTCCCGCCGGCCGAGCCGCGGTCCTACTACGGCAAGCCGATCCTCGTCGCCCCGGTCTGGAGCCCCGAGATCCCCGCCTACTTCTTCGCCGGTGGGATGGCCGGGGCGGCGGCGCCGCTCGCAGCCGGCGCTCGGCTGGCGGGCAACGACGTGCTGGCCCGCCGCGCCGGGATCGTCGCCCTCGCGGGCGCCGCCGTCTCCCCGCCGCTGCTCATCAAGGACCTCGGCCGGCCCGAGCGCTTCCTGCGGATGCTGCGGGTCTTCAAGCCGACGTCCCCGATGAGCGTGGGGACCTGGGTGCTGTCGATCTTCGGCAGCGCGACAGGCGCGGCGACCGCGTGGCAGCTGATCGGGTTGCCGAAGGCGTGGGTGGGGCGGCCCGCCCTGTGCCTGTCGGCGCTCACCGGGCCCGTGGTCAGCACCTACACCGCCGTGCTCATCGCCAACACCGCGGTGCCGGTCTGGCGCGATGCCCGGCGCACGCTGCCGTTCGTCTTCGGCGGCTCGTCCATGGCGTC
>JBBQBV010000287.1:0-1536 GCA_038318085.1 Solirubrobacterales bacterium
TGTCGGCGCCGGTGGAAAACTGACCCCCCTTCGCCGGTTGAGATTTGACCCTCCTGGGCGGGGGCGGAGGCGTCCGGGGTTGAGGTGAGCCTGGCTTGGTCATGTTGATCGAGACCGGGAGAAGGGTGTGCTTGACGTGGAGCGCTGGGCTGAGCTGCGCAGGGAGCACTTCGTTCGCGGGGTCTCGATCCGGGAGTTGATGCGCCGGACGGGGTTGGCGCGCAACACGATCCGGGTGGCGTTGCGCTCGGATCAGCCGCCGGGGTTTCGCTGTCCTGAGCGGCCGTCGAAGCTCGATCCGTTTAAGGAGGAGATCCACGAGCTGTTGCGCCGCGACGCGAAGCTGACCGGGGTCAGGGTCCGCGAGCTGATCGAGCCACTTGGCTTTGACGGCGGCAAGAGCATCGTTGATGACTACTTGCGCGAGGTGCGCCCGCTGTTCGCGCCGGCGCCGAGGACTTTTCAGCGGACGGTCTATCGGCCGGGGGAGATCTGCCAGTTCGATCTGTGGGAGACCACGTTGCCGGTGGCGGTCGGGCACGGCCAGACCCGCCGCGCTCTGGTTGTGGTCGGGTGTCTTGGCTACTCGCGCGCGGGCGCCGGCGCGTTGATCTTCAGCAAGGAGGCGCCGGACGTGCTCTGGGGCATGGGTCGCTGTTTGTGGTCGCTCGGCGCGCTGCCCGAGTTGATGGTTTGGGATCGCGAGGGGTGCCTTCACGCCGGCGCTGGCCGGCCGACTGATGTCTATGGCGGCTTTTGCGGCGCGCTGCCGGTCGACTGGCTGTTTTGTGAGCCGGCCGATCCGCAGGCCAAGGGTGCGGTCGAGCGGCTGCAGGGCTATTTGGAGACGAACTTTGAGCCGGGCCGACGGTTCGCGAACCACCTCGACTTCCAGCTCCAGCTCGACGCGTGGTTTGAGAAGGCGAACGCCCGCACGCACAAGACGCTGCGCTGCCGCCCGATCGACCGGCTGATCGAGGAGCGCGAGGTGATGCGGGCGTTGCCTGAGCGCGAGCTCGACGTTGACCGGCGCTGGGTGATGAGGGTCCCGCCCGATCCGCACCTGCGCTTTGACACCAACGACTACTCGCTCGACCCGAACCTCGTCGGCCGTCGCGTCGAGGTTCGCGTCAGCCAGCGCGAGGTCACCGCGGTCGCCTTGGACACCGGCGAGCTTGCGTGCCGCCACGAGCGGTGCTTCGCCAAGAACCGCACGATCACCGCGCTCGAGCACGCGCGGGCATTGCGCGAGCGCCACGGCCAGACCGACTCTGAGCTGGTGGTTGAGCAGCGTCCGCTCGCGGTCTATGACCAGCTGATCGCATGAGCACCAACTCAGAACTCACCCACTTGTTTAGGGCGATGAAGGCCCCGGCCGCCGCCAAGGCGCTACCCAAGCTCGCCGACCGCGCCCGCACCGAGGAATGGACCTACGAGCGTTTCGCCGAAGCACTGCTCTCCACCGAGCAGTCCTCGCGGGAGGCCCATGGCGGCGAGGGGCGCATCAAGGCCGCCCGCTTCCCCCAACGCAAAACC
>JBBQBV010000288.1:0-1520 GCA_038318085.1 Solirubrobacterales bacterium
ACTTCACGCCGCACATCCGCAGTCGCGGCGAAGAAGCCCGCGACTTGCGCGCCGACCTCGGCGAACGCGCGCGGCGCTGGGTCGTCGAGCGCGTCCACTCATGGATCAACCGCTACCGCGCCCTGCTGATCCGCTGGTCCACGAAGCCCCGAAACCACGACGCCCTGCTGTCCTTCTGCTTCGCCCTGATCACCTGGCAACAGACCGGCGTCATGGAGATATCCGGATAGGTTCTTAGGGCCTACTCCGAAGGACGACCCTCTTCCCACGAAGCGTGACTCCTCAGACGTCTGCACACCGCACCGGCAGTTAGCGAGCACGACCCCCAGCTCCGCCAACAGCTGCGGGCAGGCGATCATGTCGAAGAGACGTTCGCTCCACGCGGAGACGAGCCGGCCCGGGGCGGCGTCCGGGTCTCCGATGAATGCCGAGACGAGGACACTCGGGTCCACGACGGCACGGATCACGCAGCGCGGTGACGCTCGCGACGCGTGGCGCGGACCTCTTCGACGGCGCGATCGGCTTGCTCGGGGCCGAGCGTGCCTTGCGCGCGCCTCATCGAGCGCTCTCAGGCCGAGATAGACCGCCAGCGCGTCCTCGATGACCTCGACGTCGCTCTTGTCGGCCCCGGCGCGATCCTGCCGACGCGCGCGACGAACCAGCTCCTCATCAAAGCGGAAGGCTGATCTTGCTCGTAGCCATGGTCTCAAGGCGACCGCGCGCCATCGGCGAACCGCGCCTCGTGATCGACGCGCCTCCGGGGAGGTCGCCGCTGGTCGGGTGGCGCTTGCTCTGACTGGTTCCGAAGCCGCCGCTCAGGCCGGGTCAGGGCTGCTCGCGCGGGCTGTCCGCCTGACGTGAGGCGGGCAGCCGGTAGCCGCGCTTGGCCTTGAGCACCTCGCCGGTCTTTGAGAGCTTCGAAAGCGTCGTGCTGACCGTCGGGCGGGCGAGACTGGTCGCTTGGGCGACCTCGCCAGCGGTCATCGCCGTGCCATCGCCGAGGGCTGCGAGCACGCGGGCCTTGGTCGCGCCGGGCGGCGTGCGCCGGTGCGGGCGAGTGGCGGGGCGCACGCGCTGCCCTGTTGCCGCAGGGGACGGGCGCTGAGGGGTTTGGGGCTGAGTGGACGATGCTCCTCCGCGCGGGTGGAGCGCGGTGAGCGCGCGGCGAAGCTTGTCGGCTTCGCCGACGAGCTGGTCTAGGCCGTCCTGGAGCTCTTTGCGTATGCGATCGATCAACGTCTGCCCCTCCTCGGTTGCGGTGGGCGGGCGATCCTACATCCGATCCTGCTCCCGCCCGCAAGGGTGCCTGCCCGCTGGCGCCGCAAGTCCACACCCATCACGCCTATGCAATGCTTAGGCACATGCCGACGACACTGACTCTGGGCGAGGCGGCGAGCGCGATCGGAGTGAGCGCGGACACGCTGCGGCGCTGGGACCGCGCCGGCAAGCTGCGCACGACGCGCGATGAGCGCAACCGGCGCCTGGTTCCCGCCGCTGAGGTTCGCCGGCTCACGGCACGC
>JBBQBV010000289.1:0-1508 GCA_038318085.1 Solirubrobacterales bacterium
GCCTGGCCCAGCTGGCTGCCGGTCCATGCGTTCCCGATCGCCGCACGCTGCGACGGCGTGGAAGCCGCGTTGCGTGCGCGAGCGGTCCCGGCGGTCTGCGCGCTGCCTGCTGCGACCGTCGCGCCACCTGACGCGAATGCCGGGCCTCCGACGCCCGACGACGCGAACGCGGGCTGCCCGCTTGCCGTTGTCACGGGACTGGGGCCGCCACCGGAGCCGCCACCCGGGCGGCCGCCGGAGCCGCCCTTGGACGAGCCCTGCGTGCTGCCGCGGTTGGAGGAGGACTGCCGGCTGCTGCGCGAGATGCCCGGCGTGTTGAACGCCGGCCCACTCGCGGAGCTCGAGGACGGGCTCTGCGAGGAAGGCGAGCCGCCGCCGGAGGTCGTGGAGGGGGACGAGGCCTGCGACGGTCCCGCCACGTTGAAGCTGGCCGACGCGAATCCGCCGGTCGGCTTCGACGCCGAGACCACGTAGTTCCCCGGCTGGGACGGAGCGGCCAGCGACACGCTGAACGCGCCCCCGCCGCCGGTCGGCACGGTCGTCGAGCCGCCACCCTCGACGCTCACGGAAACCGACGAGTTGGTCTTGAAGAAGGACCCGTACACCGTGACCGAGCTCGCGCTCTGACTCACGGAGATGTGCGCCTGCGGATTACAGGCCCACGCGATAGCGGCCGGTACGACGAGCATCGACAGCGCCAGGAGGGTGATCGCCACCCGCCGTCGCCTCAGCACGCCGTGCCTGCCTGCATTCGATGTCATAGAAGCACTCCTTGTGGAAGGTCAGTAGAGATCCATAGAGCCCACGTGCACAGAGCAACATACCCCGTTGCGCCACTCGACGCTAGGTGTACTTGACACCTAGTGGCAGGAATCGCTCGAAAGGCGCCGCACAGAGGGACATCGCGTCTATCGTGACCGCATGTCCGCACGCCTCCGTGGCGCCGGCACAGCCATCCTGGCGGCCAGCGCACTCCTCGCTCTCGCCGGCGCGGCTCACGGACAGCAGGTCGACCTCGTGCGGTTTCCGATCCCGCGCGACGACGGCAGCCTGACCCCCTACACGTTCGAGGTCGGCTACCCGCTGGTCAACCTGATCTACGACACGCTGACCCTGCGCGATGCCAACGGTGTGCCCCGCCCACTGCTCGCGCGGTCCATCCACCGCCGCGACGACCGCACGCTGACCGTCGAGCTGCGCCACGGCGTCCGCTGGCACGACGGCTCGGCGCTGACCGCCGACGACGTCGCATTCTCCTTCGACTACTACAGGAACCACCCGCACCCGCGCTTCACGCCGGAGCTGCGCGACGTCAGGTCCGTGTCGGCCACCGGGCGCTACCGCTTGGTGATGCAGCTGAGGCGGCCATCGCTTGGCGTGCTCGACCAGCCGCTGGCCGACGTGCCGATCATCCCGCGCCATCTGTGGGCGAACCTTCCGCCGGGTCGGGTGGCCCCGCGGGGCTTGCCGGTCGGCAGCGGCCCCTACCGGCTCGTCCGCCACGATCC
>JBBQBV010000290.1:0-1505 GCA_038318085.1 Solirubrobacterales bacterium
CCGCGGGTGACACGTGAGCCCCGACTAGCATGGCCGCGATATGGGCATGAGGCTCCGATTCGCTCCTTCCCCGACCGGCGCGCTGCACATCGGCGGCGCGCGCACCGCGCTCTACAACTGGCTGATGGCGCGCGGGTCCGGTGGCGCGCTCCTCCTGCGCATCGAAGATACCGACCGCGAGCGCTCGACACCGGAGAACGTGGAGCAGATCCTCGATGCGCTGCGCTGGCTGGAGCTCGACTGGGACGAGGGCCCGATCTTCCAGTCACAACGCCGGGAACGCCACGCGGAGGTGCTCGGGCAGCTGCTCGAGTCGGGCCATGCCTACCACTCCAGTGCCGGCGCCGAGGAGGTGCGGGCCTACAAGGAGCGCCACGGCGCCAATCGCGGCTTCCGGGGCCAGTCCGAGGCGTCGGGCGCAATCCGCCTGCACGTGCCCGACGAGGGCGCCACCGCGGTCCACGACGCGGTACGTGGCGAGACCGTGTTCGCGCACGCCGGGCTTGATGATCCGGTGATCGCCCGAGGGGATGGGTCCGTGCTCTACAACTTCGCGGTCGCCGTCGACGACCTCGACGCCGAGATCACGCACGTGATCCGCGGGGAGGACCATCTCTCCAACGCTCCGAAGCAGCTGCTGGTCTACGAGGCGCTCGACGCTCCCGCGCCGGTGTACGCCCACCTGCCCCTCCTGCACGGGCCCGACGGGCGCAAGCTGTCAAAGCGCCATGGCGCCGCGTCCGTGCAGGCGCTGCGCGACGCGGGCTACCTTCCGGAGGCCGTGCGCAGCTATGTCGCGCTGCTCGGCGCGGGCTTTGATCCCGAGCGCGACCGCTTCACCACCGACGAGCTCGTCGAGCGATTCAGCCTCGACCGGGTGTCGCGCTCACCGGCGGTGTTCGACGAACGCAAGCTGCGCGCGTTCAACGGCCGCGAGCTGCGAAGCCTCGACCTCGACGACCTGACCGCGCGGCTCGAGGCGTTCACCGGGCGGACCGGCTTGCGCGACGCCGTCGCGATCTCACATGAGAAGCTGCACACGCTGGCCGACTTCTGGCCGCTCTGTGGTTTCATCTTCGACGGGCCGGCGATCGATGACGCCGCGTTCCAGCGCGTGATCGTCGACGGCGGGATGCCCGCGCTGGCCGACGCGCGCGCTGCGCTCGCCGATCTTGAGCCATTCGACGTCGAGCACGTCGAAGCGGCGCTGCGCACGCTCGTCGAGGCCCGGGCGGTCAAGCCCAAGGAAGTCTTCCAGCCGATCCGCGTGGCGATCGCCGGCACGACGGTTTCCCCGGGCATCTTCGAGAGCCTTGCGCTGCTCGGCCGCGACGAGGCGCTGCGCCGGATCGACGCTGCGCTGGCCCGCGCCGACAGCGGCGGCGCGGCGGCCCCCTTGATCCCTCTAAACCAAACGTCCACGGATGCCGATGCCTAGGCCAGTCCTGCACGGAGCCGTGCTCGCGGACCCCCATCCGCACGTCGCCTCCCCTGATCGTGGCCAC